>DAINBU010000032.1:9451-43326 GCA_036732755.1 Planctomycetota bacterium
GGCTCGAGAGCGACGGCGTCCAGCTGACGTTCCGCGCCGCAGGCTCGAGCGCGGCGCACGCGTCCACGACCGCCTTCAGGTGCTCCGGCGTCGTGCCGCAGCAGCCGCCGACGATGCGCACGCCGTCCTCGGCGACGAAGCGGCGCTGCCACTCGGCGAGGTCGCGCGGCTTGAGCGGATAGTGCGGCTGCCCGTCGACCATCTGCGGCAGCCCGGCGTTGGGCTGGCAGGAGACGAGCCACGGCGCGTTCTTGCCGAGGAAGGCGACGTGCTCGCTCATCTCCTGCGGTCCGGTCGCGCAGTTGAGGCCGACGACGTCGAGGGGGTAGGGTTCGAGCGCGGTGAGGGCGCCGTGGAGATCGGTGCCGACCAGCATCGTGCCGGAGGTCTCCATCGTCACCTGGACCATGAGCGTCGGCGTGCGGCCGGCCTGCGCGCACGCCTCGAGCACGCCCGCCAGCGCCGCCTTCGTCTGCAGGATGTCCTGGCACGTCTCGATCAGGAGCGCGTCGACGCCGCCGTCGAGGAGCCCGAGCATCTGCTCGCGGTAGCTCTTCTCCAGCAGCGCGAAGGTCGTGTGGCCGAGCGACGGCAGCCGCGTGCCGGGCCCGATCGAGCCGACGACGTAGCGCGGCCGCTCCTTCGTCTCGAACTCCGCGGCGACCTTGCGCGCCAGCTCCGTCGCGAGCCGGTTGATCTCGCGCGTGCGCTTCTCCAGCCCGAACTCGGCCAGCACGATCTCGTTCGCGCCGAAGGTGTTGGTCTCGACCGCGTCGCAGCCGGCCGCGAAGAAGGAGCGGTGGATCTCGGCGACCACGTCGGGGCGGGTCAGGTTCACCGCCTCGCTGCAGTTCTCGAGGTCGAGGTAGTCGGAGAGCGGGAGCTTGCGGGCCATCAGCGCGGTGCCCATGCCGCCGTCGAAGACGACGACGCGGCGGCGCGCCAGCTCGTGCAGCGGGGGACGGTTCATGCAGTCCTCTTCTTCGCCTTCGTCGCGCGCGGCGCGCGGGCCCGCGCGGCTTTGGTCGCGACCGCGAGCAGCGTCTGGAAGTACGGCGGCTGGCGTTCGCGCGCGACCACGCTGCAGTCGGCGCCCTCGAAGCCGGCCTCCCCGAGCCAGGCGACCAGCTCACGCGCATGGAAGCCGGGCCAGCGGTCCTGGAACTTCTCGCGCGTCCAGCGCTCGCGGTGCTTCAGCAGGTCGAGCAGGAGGAGGCGGCCCCCTGGTGCCAGGACGCGGTGCGCCTCGGCGAGCGCGCGCGCCGGCTGCTCGGCGTGGTGGAGCGCCTGCGAGAGGACGACGACGTCGACCTCTCCGGCCGCGAGCGGGAGCGACTCGATGTTCCCGAGGCGCAGCTCGAGGTTCTTCACGCCGGCGCGCTCCGCCTTCGCGCGCACGCGGTCGAGCATCGGCTGGCTGTAGTCGACGCCGATCACCTTCTCGCTCGCGTCGCACAGGAGCAGCGTCAGCTCGCCGCTGCCGATCCCGAGGTCGGCGATGCGCGCGCGCGGCAGGAGGCGCAGCAGCGCCTTCGCGAGCCCCTCCCAGGTGCGGCCCGGCAGGTACTCGTGCTCGATCGCCTCCGCGATGCGGTCGAAGTACTCCTGCGCCTCCTGCTGCCGCGCGCGCAGCACGTCGCGCAGCGCCGCGAGGTCGGCCTTCGCCTCGGCGCTCTCCTCGATCGAGGCGGCGAGCTCGGCGTAGGCCTGCGCGGCGGGGGCGGTCCCGTTCGCGCCCGCGCCGTCGGTGCGGGAGTAGAAGCTCTTCGTCCCGTCCTTGCGGTCGACGATGAGACCGGCGTCGCGCAGCTGCGCGAGGTGCTGCGACACGCTCGACTGCCCGGTCGCGAGGATGCGCGTCAGCTCGGCGACGGTGAGCTCCGTCTGCGTGAGCAGGTGGAGGATGCGCAGCCGGGTCGGGTCGGCGAGCGCCTTCAGGGCCTTGCTGGCGGCGGCCAGGGTGGACATCGTTCCATCGTGATTAAACGATGGATGATCGTCCAGCAAGGGCGGCCCCGGGGAAAGCCCGGGAAAAGAGCCGGCCCCGACCCGCCCGGCGGGGGCGGATCGGAGCCGGGAAACCGGCCGGGCAGCGATCGGGTCTTCGGGTCAGGAGCGGCGCAGCGCCCGGTCGAGCGCGTCGCGCAGTGCCTGCTCGAGGCGGCGGTTCTGCTCTTCGAGCAAGCGCAGCTGCTCGTCAGTCGCGCCGTCGCGCAGCTCCTCGCGCCAGCAGTGGAAGCGCTTCACCTCGTCGCAGGCGCGCGCGAGCCCGCTGCGCACGGGGATCAGGTCGGGCAGCCGCGCCGCCTGCTTCACGAGCGCGACGAACTCGGGCACGTCGGGGTCGCCCTGGAGCTCGTCGACGAGCGGCTCGGCGAGCCGCTCGACCGCGCCGAGCGAGCCGTCGCGGGCGTGGACGCTCTGGCGCAGGATCTCGGCGAACTCGGCGACGCAGGCCGACAGCCGGAAGCGCGGGGTCGACTGCTGGAGCGTCGGGCGCAGGTCGGCGACGGCGACGCGCCGCTCCTGCTCGCGCACGGCGCCGGCGTCGGGGTCTTCGTAGCGGACGCGCACTGCCGCGAGCGGGACATGGGTGTCGCGCGCGACGGAGTCACGCGCGAGCGCGTCGCGCGCGAGCTCGACCTCGTAGAGCGCGACGACTTCCTGGCCCGCGCCGACTTCTCCCGCGTCGACCCTGTCGTTGCGGAAGTCGCGGTGGGCGAGCGCGCGATTCTCGTAACCGAGCTGGCGGAAGCGGCGGACGCCGGCCGGGTCGAACTCGACCTGGATCTTGGCGTTGCGCGCGACCGTGAGCAGCGTGCCGGTCAGCCGCTCGACGAAGAGCTTCTTCGCCTCTTCAATACGGTCGATATAGGCGCAGAAGCCGTCGCCCTCGTCGGCGAGCTGCTCCATGAGCGCGTCGTTGTGGTTGCCCATGCCGACGCCGATGCAGTTCAGGTAGACGTACTTCGACTTGCACTCGGCGATGCGGGCGGAGAGCCACTTCGGGTCGGTCACGCCGGTGTTGGCGACGCCGTCGGAGCAGAGGACGACGCGGTTCTCCGCGTTCGGCCGCAGCTGCGAGAGGGCCATCTCGTACCCCAGCCGCAGCCCCTGGTCGACGTTGGTCGAGCCCTCGGGCCGCAGCCGGTCGAGCGCGGCGAAGATGCGGTCGCGCTGCGTCGCGTCGACGGGATCGAGGACGCGGTGGCCGGTCGACTCGAAGCTCACGATGCCGACCGTGTCGCGCTCGGTGAGCTGGTCGAGCAGCAGGTGGAGCCCCTTCTTCACCAGCTCGAGGCGGCCATCCTGTTCCATCGAGCCCGAGACGTCGATCACGAAGGTCAGCGCGATCGGCTTGCGCTGCGACTTCGGGATCTCGCGCGCCTTCAGTCCGACCTGCAGCAGGTAGTGGCCGTCGTCGCCGAACGGGCTCGGCGCGATCTCCATGTGGATCGCGAAGACGTCGCGCGCGGCGGGCGCGGCGAAGCCGCCGGCGGGGGGCCGGTCGTCATCGCGGACGCGGCCGGCGTTGGCGAGGCCGTCGGCGTCGGGCGGCGCGAGGTCGTGGCGGAACGCGTTCACGAACTCTTCCGTACGCACGGCCGCCTTCGGAGGCAGCGTGCCGCGCGAGAGGTAGGCGCGGGCGAGCGAGTAGCTCGCGGTGTCGACGTCCATCCCGAAGGTGCTCTTGGCGTCGATGCGCGTCGGGATGAAGGAGTGGTCGCCGAAGTAGCGGAAGAACATGTCGCGCGGCGGCTCGCTCTGCCGGCGCGAGAGCCGGTCGAGGAACTCGCGGACCACGACGTCGCGATCGGCCTCGAGCCCCGGCCGCGGCGGCTGCCCCGGCGCGGTCCCGAGCTTCGCGACGATCAGCGCCTGCACCCGCATCAGCTGCGCAGGGCTGAGCGACGCGGCGAGGAAGCGGCCGAGCTGGGCGGGCGTGAGTGCGGGTGCGGTGGACGTCGCGAATCCGTCGAGGGAGTAGGACGTCTGTCCGTTCGCGTCATCGCCCCCTTCGGCGACGTACCCAAGCTTCTTCAGAATCGTTCGCGACTCGTCGTCGAGGTCGACATGTTCGGGCAGCCTTTCGAATCCGGAGAGCATCTCCTCGACTCCGGCATCGATTCCTTCGGACGACGCTTCGTCTTCCTGCAGGTATCCGATGGTCGGATTCGCGACGAATTCGTCCTTGGCTTCCGGCGCTGTTTCGGCCGGCTTCGGCTGACGGGACAAGCCCAGCCCGTGGTGGCCGTCGGCCTTCGCGGAGTCGGCAGGCGCACCTGCCTGCGCCGTCGGCAGCGGGTCCGGTTGGGGCTTCGGCTGCGAGTCCAGTCCACGATGTCCCGCAGTAGAAGTGTCGAGGGAACTGCGATCGCCAGGCGGCGGCGTTGCGGGCCCGGCCGTCTGGGGGCCGGCCGGAGCGCCGGCGAGGCGCTTGCCGATGTCGCCGGAAGGAGCGGAAGGGTTCGTGCTGGTGGGGCCGCGCTCGGTCCCGCCGTCGCCCGCGCGGCTCCTGACTTTCGATTCTCCTCGGGCGGCACCTTCGCCACTCGCGACCAAGATCTCGCCGCTCTTTGACTCTTCCCGCTTGAGCTGCTCGATGCGGTCGAGGTCGATGCGAAGGTTGGTCAACGACGGCGCCGATCCCGCCGGCGCCGCCGCCGCAGGCGCAGGTTTGGACGCGGCCACGTCCGCGGCCTTACCGGCAGCGGGGCGCGGCTCGAAGCGGGACGCGTCCGGTTCTCCGCGAGCGACGCTCGTCGCCTCACTCGTCAAGGCGAAGCGGCGGTCGCTCCCCGTGTCGGTCGTCTGCATCGCGTACCACGCCGCGCCCGCGACTGCGACGACCATCGCCGCAACCGCCGCACGCCGCCACGCGATCACCTGCCCGCGTTTCGGAGCGGTCGCCTGCGCGTGCGCCAGCAGGTTGGCCTGGCGCGCCGCCGAAAGCTGCGGCGCCGTCTCTCCCGCGGCGCCCGCGCCCTCCTGCTTCAGCAGTTCGAGCGAACGCACGAGAGCGTCGCGCTCGCCGCGGCACGACGCGCAGTCGACCAGGTGGCGCTCGAGCGCGTCGCGCCGCTCGCCGTCGAGCTCGCCGAAGACGAAGAGGGAGAGCTTCTCGGCGAAGGAGTCGCAGCCGAAGCTGCCGTGGGGATTCGTGGAGTTCATGGTTCGCTCCTCGGTCACGCGAGACCGGCGGCGCGCAGGCCGTCGGCGAGCCGTCGCAGCGCGCGGTGCGCGGTCGTGAAGACCTCGTGGAGGGTCACGCCCTGCAGCGCCTGGATCTCGCGGAAGCTCTTCCCTTCGAACACCTTGAGCACGAGGATCTCGCGCTCGCGCTCGGGCAGCTGGTCGAGGAGCTGGCGCACCTTGCCGCGCTCCTCTTCCACCTCGAACGCGACCGGGCCGGGCACCTCGAGGTCGGGGACGGCCACCCGCTGATGGCGCTGATGCATGCGGACCTCCTTGCGCTGCACGTCGGCACAGAGGTTCCGGCAGACCCGGAAGAGCCAGGGCGCGAGCGCCTGCGTCGTCTTGAACGACGCGTGCTGCAGGAGGCTCTCCGCCTCGCGCAGCAGGCGCAGGAAGGTCTCCTGCACCGCGTCCTCGGCCGCGTCTCCCGGTCCGAGCAGGTGGCCCGCGTAGCGCAGCAGCGCCGCTTGATGGCGCTGCAGCAGGACCGTGAACGCCGTCGCGTCACCGCGCACGAAGCGTCGCAGGTCGTCGCCGTCGCTCGGCGTCGCCAACACGTGGCTCCCGTCGTCCCGCATCCGAATCTGCCGGCGTCGCCTCGCCCCGGCGGCTCCTGCCGCCGTTCGTCGCGACGGCAAGAGAACGGCACGACCGGTCCGCTGTTCGGGGATTCTTGCGGAGAACGCGGAAGGACGGACGCGATTCCGCGAGCGATGCCGAAGCGCGGCTCCCCGGGGAGGGCCGTGGTGGGACTACATCAATATGGGGCGTCGGACGGGGGGCGTGGCGGCCGGCGTCGGGGGCGGCGCGAGTGAGCCCGGTCGAGCGCCGCGGACGCCGCCGCCTCAGTGCTTCGGCGCGATCGAGACGTCGGACACCTGATCGGCGAGGACGGCCGCCTCGATGCGGTAGTAGCGGCCCGGCTCGGGCTGCTCGGGGATCGGCGCGGGCCGATCGGGAAACCTCCCGGCGGTGAGGTCGTTGCCTCTCCAGAAGTGAACGACGACGCGCGTCGCCGGCAGGTGGGGAAGGGTGTCGTTCTCGCAGGAGACGACCGACGCTCCGTACATGAGCCACTGGGGATACGAGGCGGCCGACTTTTCATCAGGATGCACCTCGACGGCGAAGCACCAAGGCGACGGACTGGTCCGCGCTTCGTCGGGCACGTCGCGCAGTCGGAGCGCTCCTTCACGCAACAGGACGACGCTCCCCGGCTTGTTGACGGTGCGATGCCACTGACAGGGCGCGAAGCCGGGCGCCCGAAAGACGCCGCGATCAGTGTTTCCCGGCAGGTCGATGATCCCTCCCTCGTCGGCGTGCAGCGTCGTGCGCGTCGAGAGGACCCTCCCACTCGGATGGAGCAGGTCGGCGTGCTCGTCGAATTCGGCGTCGCCGAGCGGCGCGCCGGTCGCATCGCTCACCCGCGTCTCGACCGACGCGAGCGGCTCCAGCTTCAGGAGGCCGAGGTCGGTCGTCCGATCGGGCGCGACGTCGACGGCCCGCCGGAATCGGCGGATCGCCGGACCCTCGATCGAGAGCATGTCGTAGTGCCCTTCGGTCAGCGGTCCGAGCGCGAGCGTCGCCCCTTCCACGGACCAAGGCACTTCGAGCATCCTGCGCATGCTCTGGCCGGTGCTCGAAGGGATCAACGCATCGACCTGCAATCCGACGAGATCGGCGGCGTGGATCGAGTCAGGGAGCGTCGCCGTGAGTCGTCCGAAGCGCGGCCGCTTCAATCGGAGCGTGAGGAGCGGGCCGCCGGACACGGCTTCGACGACCTCACTGTCGACGCAGGTGGCGCCCTCCGCCGTGCGCTGGGTGTAGCGGGCGTAGACGCCCCGCGTGCCGGCGGCCGGACCCGCGAAGTCGGCCGTCGCGGACTTGTCGAGCCGCAGGCCGTCGTCGCTCGTCGGCGGCGAAAAGATCAGTGCGTCGGGCTCCGGCGTGCCGTCGTCCCATTCGACGCGGACGCGGATGCGCCCCGGCGCGGCGTGGCGGCGCGACAGCGTGAAGAGGACGTCGTCGCGCTCTTCTCCTTCTGCGAGCGCGATCGGGATCTCGACCACTTCGGCCGCCGAACGGGGGTCGGTGCCGATACCGACGCGGTTCGTCGAAGGCTGGATCGAGTCGAGGACGAAGCGGCCGTCGTCGTCGGTGACGGCCGTCGCGAGCAGCAGCATCCAGAAGTCACCGTCCCAGCGGCGCTGCGTCGCCGCCGGAATCGCCCGCACCCACGCGCCGCCGATCGGACGGCCCTCCTCGTCGACGACGCGTCCACGGATTCGTGCGAAGCGGGGAATCTGGAGGACGACGTCGGTGCGCCGCTCCGCGGGCTCGAGCCCGGGCTCGATCGTCTGCGGCGTGTACCCGTGTTCGCCGACGAGCGCGAGCTTGAGCGGCAGGCCGGCGAGGGCGCCGGCCAATTCGAAGCGGCCGTCAACCGCGGTGTACGACTTCGCGAGCAGTCCGCTGGGCCGGGCGGTGGAGGTCACATTGAGCTCGCAGCCGGCGAGGGGATGTCCACTCGAGTCGACGACGCGTCCGAGGATCCGTTCGCACGGCGCAAGCGTCAGCTCGATCGGCGCGCCCTCGACGACGGGCAGCCAGGCCCTCCGGAGAAAGCTCGAGTCGCCGACGAAAAGCTGGCCAGGATCGTCCGGGATGAATCCGAGCGTCTCCCGTTCTCCGATCGCGCCGACGAAGGAGAACGAACCGCGGTCGTCGCAGACGACGTGCGTGGAGGTCGCTGGTGAGCCGTGCGACATCGCCGTGAAGCGGACGCCCGCGATCGGAGCTCTGTCCCGGCCGAGGACGCGACCGTGGATCGCGATCGGTGCGCGCAGGCGGTCGACGATGATCTCTGCCGTGGAGGGACCGTCGAGCGAGGCGGTGACGCGCTGCGTCGATGGACGGAGCTGCGCCGACGAGCATGTGGCGACCACCTCGTAGTCGCCGGGTGCGAGGTCGCGCAGATCGAGCGACGTCGTGCCAGCCGGCAGGTCGAGCTCCTGGCGGAATTCGTAGATGCTCTCCCCCCGCATGGAGACCGTTTCCCCGAACGGCGCGATGCGCAGATGGACCGGACCCTCGAGACCGTGGGAAAGGTCGACGCCCGGCGCCGCGTCGAGCCGCACGTGCAAGGTCGCAGGCACGTCGGGCGACAGCGTGAGACGCACCTCGCTCTCGTCGGCCGCCACGGCGCGCCCTCGCAGCGGCACGTGGCCCGCCGCGAAGACGGAAAGCAAGATGGGATGGAGCGGGACGTCGGCGAGCGTAAAGCGTCCGTCGACGCCCGTGGTTGTGCTCGTCGCCGGCCAGCGGCGTTTGATGTCGTCGAACGACGCCACGACCTTCGCGCCGCTCACCATCGCGCCGCCGGCCTCGACGACGCTCCCATGTATCGGACGCGACCTCCAGAGGGTGAGCCGGAGATCGGTCACGTCGGGCGTGTTCACGTCGATGTCGATCTGGCGCTGCGCCGCGACCGCGCCGGGCTTGCGAGCGCTCAGCCAGAAGAAACCGAACGGGACGCGCGCGATGTGGAACTCGCCGGCACCGTTCGTCCGGACGGCGAGTCGTGCCGTGTCGCCGTAGTAGTCGCGCAGCTCGACTTCGGCGTCCGCCAGCGGCTCGCGCTGCCCGTCGACGATCGTTCCGCTCACCGATCCCGTTGCCGTCGCCTCCGCGACGACCGTCGCGCCACCGTCGGTTGCGGCGGAAGTCGCGGCCGGAGTCTTCGACGGAGCCGTCTCGGCCGTTAGCGCGCTCGCCGGCCCGTCGGAGGGGGCCGCTCGTCGCCCCGGCGCCAACGTCCGCCACGCCGGGATCGACAGCGCGACGACCACTACCGCCGCGGCCGCCCACGTCGCGAGCGGCGCGAGGCTCGTCGGCGCCAGCGCGAGCGGCGCCATCGCCGCAAGCCAGTCCCTCCGCGAGCCGCCGTGCGCCTCGTCGAGCCTCTTCCTCAGTTGTTCGAGCGCCCTTGCCACCTGCGTCCGCACCGTCGCGACCGGACAGTCGAGCCGCTTCGCGATCGCCCGCGGCGGCAGCTCCTCGAAGAAGCGCAGGAAGACGACGCGCCGGTACTTCTCGTCGAGCGCGCCCACCGCCTCGACAAGCCGCCGCTCCGTCTCGAGGCGCGCCGCGATCTCGGCGGCCGAAGGCTGCGCCTCCGGGCCGGCCGACGACGACTCGCGCGCTTCACGGCGGACGTCGCGGCGGTTCGCGTCGCTCGCGGCGCTGCGCACGACGCGCTTGAGCCAGGCGCGGATGCCTGCGTCGAAGGCCGGCGGCGAGCGCAGCGCCCGCAGCCACGTCTCCTGCTCGACGTCCTCGGCGGCGGCGGCGTCGTGCACGAGCGCGTGCGCGAGCGAGCGGACGAAGCGGCGGTGGGTGAGCAGCTCCTCGATCGGGCGGGCGGCGGCGTCTCCTTCCATGGCTCCGATCTCCGGCATGGGTCCATTCTCCGGCGAGGAGGGCGGACGTTCCTCGCGATCTCTCCTGCCAACGCCACCGCAGAGGAAATCGCTTCACGAGTCGCGCGTTACACCCGCGTGACCGCCCTCCCCGCGCGGACGCCGTAGGTTTCGACGAAGAGGCGAGGGAACCGCGGTCGGCACTCGAGGTCTGCCGCGGCCCCAATTCGGAGAGCCTGCAATGAACCTTGGAATGCCCCTCGCCGCGTCGGTCGGCCGCGCGCTGATCGCCTCGCTTGTCGTTTCGGCCGCGGCGGTGCCGGCGCCTGCGCAATCGGGTTTGCCGCCGCTCTTCGCGTCCGACGCCGAACTCTTGCGCTGCACCGACTTCGTCGTGCCGGGCGCGCGCAGCTTCACGGTGTACCCGGCGCAGCAGGGGCTCGCGATCGTGCAAGTGCGCGCGAGCGTGAAGATCCTGGAAGAGACGGCGAGCACGACGCTGGAAGTCGAGCTCGTGAACCGCGGCAGCGTCCAGTCCGAGGCGGTGCTGCTGCTGCCAGTGCCCGAGGACGCGGCGGTCTCGGGCTTCGGCTTCGACGGCCCGGCTCCCGAGCCGACTGCGCGCATCCTGCCGCGCGAAGAGGCGCGCCGCCTCTACGACTCGATCGTGGCGCGCATCAAGGATCCGGCGCTGCTCGAGTTCGCCGGCAGCAACCTCGTCCGCTCGAGCGTGTTCCCGATCGCCCCCGGCGCGAAGCAGCGCGTGCGTCTCACCTACGAGCACCTGCTCGCGCGCGACGGCGCGCGCATCGACTACGTCCTGCCGCGCAGCGAGTCGCTCACGCACGGCGCGCCCTGGGCGATCGACGTCGAGGTCCGCTCGAACGGCGGCGTCGCGACGATCTACTCGCCGAGCCACGAATTGAAGGTCCGGCGCGAGTCGCGCGACTTCGTGCGGGCGAGCGTCACCGCGGCGAGCGCCACCAACCCCGGCGCGTTCCGCCTCTCCTTCCTGCGCAACGACGGCGACCTCGCGGCGTCGCTCTTCGCCTATCCCGACGGGCGCTGCGGCGGCGGCTACTTCCTGCTGGTCGCCGCGCCGCCCAAGCCGGCGGCGGACGCGCGCCCGCGCCCGCGCGAAGTCACGCTCGTGATCGACCGCTCGGGCAGCATGGCCGGCCCCAAGATGGACCAGGCGCGCACCGCCGCGCTGCAGGTGGTCGAGGGGCTCTCGCCCGCCGACGCCTTCAACATCATCGACTACTCGACGACCGTCGCGCAGTTCGCGGCGGGCCCGGTCGCCGCCACGCGCGACCAGCAGCGCGCAGCGCGCCGCTACCTCGAGGAGATGCGGCCGAGCGGCGGCACCAACCTCTACGACGCCTTGAACGAAGCGCTCCGCCAGCCGCACGACGCGCAGCGCCTGCCGATCGTCCTGTTCCTGACCGACGGGATCCCGACCGTCCGCACCACTTCGGAGGCGGCGATCCGCGAGCTGGTCGAGAAGGGCAACCCGCACCAGCGGCGCGTTTTCACCTTCGGCGTCGGCAGCGACGTGAACGCGCCGCTGCTCGACCGCATCGCCGACGTCACGCGCGCCTCGACCACCTACGTGCTGCCGGGCGAGGACGTCGAGGTGAAGGTGGGGGAGGTCGACCGCCGCCTGCGCGGGCCGCTGCTCTCCGACCTGCGCGTCGAGGTGCTCGGTCGCGACGGCGAGGTCGACACGCGCCGCGTGCGCGACCTCGTCCCGGCGCAGATCCCCGACTGCTTCGAGGGCGACTCGCTCGTCCTGCTCGGCCGCTACGTCGGCGAGGGGCCGCTCGACCTGCGGATCACCGGCACATCGGCCGGCCGCACCCGCGACTTCCGCTTCCACTTCGAGCTCTCGCACGCGACCACGCGCAACGCCTTCGTGCCGCGCCTGTGGGCGACGCGCCGCATCGCCTTCCTGGTCGATCAGGTGCGCGAGATGGGAGCGACGCTCTCGGTCGCGCTGCCGGGCCGGCCGACGGGCGTGCTGACCGATCCGCGCTTCCGCGAGCTCTCCGACGAGATCCTGCGCCTCTCGACCGAGTTCGGCGTGCTCACCGAGTACACGTCGTTCCTCGCCACCGACGGCGCCGACCTCGGCAACTGGCGCGAGCTCTCGCGCGCCTGCGGCGACAACCTGAACGAGAAGGCGGTCGGGCACCGCGTCGGCGACGAGGCGGTGGCGCAGGGCTGCAACTACAACGACCGCAAGTCGAAGGGCTGGCAGGACTACCGCAACACCTACGTCGACGCGAAGCTCGACCGCGTCGAGATCGCCGACGTCCAGCAGGTGTGCGACCGCACCTTCTTCCGCCGCGGCGCGCGCTGGGTCGATGCGCGGCTCATCTCTTCGCAGCAGCCGCTCGAGCCCGACTCGATCGTCGAGTTCGGCAGCGCCGCGCATCGCGTCCTCCTCGACCAGTTCGTGAAAGAGGGGCGCCCCGGCGTGCTGTCGCTCGCCGGCGAAATCCTTCTCGAGCACGGCGGCAAGCGCGTGCTGGTCCGCAACACCTCGAACTGAATCCCCCCTCAGCAGGAGAACCCCATGGATCGCTCCCACTTCCGCCTCGCCCGGCACTGGACGCTGCGCGGCCTCGCCTTCGGGGCGCTCGGCACGCTCGGACTCGCCGCGCCCGCGCACGACGGCGACGCCGAGACCGTGAAGAAGGCCGCCGGTGCGACGGCGCCGCGGCGTCCCGTCGACCTCGCCATCTGCCTCGACACGAGCGGGAGCATGGACGGGCTGATCGATGCGGCGCGCCAGAAGATCTGGTCGATCGTGAACGACCTGGCACTCGCGACGCCGACGCCGCGGCTGCGCATCGCGCTGCTCACCTACGGCAACGACGGCCACGACGCCGAGCGCGGCTGGGTCGCGGTCGACGCGCCCTTCACCGAGGACCTCGACACCGTCTCGGCGAAGCTCTTCGCGCTCAAGACCAACGGCGGCACGGAGCTCGTCGCGCGCGTCCTCGACGCGGCGTCGCGGCTCGCCTGGTCGGAGGAGAAGGACGCGCTCAAGCTGATCGTCGTCGCCGGCAACGAGTCGGCGGAGCAGGACAGCAAGCTCGACTTCCGGAACGTCTGCAAGAACCTGGTCGAGCACGGCGTCCTGGTCGACTCGATCTACTGCGGCAACCCCGCCGACGGCCTCGCGCCGGCGTGGAAGGAAGTGGCGCAGCGCGCCGACGGCCAGTTCGCCGCAATCGACCAGCAGAACGGCACCGTCACGATCTCGACCCCCTTCGACTCCGAGCTCGCCGCGCTCTCGAACTCGATCAACGACACCTACCTCTGGTTCGGCGCCGCCGGCGCCGCCGCCTGCGAGAACCAGAAGGCCCAGGATTCGAACGCCTCCGGGGCCAACGCCGCCACCTGCGCGGCCCGGGCGATGACCAAGGGCGGGGCCGCCTACTGGTCCCGCAACGACCTCGTCGACGCCGTGAAGGCGGGGACGGTCAAGGTCGAGGAGGTGAAGAAGGAGGAGCTCCCGGAGAAGATGCGGGAGATGACGACCGAGCAGAAGCAGAAGTGCATCGACGACGCGGGCCTCCGCCGCGCCGAGATCGCCAAGAAGATCCAGGAGTCCGGCGCGAAGCGCGACGCCTACGTGGCCGAAGAGATGAAGAAGCAGGCCAAGGACGACAAGAACTCGTTCGATCGCGCGGTCCGCGACGCGGTGCGCCAGCAGGCGGCGACGCGGGGGTTCAAGTTCCCCGAGGATCCGAAGCAGCCGGCGCCTTCGAACGAAGCGCCGAAGAGCGAGACGCCGAAGAGCGAAGCGCCGAGGAAGGGTGAATGACCGCACGTGCGCGAGTGCTGGTGGTCGAGGACGACGCCGCGATCCGGCGCGGCCTGACCGATGCGCTCCAGTTCGGCGGCTACGACGTGACGGCGTGCGGCGACGGCCGGGAGGGCCTCCAGACCGGCCTCGCCGCCGCCATCGACCTGGCGCTGCTCGACGTCGTGCTGCCGGGCGTCGGCGGCTTCGAGCTGCTCGCCGCGCTGCGCCACGCGAAGCCGGCGCTGCCGGTGATCATGGTCACCGCGCGCGGTGCCGAGGCGGACCGCGTGCACGGGCTGAAGGGCGGCGCCGACGACTACGTGGTCAAGCCGTTCAGCGCGCGGGAGCTGCTGGCGAGAGTCGAGGCGGTGCTGCGCCGCTCGCCGGCGCGGCCGGCCGCGACGGGTGCGCTGAGCTGGCCGGGCGGGCGCGTCGACTTCGCGCGCTGTGAAGTGACGCGCGCCGACGGCGCGAGCGAGACGCTCTCCGAGAAGGAGCTCGCGATCCTGCGCTACTTGTCGGGCGCGCGCGAGCGCGTCGTCTCGCGCGACGAGCTGCTCGAGCGGATCTGGGGCCTCGACCCGCGTGGGCTCGAGACGCGGACGGTCGACATGCACGTGGCGCGGCTGCGCGAGAAGCTCGGCGGCGGTGAAGCGGTGGTCGCGACGGTGCGTGGGCGCGGATACTCGCTGGCGCCCCAGGTCGCGGTCGAGACGGAGACCGGATGAGGCGGACGCGCTCCCTGTGGTGGGCCGGCTACGGCGCGTGCGCGGTGCTCGTGCTCGCGGCGCTCGGTTTCCTGTCGCGCACCGCGCTCGAGCTGGAGCGCGCGACCGCCAGCGCGGGGAGCCACGCCCGCTTCCAGGACCGCATGCGCGTCGCGCTCTGGCGCATGGACTCGCTCGTCCTCCCGCTGCTCGCCCGCGAAGGCGCGCGCCCCTACTTCGAGTACCTCGCCTACTACCCGCAGGAGCGCGCCTACAACCGCTTCCTCACCGAGCTCCAGAAGGGCGACGTCCTCACGCCGTCGCCGCTGCTCAATCGCGCGCCGGAGCACGTCCACCTCCACTTTCAAATCGACGCCACGGGCACGTTCACTTCGCCGCAGGTTCCGCGCGGCAACCTGCTCGACCTCGCCATCTCGAGCTGCGCGCCCGGCGCGATGCTCGAACGGCGCGACGGCTGGCTCGAGAAGGCGCGCGAGCGCGTCCCGATCGAGCCGGTGCGGCAGCGCGTGCGCGACGCCGAGAAGGGCGAGGAGGCGCTCTCGGGCCAGTGGCTCGCGCCCCATCCGCTGCCGAGCGCGCAGTTCCGCGCCGTCGCCCCCGACCCCGGCGAGTCGCAGGCGCGCCAGAAGACGACCTACAAGTCGAAGCGCGACGCGCAGAGCGCGGCCGACCTGCTCGCGAACGCCGGCGGGAACAACGACGCCGGATCGAATCTCGAGTTCAAGCCGATCGAGGGGGGCGTCACGACGGTGCACGTCGGCACCCTGATCCCGCTCTGGCTCGGCGCGGGCGAGCCCGACCTCTTCCTGTTCCGGCGCGTGGACGTGGGCGACGTCGAGTTCCTGCAGGGCGTCTGGCTCGACTGGGCGGCGCTGCGCACCGCGCTGATCGGCGAGGTCGCCGAGCTGCTGCCGGCGTGCCGCCTCGAGCCGCTCACGCTGACCGACGTGAACTGGACCGGGAGCGAGCCGTCGTCGCTCGCGACGATCCCGGTCCGCCTCGCCGCGCCCGAGCCGCCGCCCGCGCCTGCTGCCAATGGCGGCTGGCGGCCGGTGCACGGGACGCTCGCGGTCACGTGGGGGGCGACGCTCGCGGCGCTGGTCGCCGCCGGCTTCGTCCTGCGTGCGATCCTGCAGCTCGGCGAGCGGCGCAACCGCTTCGCGTCGGCGGTGACGCACGAGCTGCGCACGCCGCTCACGACGTTCCGCATGTATTCGGAGATGCTGGCCGACGACATGGTGCGCGAGCCGGCGCAGCGCGCGCTCTACCTGCAGACGCTGAAGGAGGAGTCGACGCGCCTCTCGACGCTGGTCGAGAACGTGCTGGCCTACGCCCGTCTCGAGGAAGGGCGCGGCGGCGCGCGGCGCGAACGGATCGCGCTCGCGGAGTTGATCGCGCGCCACCGGCCGGTGCTCGAGCGGCGCGCACGCGACGGCGGGCTCGCGCTCGAGGTCGTGGGCGAGGTCGGGGGCGAAGTGGGGGCCGCCGAGCTCGAGACCGACGTCGACGCGGTCGGCCAGGTGCTCTTCAACCTCGTCGACAACGCCTGCAAGTACGCCAAGGGGTCGACGCCCGCGGCGCTCGAGCTCTCGGCCCGCGTCGAGCCGGCGCGCGTCGTCCTGCGCGTGCGCGACCACGGGCCGGGCGTCGATCCCGCGACGGCGCGGCAGATCTTCGCGCCCTTCGACCGCGGCGCGCGCAATGGCGACCCGGCGCCCGGCGTCGGGCTCGGCCTCGCGCTCGCGCGCGGGATCGCGGCCGATTTGCGCGGCGCGCTCACGCTCGAGACGGCCGACGGATCGGGCGCCTGCTTCGAGCTCGCGCTGCCGCGCGCACGCTGAAGCTCCGCCGCCGGCGCGGCGCACGCGACTACAATCGCGCCGTGGATCGCAAGCGCGACGCACCCATTCCGTGGTCGGTCTCCCTGCCGTGCATCGCGGCGGTCGTCGCGCTCGCGTTCGGCTGGCGGGCGCTCGGACGGCGACAGGACGAGCTGGCATCGGCGAAGGCCGCGCCGCCCCCTTCGGCCGCGGCGACGAAGCCCGCGTTCGAGCCGAAACCCATCGTCGAAGTGGAGCACGAGCCGCCGCCCGTCGTCGCGCCGACGCCGGGTCCCGCGCCGGCTGCGAATCCCGTTGCGGCGCCGACTCCGGCGCCGGCTGCGACGACGGCGCCGCGCGAGACGCCCGTCGCGAAGTCGTCCTGGACGCCGCTCTCGAAGTTCGGCGAGGAGGGATCCGGCGAGAGCACGAAGCGGCAGGCCGCCACGGCGGTGGCCCAGCTGCGCGATCGCGTGGGCCGCGACGCGGCCCGCTACTTCGTCCGCGCCGAGCCGTCGTCGCGCATGTTCGTCGTCACCTCCGAGCGCGGCAGCTCCGATCGGGGGGAGAAGCTCCTCCGCTTCCTCGTTCCGTTCGGCGAGCGCCTCGAAGCGCTCGTACTGGCTCCGGCGAAGATCGCCGCGTCGACGCGACTGTGGGTCGCCGTCCACGTGTCCCAGGACGATCCGTTGCCGCTCGACATCGAGCTCTTCGCTGGATTCAGCGTCCGCGCCGCCGACGAGGCCTTCGACGTGCGCGACATCGGCCGCATGGCGGCCGTCCAGCAGATGCGCAGGATGCTCGCGCATGGGCCGGAGAGCCAGCCGCTCGAATGGCTGATCGTCGGCGTGGTCGGCGCGGCGGCGAGCGAATCTCTCGCGGACGCGATGCGCTTCAAGGATCCGGCCGCGGTGGACGGCTCCGCGGGATTCGGTGCGCCGCTCCCGTCGCTCTCCGATCTCGTGGCGTGGCGGACCCTCGAACCGGGTCTCGATGCTGCCGGAAGCAATCGCCGCAGCGCGCTCGCCACGTCGTTCGTCGCCTTCTGCCTCGAACGCGGCCCGAAGGATCCGCGCGCCGCCGGCCTCTTCGAATTGCTGCGCCTCGACGGCCGCTCGCTGCCGGAGGAGGCGGCCGCGCGCGACGCAGAGATCGCCGCGCGCCTCGGTGCCACCCGGCTCGACGAGCTCGACGCCGCCTGGCAGGCGGCGCGGCGCTGAGGCCCCCGGAAGTTTTCACGCGCCGCCCCCGGGCGCCTCTTTCGACGCGACGCCCCCCGGAGCCTGCCCATGCGCCGCACGAATCCTCTTCCTTCGATCGCCGGCCGCCTCGCCGTGGCGGCCGCCTTCGTCGGCCTGCTCTCGCTCGCGCCGATCGCCGCACGGTCGCCGTGGCAGTGGGGCGAGCCGGCTCCGGCGCAAGGACAAGCGCCGGCCGCGAAGGCGCCCGCGCCTGCGCCCACGACCGCCCCCGACCTCGCGAGCGTGCTGCCCGAAAAGGCGGTCGCCGTCCTCGAGGCGCGCGGACTCGCGGCGCTCGCGCGCGGCTACCTCGCTTCGGACTTGCACGCGCGCATCGCCGGGCTCGAGGCGTTCCGCCGCATGGAGAAGACGCCCGAGTACGCACAGCTTCTCGCCGGCCTCTCCTTCGTGCAGCTCGCGTCGGGCCTGAAGCCGGCCGACCTCGCCGCGGCGCTGCTCGGCGACCCGCTGGTCGTGGCATTGGTGGTCGAGGGGACGGCGCCCGGCGCGCCGGTGCTCGTCGCCGTCGCTCGCACCGGTGACCCCGACGTCGCCGAGCAGCTCGTGCACGCCGCCCGTGCACTCGCGTCCGCCTCGAAGGAGGCGGCGAACCCGCCGCGCGACTTCGACCACGCCGGCGCGCACGGCGTCGTGCTCGACGGCAAGGTCTGGCTCGCCGCGGCCGGCGGCGACCTCGTCGTCGCGACCAGTGAAGCGCTCGCGCACGCGACGCTCGAGCGCGACGTCGCGAATCGCGCCGCGGCGAACACGGCGAATCAGCCCGGCGCGACCGCGGCACCGGCTCCCGTCGGCCCGCTCGTGAAGCGGATGCGCGCGACGCTCGGCGCGGGGTCGCAGGTGAAGTTCGCGCTCGACGTCGCGGCCGCCGCCGCGCTCAAGACCGACGGCCCGCTCTTCCCGAAGAGCGACAACTCGGTCGGCGCTCTGCTCTTCGGCGACCTGCTCGCTGCGGCGGGCCGCGCCGACGTCCTCTGCGGCGAGCTCGAGCTCTCCGGCGACCGCGCCCGCCTCGCGCTGCGCGTGCCGTCGCCCAAGGCGTCGCGCCCCGAGTTCCTGCGCTCGTTCGGACATGCGCGCGCCCAGCAGCCCTTGCGCGCGCTCGCGCCGAAGAACCTCCTCGTCTCCCTCTCGCTGCGCCGTGACGGCGAGCTCTTCTGGCGCGACCGCGGTGAGCTGTGCGATCCCAAGACCGAGCAGGAGTTCGCCCAGGCGAAGACCGGCCTCGGCCTCTTCTTCGGCGGCCGCAGCTTCCCCGACGAGATCCTGCCGCAGCTCGACGACGAGCTCGTCGTCGTCGTGACGCGCCAGACCTATCCGAACGCCAAGGCGCCGCCGCGCGTGCGAGTTCCCGCCTTCGCGTTCGTCTGGAAGACGAAGGGCGACGCGAAGAAGCTCGGCGAGCAATTCGCCATCGGCGTGAACACCTTCATCGGGATCCTGAACGCCGACAACGCGCAGAAGCGCAACGCGCAGTTGCTGCCGTTCGTCGAGCCGTTCGAGGGAGTGACCGTCTACGGCGGCCGCATGCTGCCCGACGACGACCGCACGCCCGACACGTCGCTCAACTACGCGCCGGCGCTCACGTGGCTGAACGACCGCATCGTCCTCGCCACCTCCGAGGAGATGCTGCACGACCTCGTCCGGCTCCTGAAGAGCGACCCCGCGGCGCTCGCGAAGTCGTCGCCGTGGCCCGCCGGCACGACTGCGGCGGTCCGCATGGACGGCCGCGCGATCGCGGAGAGCCTGCGCGAGAACCGGGACCATCTCGTGAGCGATGCCGTCACGAACAAGGGGAAGACGCGCGTCCAGGCCGAACTCGAGTTCGACCTCGGCGTCCAGCTGCTCGACCTCCTCTCCGAAGGCCGCATCCTCGAGCGCGTCAGCGACGACGCGCTCGAGCTCTCGCTCGAAGGCGTGCTCGCGCCCGCGACCAAGGCGGCGCGCACGGAGGGGTCGTGAGCGCGCTCGCCCGCTACCGGCCGGGCGCCGACGGTCCGTTCGGCCCTGCGGAGGTGCGCCACCTCTTCCGGCGCGCGGGCTTCGGCCTGCCGTGGGACGATTGCGGCGCGCTGGCGCGGAAGGGCCTCGACGCCGCGCTCGAGTCGCTGCTCGCGGCCGACGAGGGGCGCGACGCCGCGTGGACGTCGCGCACCGCGAACGAGGTCGCGGTGGCCGCCGACACCGGCAAGATGGCCGCGGGCGAGCCGCTGAAGAAGCTGCGCGCGCTCTGCCTGCTGCGCATGGCGCAGACGCGCGCGCCGCTGCCCGAGAAGCTCGCCCTCTTCTGGCACGGCCACTTCGCGACGTCGGTGGAGAAGGTGCAGGACCTGCGCCTGATCTGGCGGCAGTACCGCCTCTTCCGCGAGACGGGGGTCGCGTCTTTCCGTGCGCTGCTGCACGCCGTCTCGCGCGATCCGGCGATGGTGATCTGGCTCGACTCCGACAGCAACGAGCGGCTGCGTCCCAACGAGAACTACGCGCGCGAGCTGATGGAGCTGTTCTCGATGGGGGTCGGCCGCTACTCGGAGGCCGACGTCAAGGAGGCGGCGCGCGCGTTCACCGGCTGGCACGTGCGCCACCTCGACTTCTGGCTCGACGAGCACGAGCACGACGGCGGGGAGAAGAAGGTGCTCGGGAAAAGCGGTCGGCTCGACGGCGGAGACGTCGTCGACCTCTGCGTCGAGCACCCCGCGTGCGCCCCCTTCCTCGCGAGAAAGCTGCTGTGCTTCTACGTCCATCCGGAGCCGGACGCCGCCGCGGTGGCGGAGGTCGCGAGTGCGCTTCAGGAAGAAGAGCTCGACGTCGGACGGACGCTCGCGCGGCTGTTCGCGTCGCGACACTTCTTCGCGCCGGAGATGCGCGGCGCGCTGATCCCGTCGCCGGTCGAATACTGCGTCGCGACGCTGCGCGCCGTCGGCGCGACCGCCTCCTGGAAGGAGCTCGGCGAGACGGCAGCGACGATGGGACAGGCGCTCTTCGCGCCGCCCAACGTGAAGGGGTGGGACGGCCAGGCCGCCTGGATCAACACGCGCACGCTGCTCGAGCGCGGCCGCTTCGCGGAGGCGGTCGCCTTCGGGGGCGGCGCGCTCGACGTGCGCGCCGACTGGAAGCGCGCGGCGGGCGACGCCTTCGCCGCCGACGGAGACGCGCTGGTGGCGCGGATGGGCGACGTGCTGCTCGGTGCGCCGCTCGGCACGTCGAGCCGCGCCGCGCTCCATGCCTTCGCGGCGTCGCCTGCCGCCGGCACGGGCGAGGCGCGCGTGCGCAACGTCGCGCACCTGCTGCTCTGCTGCGCCGAGGCGAACCTGCACTGAAACGGGGAGCTGCTCGATGGCGACCACACGCCGAGGATTCCTTCTGGCCGGTCTGGGCGCCGCGGCGGCGCCGCTCCTGTCGCGGCTGTCATGGGCGCGCGCGCTCGAGGGCGCGCCGGCCGGGCGCGTGCTGCTCGTGGTCGAGCTCGGCGGCGGCAACGACGGGCTCAACACGGTGGTGCCGTTCGCCGACCCGCTCTACGTCCGCGCGCGACCGTCGCTGCGGATCGGCTTGGAGGGCGTGCGGAAGATCGCCGACGGCGTCGGACTGCGGCTGGAGCTCGCCGCGCTGAAGAGCCGCTTCGACCGCGGCCAGCTCGCGATCGTGCAGGGGGTCGGCTACCCCGGCCCCGACCGCAGCCACTTCCGCTCGACCGACATCTGGCACGCGGCGTCGCTCGAGCCCGAGCGTGCGCGCACCGGCTGGATCGGGCGCGTCTGCGAGTGCGAGTCGGCGGGGCGGCGCGCTCCGATCGGGCCGGGCTTCCCGGCGCTGATGGTCGGGACGGCGAAGGTCCCGCTCGCGCTGGTGGGCGAGCATTCGTCGGCCCTGCAAGTCGCCGACGTCGGGCGCTTCCGCGTGCCGGTCGGCCCGAAGGATCCGTCCCAAGAGGGGCGGCGCGACGCGCTGGCGCGGCTGGCGACGACGACCACCGCAGCGGAGCACTCCGGCGGCGGCGCGCTCGCGCTCCTGAAGGACGCAGCGCGCGAGACGCGGGCGAGCGCGGCGCGCGTCGAGGCGGCGGTCGAGAAGGGGAAGTCTGCGACGACCTGGCCCGACACGGGCCTCGCGCGCGAGCTCAAGGTCGCCGCGCAGCTGATCGCCGGCGGCTTCGAGTGCGCGGCCTACTTCGTGAGGCAGGAGGGCTACGACACGCACGCCTTCCAGGCCGACGCGCATGCGCTGCTGCTCGCGGAGCTCGACGGCGCGCTCGGCGCGTTCCTCGCGGACGTCGAGGCGGCGCAGGCGCTCGACCGCGTCGCCGTGCTGGTCTACAGCGAGTTCGGGCGGCGCGTGAAGGAGAACGGCTCGAAGGGGACCGACCACGGCGCCGCGGCGCCGCTCTTCGTGCTGGGCGGCGCGGTGAAGGGCGGCCTCGTCGGCCGCGCGCCGTCGCTCGCGCCGGCCGACCTCGACGGCGGCGAGGACGGCGACCTGGTCCACTCGATCGATTTCCGGCGCGTCTACGCGACGCTGCTGAAGGAGTGGTTCGGCGTCGCGCCCAAGCGCGTACTCGGGAACGAATTCGAGGCGCTGCCGCTCTTCGCGTGAGACGGCGCGCGGAGCGTCACCGCATGCACCGCGGCTTCCGGGTCCGGAGCCGTTCGTCGGCATCCGTTTCGAAGAGTGGGCGCTCCTCGCGTAGAGCCGGTGGCACGTCGGGGAGGCTCCATGGAGCGCTGGCTTCCACTCGTCGGGATCGCGACGTTCCTCGTCTTCGGCATGGGCGCGCGGAGCGTCCTGTACCGCCGGCGCTACGGGACGTCGGGACTCGTCCTGCTGCGGGCGCGGGACCGGGGCGAGGTCGCGCGTCGCCGCCTCCTCGTCGGGATCGTCGGCGTGCTGCTCGCGCAGGCGATCGTGCTCGCGGTGCGACCGCATGCGCTGGACGCCTGCCGCATGTTCCGGTTGCCGGTGTGGATCGGCGCGGTCGTCCTCGCGATCGGCACCGCGCTGGAGATGGCGGCGCAGGCGCAGATGGGGGCGTCGTGGCGGATCGGGATCGACGCCGGCGCGCCTCTGGGGCTCGTGACGCGCGGCCTCTTCCGCTTCAGCCGGAACCCGATCTACTCGTTCGTGCTGCTCGCGGTCGTCGGATTCGTCCTGCTCGCGCCGACCTGGATCTCGCTCGCGGCGCTGCTCGCCGCATGCGCCGGCATGCGCGCGCAGGTCGCGGCGGAGGAGCGCCACCTCCGTGAAACGTACGGCGCCGCGTACGTTCGCTACGCGCAGCGCGTCGGCCGCTTCCTCCCCTGGATCGGAAGGATCCGCTGAGGCGCGTCCAGAGCGAGCGATCGCACGACGTGGCGCGTGCTCGTCCGGTCCCACCGGGCCGCCAGCAGGCGCCACTTGTACTGCGCATCACGGCGGCCGTGGCGGACGTCGTCGCGCTGGACCTCGCGGGACCAGCCGCCCGCCATCACGTGCAGCGCGGGAGCGTGGAGCCGGCGCGAGCGGCGGCGGGAGGCGTACTCGACGTCGTCGCGCGCGAGCGCGGCGTCGAAGCGCGCGACCCAGTCGCGCAGCCGCTCGTCCGGGGGCGTCGCCCCGTCGAATTCGAGCAGCACGTCGTAGCGGGCGCGGCCGACGTCGGGGATCAGGCGGAGCTGCCGGACGGGAAGGGGTCGCTCCCGTTGCGCGGCCGACCAGGCGGCGACGACGTGGTTCACGTGGAGCTTCTCGCCGCAGATGCTCGAGAAGTCGTCGCCCTTGCGGAGGAACGCGAGCAGCGGCGCGCGGCGGCGGAAGCCGCGGACCTCGACGAGATCGCCGAGGTCGTAGCGCCACAGCCCCGCGCTGGTCGTGACGAGCACGCGGTACCGGCCGCCGTCGACGAGCTCGTGCACGAGGCGGGTCGGAGCCTCGGCGAGATCCTCGCTCGATTCCGGCGCGAACTCGAAGAACGTCGATTCGAGGGCGGGGAGGCCGGCCGCGGTGGCGTCCGACCAGGGAATCGTGAAGGTCCCCTCGCTCGCGCGGTAGCCGAGATCGCGGATCGGCACGTCGGCCCCGTAGAGCGGAGCGAGCCGCTTCGCGTGGAGGCCGACGCTGCCGCCGAGCCAGCAGCCGATCAATCGCAGCTCGGGCCAGAGGTGGCGCGGCAGCAGTGCTCCATCGGCCGCGATCTTCCGCTCGAGGTCGCGGGCGAGGGGGCGACGCCCCGGCGACCGGCGGGGGCGGACGCGATCCTCCGGTCGCCGGGGCGTCGCCCCCTCGCCCGGAGGATCGCGTCCGCCTCCTCCGCGATCGTCTCGGCGAGCCGCAACAGCGTCGTCGGATTGGGCGTCGCGATCCACGAGATCCGCCGCGT
The DNA here is from genome assembly GCA_036732755.1 of Planctomycetota bacterium. Taxonomy (GTDB): domain Bacteria; phylum Planctomycetota; class B15-G4; order B15-G4; family SIAN01; genus DASRRB01. The sequence continues at coordinate 33,036 of DAINBU010000032.1, forward strand.
CGCCGCGATGCGCGCGACGCGCCGGTAGCGCGCGTCGTCGTCGGCGATCGCGTGCAGACGGGCGGGGACGGCGAAACGCTCGCGCAGGAAGCGCGGCGCGTCGCGGCAGGCCAGCCCGCTCGCGCAACCGACCGGGGCACCGCGGGCCGTCGCGCCCTCGCGATCGGCGCCGACGAGCGCGAGGATCGAGTCTTCGAGCAGGCGCGGGTGGTCGTGCAGGGCGCGCTCGAGCCAGATCGCGCCGAGCCGCGCGAGCTCGCCGCGGAAGGTGCGCGTCACCGGCAGGAGCTTCGGCGCGGCGGTCGTCCCGCTGGTCGAGACGAAGCGTCGCGCCGGCTCGCGCGTGAGGACGCGTCGCTCGCCGGCGAGCACGCGCTCGAAATAGGGCCGGAGCGCCTCGTAGTCGCGCGCCGGGACGCGACGCCGGAACTCCTGCACGGTCGTTTCCGGATCGAGCTGGTGTTCGCGCGCGAAGGCGGTGTCGCGCGCGCCGGCGAGCAGCCGCCCGAGGCAGCGGGCCTGGCTCCGCTCCGGCGAGCGGGTCGCGGCCTCGAACGACGACTCCGCGAGGCTCACGGCCCGGCACCGTTTCCGAAGAGCGCGACGTGCGCGGTCGTGTGGCGGCGCACGACGTCTTCGCGGACCTCGATGCCGAGGCCGGCTCCCGCCAGCAGGGACGCCTCGCCGAAGCGACCGAAGCCGACCGGAGCCACGGTCACGTCTTCGCAAAGCAGCCGGGTCCCGAACGAGCCCTCGAGCGCAAAGAGGTCGGGCAGCGCGGCGGCGAGATGGCGTCCGGCGGCCGAGAGGATCGCGGTCTCGCCGACGTGGCAGCCGACCTGGACGCGCACGCCGTGCTGGCGCGCGAACGCCGCGAGCGCGAGCGACGGCGCGAGCCCGCCGCACTTGGAGACGCGCACGTTGACGACGTCGCACGCGCCGGCCGCGACATACTGGCGCAGGTCGGCGAGAGACGCGACCGGCTCGTCGAGGACGAGCGCGACCGGAGTCCCCTCGCGCAGGTGGCGCGCGCTCCCGGGGTCGCATTCGCGCAGCGGATCCTCGATCGCCTCGAGTTCGAACGGTGCGAAGGAGTCGAGCGCGCGGCACGCCTCGTCGAACGACCACGCCCGGTTCGCGTCGGCGCGCAGGCGGACGTCGCGACCGAGGACCGCGCGGACCGCCGCCAGGCGTTCGACGTCGGAGGCGGCGCCCACCTTCACCTTGACGGCGCCCATCCCGAGCGCGCAGATCGCTTCGGCGGTGCGGCGCGCGTCCGCGACCGTGCCGGCGCCGACGACGCCGGAGTAGCGCACGCTCGCGCAGGTCGGCGGGAGCATCACCGAGGCCGATTCACCGCACTGCCGCAGGAGCCCGTCGAGCAGCGCCATCTCGAGCGCGGCGCGCGCGGAGGCGTGGCGCAACGCGTCGACCCCCTCCGTCGGGAGCGCCTCCTCGAGCAGCTCGAGCCACCGCGCGAAGCGCGGAGCCGGCGGTCCGTCCGTCGGAAAGTCGCAGTCGACGACGCGCGGCACGAGCGAGCGGCGCAGCGCCTCGAGCGCGCTCGCGACCGATTCGCCGGTCACGTAAGGGCGCGGAGCGCCTTCGCCGAAGCCGATCGCGCCGCCGTCGAACCCGGCGCGCACGAGGATCGACTCCGATCGGGCGCGCGTCGTCGCGGCGTGGCCGAACGCCGCCAGGAAGGGGATGCGGACGGCGGAGACGGCGACGCTCGCGAGCCTCACGGCGCGAAGTACCGGCGCAGGAAGACGTTCTCGCGGAAGACCGCGCGGACGACGGCGCGCGCCGCCTCGTCGTCGATTCCGTAGTGCGCGGCGAATGCGTCGATCGCGGCGAGCCCCTGCTGGGCGTGGACGACGTCGACCTCCGAATGGTGGAGGAACCAGGCGAGGCCGGCGTCGGCGATCCCGCGGTGGCGCGCGAGCGCGCGTGCGATCGCCGCAGAAGTCGTCGCGAGCAGGGTCTCGACCGCCACGACCTCGCAGAGGGCTCCGAACGCGAAGTCGCGCAGCGTCGCGAACGGCAGCGGCCGCGCCACCGCGCGGCGGAACTCCTCCTCCGCCTCCGACTCGACGCGCGCGATCTGGTCGCCAAGTCCGGCGGCGCGCAGGAGCGCGCGCAGCAGCTCGGGATGCGACGGTTCGCCGGAGCGTTCGCGACCGAGCTCTTCGAGGAGATTGCGCTCGAGCGCCGCTTCCGACGCCGGCGGCGCGAGGGCGTAGAGGAACGCGACGTAGCGAGGCGACGGCAGGTGCACGCGCGCGACGGCGAGCAGGAAGCGGTCGATCTCGTCGCGCGTCGCGGCGCCGCTCTCGAGTCGTCGAAACGGCGACGATCCGGCGAACTCTTCGATCTGGGCGCGGATCGTCGCGGCGACTTCGAGGGCGATCGGCATGGCGCGCTCTCCCGGCGGAAGGAGGTCCGGTCCGGACGATGGAGCGGTGCGAAGCGGGGCCGCCGCGATCGCACGCGACATGCCCCGCCGACGCGCGAAGGCGGTTTCGCGCGACGGCGTCCGGCGCCGCTCCGCCGCGCTGGAGATCGCGCGCGCGCGCCGGCAAGATGGGTCGACTCATGCGCGTCGCCCTCGCCCAGATCAACACGACCGTCGGGGCCCATGCGGCGAACGCGGCGAAGATCGCCGAATGGAGCGCGCGCGCGGCCGACCGCGGCGCCGATCTCGTCCTCTTCCCCGAGCTCGCCATCAACGGCTACCCGCCGGGCGACCTGGTCGAGATGGGGGACTTCGTCGCGGAGGGGGAGGCGACGCTGCACGACCTCGCGCGCCGCCTCTCGGGCGGGCCGATCGTCGTGGTCGGCTTCGTCGAGTCGCACGCCACCGACGCGGGGCTCGGCCGGTGCAACAGCCTCGCCTGGATCGAGGGGGGCGCGGTGCGCGTGGTCGGCCGCAAGTCGCTGCTGCCGAACTACGACGTCTTCGACGAGCGCCGCTGGTTCGATCCGGCGGACGCCCGCACCGTCGTGACGGCGCGCGACGTCCCGGTCGGCCTCTCGATCTGCGAGGACCTCTGGAACGACGAGCGCTTCTGGCCGCGCCGCCTCTACCGCCTCGACCCGATCGCCGAGCTGCGCGCGAAGGGGGCCGAGTGGGTGCTGAACGGCTCGGCGTCGCCGTTCGAGATGGGCAAGCCGAAGCTGCGCCGCGCGATGCTCTCCGCCGCCGCGCAGCACCACGGGCTCGGCGTCATTTACTGCAACCTGGTCGGCGGCAACGACTCGCTCGTCTTCGATGGCAACAGCATGGTGGTCGCGCCCGACGGGACGCTGCTCGCGCAGGGGCGCGGCTTCGACGAGGACCTGGTCGTCGTCGACCTGCCGCGCCGCGAGGACGCCAAGGCTGCGCGCCCCGCGCCGCCCGCCGCCACGCCCGGTCCGGCGCGCGACGACGAGTGCGACGAGGTGCTGCACGCCCTCGTCCTCGGCGTGCGCGACTACATGCGCAAGACCGGCTTCGAGCGCGCCGTGCTCGGCCTCTCGGGCGGCATCGACTCGGCGCTGACCGCCGTCATCGCCGCGCGAGCGCTCGGTGCTCGCAACGTCCTCGGCGTCGCGATGCCGTCGCGCTTCACGTCGTCGATGAGCGACGAGGACGCGGCGACGCTGGCGCGCCGCCTCGGCATCGCCTTCGAGGTGATCCCGATCGAGCCGATCGCCGACGCCTTCCGCAACGCCCTCTCGCCGGTGCTGGGCGGCGACCATCGCGGCGTCGCCGACGAGAACCTGCAGGCGCGCGTGCGGGGGGCGCTGCTGATGGCGATCTCGAACAAGCTCGGCCACCTGCTGCTCACCACCGGCAACAAGTCGGAGCTCTCGGTCGGCTACTGCACGCTCTACGGCGACATGTGCGGCGGGCTCGCGCCGATCGGCGACGTGCCGAAGACCCTGGTCACGCGCCTCTCCGACCACGTGAACCGCGCCGGCGAGGTGATCCCGCGCCGCTCGCTCGAGCGCCCGCCGACGGCGGAGCTGCGCGAGAACCAGAAGGACGAGGACTCGCTGCCGCCCTACTCGGTGCTCGACCCGGTGCTGCGCGACCTCGTCGTCGAGCGGCTCGGCGTCGGCGAGCAGGTCGCGCACGGCTCGCCCGACGCGCTGGTGCGCGAGACACGGCGCATGCTCTTCGCCGCCGAGTTCAAGCGCCGCCAGGCGGCACCGGTGCTGAAGGTCACGCCGAAGGCGTTCGGCGCGGGCTGGCGCTTCCCCATCGCGCAACGATTCGGCCGCAGCTGAGGCGCGCGCTTCAACGCCTCATTGATCCTCCGCGCGAGTCGCGTTAGCGTCCCGCCTTCCTGTGCGGTGCGAATCCGGGAAGCCGGTGCAATTCCGGCGCGGCCCCGCCGCTGTGATCGGGAGCGAAACCTCGGCGCGATGACGGGCGAAGACGCCCGAAAATCGCGGGAACCACTGGTGAGCCGCTGGCGCGTGGTGCGCTTCGGCGCGCTGGGAAGGGCGAGGGAGTAGAAAGCCCGAGAGCCAGAAGACCGCTCCACCGCAGGTCCTGATTCCGGATCGGAGGCGCACGCGCCGACCGATCCACGCTCCTCGGGGGAGGGGCGCGGGCCGCCGTGGACGACAGCGGTCTTCCGTCGTCGCCACGCGACTGCGTCTTCGCCTCGGGGAGCGAGGCCTGGCGGCCGCGTCCTGCGCGTCCGCCGCATGCGGATGCGGTCCGAGGGGGATCGCGCCGCAAGGAGCTGCTCCCGTGGCTTGTCTGCGTCGTCCTGGTCTTCCCGTCCTCGCCCTCGTCCTGTCCGCTGCGCTCGCGCCGCCGATCCCGGCGCAGGTGCCCGAACCCGGCTTCTCGTCGTCCTCGTACACGCTCGCGCCGGGCGGCGCGTTCGTGGGCGGGCTCGAGTCGCTCGCGAACGGAAACCTCGTCGTCTACGACGGCGCCGCCGTCGTCGAGATCGCGCGCGCCGACGGCTCCTTCGTGCGCACGATCTTCACGCCGCCCGGCGCGCCGTTCGGCGCGTTCCTGCGCCTCGCGCCCGACTTGAACCGCCTCTACTTCGGCGAGAGCTCGTCGGGCTACGTCTGGGAGCTCGACCTCGCCGGCGGCACGGCGAACATCGTCGCGTCGCTCGTCTTCCCCTACGACCTCGCCTTCGACCCGCAGGGCAACCCGTACGTCTCCTACGCGACGAGCTTCACCGACTCGCACGTCGCGGCGATCGACTTCACGACCGGCATCCAGGACGACGTGATCGACTTCGCCGACCCGAGCGGGCCGATCGTCTTCGACGCGGCCGGGAACCTCTACACGGCGAGCACGCACGTGCCGGGGTGGCCGCCGCCGCCGGACGCCGCGACGCTCTACTTCTTCGACGCGGCCGAGCTGGCGGGCGCGCTCGGGCCGTCCGTCCTCACGGCGGCCGACGGCACCGTGCTCGGGAACCTCGACGGCGCGAGCTCGCTGGCGCTCGACGAGAAGGAGGACCTGATCGTCACCGATCCCAACGGCGGCCGCGCCGTGCAGGTGACGCCGGCGACGGGACGGAAGGAGACGATCGCGCTCGCCGACCCCTTCGCGTTCCTCGGCTACGTCGTCTTCGCGAAGGGGACGCGCGGCGCGTTCGAGCCGTGGCAGCCGGAGGAGGCGGGCACGATGCTCGTGACGGAGACCGACTTCTTCTCGTTCAACGTCCTCGCGACGATCGCGCCGCGCCGGCCGCCGCTCGCGGCCACGCCGGCGAGCCCGATCCCGGTCGGCCCCTTCGACGTCGACGTCGAAGGCGAGCCGAACGGCTTCGGCCTGCTGCTGCTCGCGCCGGCGGGGATCACCGGGAGCGAGCTCGAGCTCGCCAACCACGCGGGGAACGGGCCGCTCTTCTTCGGCCTCGACCTGAGCGCAGGGCTGCTGATCTTCCCGCTGGCGTTCGACGCGAACGGCGCCTTCCACGCGAGCGCGACCAACCCCGGGCTGGGCGGCGCGTCGATCGGCCTGCAGGTGGCGGTCGGTCCGTCGGGGCCGGGCGCGCTGCTCGGCACGTCGGCGCCGACGCTGCTCACGTTCCAGTGAGCGAGCGCGGCCGCAGGTCGCGGCCGCGGAAACAAGCCGGGCGGTGACTTTCGTCACCGCCCGTTTGGGAGTGCGGGGTCGGCCGCGCACAGGGTGGAGTCGCGCGCGGCCGGCCCCGCTCCGCGGGGTAGGGGAGTCTCAGGAAGGGATTCGCGCCCGACCGAGCGACGGGAGCGTGGCGGGGTTCGTGGGTTCGCGAGACACGGACCGGTCGGCGTCGCGGGCGACTCGCTGCGTGCGCTGCGTCATGGTCGTCCCTCCTCGGTCGCGGTTCGTCGTCGGTCCGTGCTCGCGTCAAACCTGTACCTCGGAAGTACAAGTTGTCAAAAGCAGGGAGACGATGGAGGGCGACTTCGGGAAGGAAGTTCGCGATCGCGGCGCGTTCAGCCGGCGGCGGCGCGGCCCGCGCTGCCGACGAGCGCCTCGAGGTCGGCGATCTCCTTGGGGCAGGCGCGCGTCAGGACTTCGTTTCCGCTGGTCGTGACGAGCACGTCGTCCTCGATCCGCACGCCGATGGCGCGGTACTCGGCCGGGATCGTCGCGTCGTCCTCGGCGAAGTAGAGGCCCGGCTCGACCGTGACGACCATCCCCGGCTCGAGGCGGCGGTGCTCGTTCGGCGGGCCGCCTTGCACGAAGTAGGCGCCGACGTCGTGCACGTCCATGCCGAGCCAGTGGCCGGTCCGATGCATGTAGAACCGACGGAATGTCCGGCTCGCGAGGATCTGCTCGACGGTGCCGGAGAGCAGCGAAAGCTCGCGCAGCCCGTCGATCAATACGCGCACCGCGACGTCGTGCGCCTCGTTCACGCTCGCGCCCGGCTTCACCGCCGCGATCGCCGCGTGCTGCGCGGCGAGCACCAGCGCGTAGATCTGCCGCTGCGGCGGGGAGAAGCGCCCGCCGACCGGCCAGGTGCGCGTCACGTCCGACGCGTAGCAGTCGAACTCGCTGCCGGCGTCGAGCAGGAGGAGGTCGCCCGCCTGCATGCGGCGGTCGTTCTCGTGGTAGTGGAGGATCGTCGCGTTGGCGCCGCTCGCGACGATGCTCGGGTAGGCGGGGCCGAGCGCGCCGTTACGACGGAACTCCCCCTCGACGAGCGCCTCGATCTCGTACTCGTGGCGCCCCGGGGCGGTCGCCTTCATCGCCGCGACGTGCGCCGCGGTGGTGATCTCGGCGGCACGCCGCATCGCGGCGAGCTCGTGCGCGTCCTTCTTGACGCGCATCTCGTGCACCAGGAGAGACGGGTCGACGATGCGCCCCGGCGCCGGATTCTGCTCGCGCACTTTCATGCGCAGCGAGTTCACGACGGCGAGGACGCGCGCGTCGAGCTCGGGCCGCAGCCCCGTGCGGTAGTGCAGCGGATCGCGGCCGCGCAGGAGCTTGGGCAGGAGCGCGTCGAGCTCCTCGATCGAATGCGCCTCGTCGACGCCGAGCGCCGCGGGGGCGCGCTCGACGCCGAGGCGGCGCCCGGTCCAGACCTCCTGCTCGCGGTTGCGCGGCTGCAGGAAGAGCACCTGTTCGCCCTCCGGGCGCCCCTTGCAGAGCACCAGCACCGCGTTGGGCTCGGAGAAGCCGGTGAGCCAGTGGAAGTCGCTGTCGGGACGGAAGCGGAACTCGTTGTCGCCGTTGCGCAGGTGCGCCGCGGCGGTCGCCACCACGGCGACCGCGCCGGCATCCAGCGCATCCAGCAAGCGGCGGCGGCGGGCGCGGTGCGGACTCTCGTCGGCGTTCATCCGCGGCAGCCTACCGTTTCGCGCGCACGCGCTGCCCGTCTACTCTGCGGGCGGCGCGCGCGGCGTCCCGCGCGTGGGAGGGATTCCCGAGGATGCTCCCCGACCGGCTCTTCCGCCGCCTCGATCGCGCGCGGCTCGACGGGACGTTGACGCGCCGCGCGCTCGTCGGCGCGGCGCCGCTGATGCGCGAGCTGCAGGGCGGCCACGACCGCTTCCGCAGCGGCGGCGAGCCGGCCGCGCTGGCGAGCGGCGCGCAGCGCCTCGTCGACCACCTCTGCGAGGAGTTCGTCGTCGCGGGGAAGCGGGTCGATCTGCTGGACGAGCCGCGTCCCCACAAGCGCAAGGGCGGGCGGATCGTCTTCGAGCTGCACGGGCAGTGCCGGCGCGACGGCGCGATCCGCATCTTCGCGCGCACCGCCGCGCAGAAGCGGCCGGTCGCCCTGAAGACGCTGCTCGAGACGCTCGTGCACGAGTTCGTGCACCACTACGACTTCGACTGCTTCGGCGCCTCGGTGCACTGCTCCGGCTTCTACGAGCGGCTCGGCCAGCTCTACCGGCCGCTGCGCGAGGAGGTCGAGGCGTGAGGCGGCGGCTCCTGTGCGCACGGAATGTCCCGTGCGCCGCGGCCGCGGGCGTGGCGCTGCTCGCCGGCGCGTGCGTGGCGCCGTCGAGGAGCCGGGCGGCGGCGGTCGTCGAGTTCGAGGTCGCGGTGCGCGGCGGCGAGCGCGTCGCCTCCTTCACCGCGTCGGGCGGGACGGCGCTGCACGTGAGCGCCGCAACGCCGCCCGTCGTCGTCGCGCGACCGCCGGTCGGCTCGCCGCGCGAGCGGCTCTGGGTGCGCGGATCGACGCGCGGCGCGGCGACGTCCTGTCCGCTGCGCGTGCGCTGCGGCGGCGTCGAAGTGCAGGTCGAGCTGCCCGCGACCGGCCATCGCGACCGCTTCGAGTGGACGCCGCTCGAGCTCGCGTCCGCCGATTCGCTTTCGGGCGGCGAGGTAGAGCTCTCGCTCGCGGAGGGGAGCGGCAGCGAGCTCTGGCTCGACCAGCTCGCATGGGGGGACGGCTCCTCCGACGCGCCCGATCCGGCCGCGAGCCCGCGCGTCTGGCGCGACGGAGCACTCGAGCTGCGCGCGGCGGCGGGCGCGCGCGTCTTCGATGCCGAATGGGTGCAGCACCTGCTGCGCGAGCAGTACGCCGCGGTCGCGCGCCTGCTCGGCCGCGAGCTGCGCGGGCCTCTCCTGGTGGTCGCGCTGCCGGCGGCGCAGTGGCCGCGGCCCGGCGCCGGCGCCTTCCAGCAAGGGCGCGCGATCTACCTGCGCGACGACGAGCTCCATCTCCCGTGGCGCAGCTTCGCCCACGAGATCGCGCACGTCTTCGAGGAGGAGCGCGCGACGGCGCTGCCGCGCTTCTGGAGCGAGGGGCTCGCCTGCGCGCTCGCCGACGAGGTCGAGGCGCGCCTCTACGACCGCGGCGTCCCGCGCGCGCGCGTGCGCTGGGGCGAGCTGCTCGCGCGGGGCGACGCGCTCCATCGGCCGGGCGATCCGCCGCCCAATCGGGCGCTCGCCTTCGCGTCGCCGGCGGCGGACGGCACGGCGGCGGACCGGCGCGATTACGAGTGGGCCGGGGCGGTGGTCGACGCACTCGCGCAGAAGGGAGGGCCCGGCTACTTCGCGCGGCTCGAGGCGCTGCTCGCGGTGCCTCCGGCCGCCGGCGCGACCGGAGCCGCGGCCGGCGCGGGCGATGCGGCCGCTGCGGCCGCCGCTGCAGCGCCCTTCGTCGAGGCGGCGCGCGCCGACTGCTCGGGGATGCTGGAGCGCGCCGGGATCCCGTGGCCACCCGCGGGGCGTCCACCCCCGGGGAATGCAGCCGCTCCCACCTCCCGCTGAGGCCGCTCAAGTCGCCGGACGAAAGCGCCGACATTCCGGGAATCGGAAGTTCTTTCGTGTCGCCGCCGCCGTCCTGGCAGGCGGGGGGAGCAGGAGAAGAACGTGTCGAACGATGACCAACCGCAGCACGATCGGACCGGCGCCGCCACCACCGTGGAGCGCCGCGGCAACGTCCGCCAGACGATGCACGCCGTCTTCACGGCGCGCCTCTCGGCGATCCAGCTCCTCGGCGGCGGGCGCGACATCTCGCGCAGCGGCGCCTACTTCATGACGAGCGACGAGATCCCCTGCGAAGTCACGTTCAACGTCGACGGCCAGGACACGACGCTCGGCGCGCGCATCGTGCGCATCGACGCGGTGAGCCCCGGCACGTTCGGCATCGCGGTCCACTTCGACCAACGGCTGCCCGAGTCGAAGCTCCCCGCCTGATCCGGCGCCGCGGCTTGCAACTGGAGCGGACGTCGAGAACGCGGGTGAAGAGGGCGCGGGGAGCGGGGCGTCGTGGTGGAACGCGCGACGGGCGAGGGCGGGTCGAGGGGCGGAGGGGAAAAAGGCTCGAGGGACGGGACACGCTCGCCCCAACCAAAAGATGGACGGGGGGCTCGCTGCGCTCGG
>DAINBU010000033.1:0-42902 GCA_036732755.1 Planctomycetota bacterium
TCACGTCGCGCTTCCAGTACCGCGTGCCGGTCGAGACGGGCAAGTCGTGGAGCGTCGGTCCTGACCGGACGGCCATCACCGAGATCTGGGGGACGCGTCCGCGCATCGAGGTCGGCGGCCACTACCTCGTGCGCGGCACGTACACGTTGAAGTCGACGGAGGCCGGCGAGGTCTTCTTCCACGTGAAGGGCCCGAGCAACGCCGGCTCCGACCTCGACCTCCAGCACGTCGCCGTCCAGCGCGGCAGCGGGACGTTCAGCGTGGTCCACGGCTTCTCGAGGGACGGCAACTGCCACGTCTCCCTCTTCGCCCAGAAGGGGAGCGACTACGTCCCGGCGGCCGATCTCTACTTCGGGAGCGGCGCGAACGTGTTGCGCGAGTCGAAGTGAGCCGAACCATGGATGACGACATCGTCACCATCCCCTGTCCCTATTGCCGCAAGCCCATCTACGAAGAGTCCGTCGCCTGCGAGCACTGCGGCAGGTACCTCTCCGACGTGGACCGCCCGTGGCGCCGGCCGTGGTGGCTGATCGTCGGGGTCGTCGCGGGGCTGCTCTGCGTGTGGTTCTGGCTGTGGCGGTGAGCGCCGGACATACCGGTGAACGGAATCCGGCGCCGGGTGCGTTCATCCAGGCGATGAGATCGACCGTTCTCGTCCTGTTCAGCGCGATCATCCCGCTCGTCGCCTGCGCGTCGGGTGAGAAGCCGTACTTGCCGCGTCCTCTGGAAGCGGACGTGCAGGCGCGCGGCGAATCGATCATCTGCGGCGGGCTCGCGATTCCCTTGTTGCCGTCACTCCCTGCGGACGGACTCCGTCTGCCGCTTCGATCGCGCGTGGCCCCTTTGGTTCAATGCACCACCAGTACCGGCGAATCGGCGATGTTCGAGCTGGACACGGGGTCCTGGTGGACGTTCGTGACCGCCAGGGAGGTGGATCGATTGCGGCTGCCGCTTCGCGAATTGGCGGAAGAGGACTACGTCGCTGTTCAGGACTCTTTCAAGGTCAGCCGGTGCGCGCGGATCGACCGACTGAAGCTCTCGGACGCATGGACCTCACCCGTCGACGCACTCGTATTCGACCTTCCGCTCGACATCGCTGGATTGCTGGGAGCCAACGTCTTCGGCCAAGTCCCCGTGCTGTTCGACGTCGGCAGAGATGAGGTCCTCCTGCTGCCCGAGAAACACGAGGACGTCCTCCGGGAGCGATACGCCGATCGATACTGGAACGACCTCCCGCTCGGCTGGTGGGGAGGCTTCCCCTACGTGACGCTGACGGTTCGCGACGTGAAGCTCCGAATGCTCTTCGATACGGGCGCGACGTCGAGCTGTCTCGTCCAGAGAGTCGCGCAATCCCTCGGGCTCCAGGGTCTGGGAACAAATTCGTTCGAAAAGATCGACGCGTCCGGCCGACGCGTCGCGGAACATCGCGGTTACCACGTCGAGGGATTGACGCTCGGCGACTGGATCCTGGACTTCGAGAGCTGGTCCACGGAGGGGGACCTTCTCCGTCTCGAGGCCGACGGAATCCTCGGCTTCGACGTGCTCCGCAAGATTCCATTCGTCTTCGATGCGCGAAGGAACCTCGTCCGAGTCCTGGGACCTGTGACACCTCTCGAGCGGGCGCTGCGCATCGACCCGAATGAAGAGATTCAGGGCGCGCTTCGAGACCCCTATCCGCCTTTCCGCAAATACGCATTGGCCGGGATGGCGAGCTCCGGAAAGCCGAAATACGCGTCCCTCATCGCAGAACGCCTCGACGACGTCGACGACTCCGTTGCCGCAGAAGCCGCGAAGGCCTTGTCCGCTTTCGCGAAGGAGTCGTGGTCCGAAGAATCGCAGGTCGAACGAGCGCGCCTCTGGTGGCAAGCTCACCGGAACGACCCGGAGTTCGCGCGACCGGCGACGAAGTGATCCGCCTGCCGCGCGAAGTGGCGCTTCGGTTCCGACGCTCGGAGGTCCTCGAATGCGCGCACTCGCAACCATCGCGATCCTCGCGTCGACGCTCGGCGTCGCGTCGCACAGCGCCGTTCAGGCTGCGGATCCACGCCTCGCGGGCGCGGAGCGCAAGCTTGCCGACGCGCTGGCCTCCGCCCGCGCGGCGTACGACGCGTCCGCGCGCCGCGCCTGCGAAGAGTTCAACAAGTCCGTCGACGCCGCGATCGAGCAGCTCGGAAGAAAGGCCGACCCGGCCGAGGTGGAGCGCTTGCGCGGCATGAAGAAGCCGCCGCCGGCTCCGCTCGCGGCGGAGCCGGTGCAGGCGGACGAGTGGCCGCTCCTGAGCGAGCGGATGCGTCTGACGCTGCGGCTCGCGGGGACTTCGTGGCGTGGGGTCGGCGCTGGCGACCTGATGACGTTCCAGACCAACGGGACTCTCGAACCGAGCGACAAGTCGAAGTCAGGCTGGCACTGGGTCGCGCTCGATGCGAGCCACATCCTCGTCACCTACCCCGACGGTTGGATCAACGGCCTCAAGTTCAACGCCGACTTCAACGAGTGCCGCCTCTCGGAGTACTGCAAGCCAAGGGAGAAGGCGGACACCTGTCGGTTCGAGAAGTAGGCTGGTCGTCCCGCACATCCGCAGCTCGCATCACGGCAGGAGGACGGCCCGCCATGCCCGACATTCCGAGCATCTTCCGCGTCACGCTGCAGGTGTCGGATCTGAAGAAGGCGATCGCCTTCTATTCGAAGCTGCTCGGGACGGACGGGCGGAAGATCCATGGCGCGCGCCACTACTTCGATTGCGGGCCGGTGATCCTGGTCGCGCTCGATCCGACGGGCGGGGAAGGGAAGGCGCAGCCGATGCCCGACCACGTCTACTTCTCGGTCAAGGATCTTTCGGCGGTCCACGCGCGCGCGAAGAAGCTGCGCTGCCTGTCGAAGGAGGACGTCCACGGTGAGAGCGGCGGCGCGATGGTGAAGCGTCCCTGGGGAGAGAAGTCGTTCTACGTCGAGGATCCGTTCGGGAATCCGCTCTGCTTCGTCGAGACGGGAACGGAGTTCACGGGCCGCGCGAGCGCGCAGGAGTGACGGAGGCCGCGCGATGTGGAAGGGACTCGTGCAGTCGGCCGTGGTGATCGTCGCGTTCGCGCTCGGATGGATCCTGCGCAGCGCGTCGACGGAGTCGCTGCCGAGCGGAGCCGCGACCTCCGCCGATCTCCAGCGATTGACGAAGACCATCGACGAGCGGCTCGCGGCGATGGAGCACCGGCTCGATTCACTCGTCGCGCCTGCGTCCGCTCCCACCAATCCCGCCGCGCCGCCCGAGACCGCCGAAGCGAAGCGCTCCGCCGACGGCGCGAGCGCGGCGACTCCCGAAGAGCTCCTCCGCCGACTCGACGCGCTCGCCGCTCGCTTCGAAGCGTTCCAGGCGTCCATGTCGATGCCGCAGGAGATCAAGGAGAAGGACGTCGACGCCGTCGAGGCGATGATGCAGGAGTACCACGCGGACCCCGTGAAGGGGCATCGACTCCACTTCGGAGCGACGCGCGTCGACCTCTATCGCAAGTACGGGATGCCCGATTTGACGTCGCGTTCGGGACTGACGAACGAGTGGTTCTACTATCCGCGTCAGGGGGACGACGCGATCAGGTTCTCGATCGAGGATGGCGTCGTCCAGCACACGTCCGTGGGCAGCTCGCCCCACCCCCGCACGAAGTGAACGGAAGCCCTCCGGAATGCGCCTCGACCAGGACTTCCTCGCCGATCCCGAAAAACTGACCGAGTTGCTCTTTGATTCCGCGCGGCGCCATCCGAAAGAATTCGGAGCGCTCGAGTGAGCCGCATTTTCGCGGTCCTTCGCGGCGCTCGTTGCCGTCCTGGACGGCGCGGAAGATGAATTGCGGAGGATCCCTGGGTGTCTGGGAGTGGCGTGATGACCCCGGTATCCACTGACCGCTGGAGCTCCGGCGACGCCTACGAGGCGTACATGGGGCGGTGGAGCCGGCTGGTCGCGCGGGCGTTCCTCGAGTGGATCCGGCCGAATCCGCAGGCGCAGTGGCTCGACGTCGGGTGCGGGACGGGGGCGCTGACGTCGGTGATCTGCGAGCTCTGCATGCCGACGTCGGTCATCGCGTGCGATCCGTCGCCGTCGTTCATCGAGCACGCGCGCGCCGCGATCCCCGACGAGCGCGCGTCGTTCGTGGTCGCGGGGGCGGACGCGCTGCCGAAACGGGTCGGCGGCTTCGACATGGTCGTGTCGGGGCTCGTCCTCAACTTCCTGCCGAGGCCCGACCGCGCGCTGGCGGCCATGCACGAACGCCTGCGTCCGGGCGGCACGCTGGCGGCGTACGTCTGGGACTACGCGGAAGGGATGCAGCTCCTCACCACGTTCTGGGAGGAGGCGGTCGCCAACGACCCGGCTGCGAAGGAAGCCGACGAGCGCACCCGCTTCCCGCTCTGCCGCGCCGCGGCGCTCGAAGCCCTCTTCAAGAAGGCGGGGCTCGAGCGCGTGCAGCTCAGCGCGCTCGAAGTGCCGACCGAATTCGCGACGTTCGAGGAGTATTGGGCCCCGTTCCAACGCGGCACCGGACCGGCGCCGAGCTACGTCGCGAAGCTCAAGATCGCCCAACGCGACGCCCTCAAGGAGCGGCTCCGCCGTCGTCTCGTCGCCGGCGGCGACGGGACCTTCAAGCTCCAGGCGCGGGCGCTCGCCGTGCGAGGGGCGGCGCTCTAGATCGCGGCGCGTCCCCTCGTCACCCCGTGTCGCCCCGCTCCGTCGGCGGTTGCGGACCCGGGCCCGGCAGTTTCGGCGCGCCACCTCTGCCGCCGCTCTTCTCGCCCGCGAGCAGCTCCTCGACCGACGCGTAGCGATAGATCACCTTGGCCCCGTCGCGCGCGAGGCCGCCGGTGTCGGCGGTCGGCCCGTACGTCGAATAGAGCGGCTGTCCCCACGCGCGGATCAACTGCGTGAGCTGCCCGCGATGGTGGGCCGAGTGGGTGAACCGCCGCACCAGCACCCACGCGCGCGAACGCTCGACGTCGAAGAACGGCACGACCGCCTCGAACCATTCCTCCGTCTTCGTGGCGAGCATGGTGAGCCGTTCGTCGGTCGCGGCCGCGTAGTGCTCGAAGAAGGCGAGGCGCGTCTCCTGCGCCGGCAGCGCGGTGCGCGCGATCGCGATCCCGAGCATCGTCTTCATCCACGCCTCCTCGCTCATGCACTGGTGGACCATGTGTTCGAGCGGTGTGCGGGCGCGCGGCTCGGGGCGGAAGCGCAGGCGCGACTCGGGGATCTGCGCCCAGACGCCGAGCGTCTTCAGCCGCTCGGTCCGGTAGGTCTCGACCAGGAAGTCGTAGCGTGCCATCGCGACTTCTCCTCGCGAACATCATCGCTCGCGCGGGAAACGAAAGGAGCCGCGCCGTGCGGGCGCGGCTCCACAAGCTTTCGTGCTCGATCGACTCGCTACTGCTTCGTGCCGCTCTTCGCCTCGGCCACGAGCGCATCGATCGCCTTGTCGAGGATTTTCTCGCCGGGGTTGCCGACCCACTTGTTGCGGAGACGGCCCTGCGCGTCGATCAGGAAAATCGTCGGCCAGCTGCGCACGCCCCAATCGTTCGGGATCGTTCCCCTCGTGCCCTTGTCGCCGCACGAGAAGCTGCGCCAGGTGATCTTCTCGTCCTTGTACTCCTTCTTCTTCAGCTGCTCGAAGTTGTCGTCGCTGTTGACGCCGACCAGGGCGAACGGCTCATCCTTCATCTTGGCCACGAGCGACCGCTCGTGCGGGAACATCGCCCGGCAAGGGGGTCACCAATACCCCCAGAAGTCGAGCATCACGACCTTGCCGCGGTAGTCCGACAGCTTGAACTTCACGCCGTCGAGGTCCTGGCCGTCGATCTCGGGCGCCGGCCCGCCGATCTTGAGGCTCTCGATCGCGCGGATCTTGGAGGCGACCCACTCCTTGTAGGTCAGCTTCTCGAAGGGGACCGTCGCGTCGGCGTAGCGCGTCGCGAGGTCCTTCATCTTCGCGATCAGGTCGGCGGTCTTGGCTTCGTCGAGCGAGCCCTGCGCCTGCTGATCGATCACCGGCATGAGCTTCTTGTATTCGAACGCCGCCTTGAGGTCGGGGAGCTTGGTGTTCGCCTCGACGTTCTTCAGGAACTGCTCCATCTCCTTCTGGAGCTGGGGCGGCGCCGGCGGGTACATCACGAACTCGACCAGCTTCTTGTCGTCGACGTGGTCCTTCTCGAGCTTGCCGAGCGCGTCGCGCCAGTGCTCCTCGAGCTTGGGGTGGTGCAGGTCGGAGTTGCTGGTAAGCGAGACGACCGCGAACAGCGCCTCGTACTCCTCCGGCTCGCCGGCGCTCCGGTCGTAGACCTTCCAGCAGCGGTCGACGAACTCGAGGACCTCGCCCGCCGTGACCTTCTTCGTGTTGTCCCTGGCGATCCGGATCGCCTTGTCGTAGGCGTCGCGGATCTCCGCGACGCTCTCGTCTCCCGCCGGGTCCTGGGCGCGCGCGCCGCCGATCGCGAGCGCGCCGACGGCCAGCACGCGCGCCGCCGTCCAGAAGACTCCGCGCCACGCGCGGCGCGTCGGCCGATTCGAGGGGGCCGGTCCCTTGGGGTCTTCTCTCATCCGCGGTTCCTTTCTTCTGGGCCTCAGGGCGAGGCGGCTGAGCGTAGCGGTGGCACGCTTACGCGGCGAGACTCGGAGCGTTCCGGCGGACATGGCGCGGCGCTCCTTCGATGGGCGGTGAGACGGATGGCGACGGGCAAATGACGACATCGGATCCGAACATCCCCGGGATCGACCTCGCCGGAGCGGAGCGGGCGCCCGAGGCGTGCGCGCGCGCGTTGCGGCGCGCCTTCGAGGAGGTCGGATTCGTCGGCGTCCGCGGCCACGACGTCCCCGATGCGACGATCCGCGCCGCGCTCGAGACCGCACGCGCCCTCTTCGCGCTGCCCGACGAGGTGAAGCGCCGCTACGAAGTCGCGGGCGGGGCGGGCCAGCGCGGGTACACGCGCGTCGGCGTCGAGACGGCGAAGGGGCGCCGCCGTCCTGACAGGAAAGAGTTCTGGCACGTCGGCCGGGAGGTCGCGCGCGACCATCCGCTCGCGCACGCGCTCCAACCCAATCTCTGGCCGGAGGAGGTCGCGGGGTTTCGGGAGGCGCAGCTCGCGCTGTTCGAAGCGCTGGAGCGGCTCGGCGTGCGGCTGCTCGCGGCGATCGCGCGGTCGCTCGCGCTGGCGGACGACTGGTTCGAGGAGCGGGTCGACGTCGGGAACAGCATCCTGCGGGCGATTCACTATCCCCCGGTGCCGGCGCGCGACGGCGCCGCGCGCGCCGCCGCGCACGAGGACATCAACCTCATCACGCTGCTCGTCGGCAGCGACGAGCCCGGTCTCGAGATCCTACGCCGCGACGGCCGCTGGATTTCCGTGACGACCCTCCCCGGCACCATCGTCGTCAACGTCGGCGACATGCTGCAGCGCCTGACCAACGCCCGCCTCGTCTCCACCACCCACCGCGTCGTCGACCCGCCGCCGCCCTGGTCCCGCCGCTCCCGCCACTCGATCCCCTTCTTCCTCCACTTCAATCCCGACGTCCAGATCCGGACCCTCCCGACCTGCATCGACAAAGACCATCCCGACCGCTTCCCCACGCCGATCATGGCGCACGACTTCCTGCAGCAGCGGCTGCGGGAGATCGGGCTGATGAAGGGGTGAGCGATCGATCGATCAGCGCTCGAGCGCGACGAGCGCCGCCGCCGCCGCTTCCTTCTGGTCCTTGCCCCACGGCGCGCCCGCCTGCTTGCCGAGCGCTGCGACCTTCGCTTCGAGCTGCGCGCGCGTGATTCCGAGTTCTTTCGCCGCGGCGTCGAGCACCGTCTTCTCCGGCAGCGTCACGAGCGCGAGCTGGCACGCCTTCGCGCCCGCGACGAGGACGTTGCGGAAGAGCTCGCCCTCCGCCTGATGCATGCGCACGTGGACGGCGACGATCTGGGCGGTGGTCCAGGCGGGCATGCCGGGGCCGATCAGGACGGCGCAGCCGGCGACCTCGTGGCCCGCCTTCGCGAGCCGTTTCGCTGCGTCGCCGATCCCCTGCGCGGCGAGGCGCTCGGCGGCGGCGATGCTGCGCTGCACGCTCTTCTCGGCCTCCGCCGGCGCGAGCGGCTCTGCTTCGTGGTAGGTCGCCATCACTCCCTTCGGGAGCAACAGGAATTGCGAGCGCTCAACGACCTGCGGCGCGCCCAGATCGCCGCCGATCGCGACGAGCACCGCGCGACCGGTGCGGGCTTTCAGTCCGAAGGCGACGCGCATCACGAGTCCCCCGAGTTGCCGGCGCGGAGGCGGACACTACTTGGATTCGGAAGAGCAGGTCGCGTCACGACATGGCGGGCTTCAAGATTCGTCGAAGGACACCGGGAGCGATCTATGCTGCGCCATTTCGCGCTGTGGGCTGGGCTCGCGCTCGCCGGATGCGCGACCGCGCCGCGCTCCGTGGGGGTCGTGCCGTTCGCGACGGGAGCTCCCGTCTTCCCGCTCGGCGACGGCATCGAGATCGAGGAGATCGCCGGCACCCGTCCGCGCCTCGAAATCGGCGGCGTCTACGTCGTCACGGGCCGCGCACGACTGGTCTCTCGCGACAAGGCCCGCGTGGCGCTCTTCAGCACCGGCAGCGGCAACGCGACCCGGACGGAGGGCTACCGCAGCGTCGAGATCCCGAAGGGCGAGAGCGAGTTCCATCTGGCGATCGCGATCATCGCAGACGGCGATCTGCACCTCATGCTGTCGGCCGCGGACGACCCGTACGCGAACGAGACGTTCGGCGGCGTCTACTTCCGCGATCCGGATCGGCCGTTCCTGTTCGGCGGCGTGCAGAAGGTGGACGTCGAACCGACCGACGCGCGTCGCTGAATCCAGTCGTCGCCGTCACTCCTTCCGGTCCGCGGGCGGCTCGCGTTTCGGTTCCCCGTCGTCACCGAGCGGATCGAAGCCGAACCAGCCGGCGGCCCAATCGAAGAGTTGCGTCGGAGAGAAGGCCGCGCGGATGCCGACGAAGCCGAGGAAGAGCTCTCCCTCCACGTCGAACGCGGAGCCCGCCTCGGTCCGCGGGCTCGCGAGGCTCGCCTGCTCGCGGTACGGGATGACCGTGAAGAGCGTGCCGGCCTGGCGCGGCTCGCCGTCGCGCCGCTCGTAATCGGTGAGCGAATAGACGAACGGGATCGCCTTCGTCTCCTCGTGCCAGCCGAACTCCCAGCCCTCCTCGCCGAGCCACGGCACCAGCCCGCCGTGCATCCGCTCGTCCCAGCGCGTCTCCGCCGACGGCACGCGGCGCCGCCAGCCGGCGCGGGAGTTCGACGTCTTCCCGATCCCGAAGTCGAACCAGCTCGTCACGCGGGCCCGCACGAGCAGCCCCGTCCCGCAAGCGATGCTGACCGGCGCCACGTCGACCGTGTCGCGCACGCGCGCGGCGAGGTAGTCGCCGACCACCGCGCAGCTCGGGAGCGCGAGCGGGAGGGCGACCGCGGCGAAGAGGCTCGCGCGACGACGCCCCATTCAGAACTTCACCTCGACCCGCTTCACCGTCGGCCGTTGCCGGTCGCCCGTCCGCCGCGCTTCCTTCAAGAGCGTCGCCGGGTCGACGGCGATCGGGCCCTCGCAGACGCTCTTCTTGTTCACGACGACCTTGAGCGGCTTGCCGAGGTCGAACCACGGCGCCTTCAGCAGGACGGCCGCGCGCTTCACTCCCTTGGCGGAGAGCTCGAGCGCGACGCCGACGCCGTCCTTGCCGTCCTTCGCGAGCTTCCAGTCGACCTTCGCGAACTGGCCCGCCATCGCCTTCACCATCGCGCGGCGCTGCGCATCCTTGGGGAGCGAGGCGTCGACGGGGAACCTGTCGGGGACGGCGACGGCGGAGGGGTCGACCTCGACGATCTCGAGCCACGGCAACGCGACGAGGTCGCCGTCGGCGAAGAGCGTCCCGTGGTCGGGGATCGCGGCCGGCAGCGCGGCGGTTTCGTCGACGCGCGCGGCGACGTCGTCCATGCCGGCGAGCGGCAGCGTGTGACCGGCCTCCTTGTCGAGCGTGAAGTGCCAGTCGAGGCCGAGCCCCTTCGCCATGCGGCCGACCTCTTCGAGGTTCCAGACCATCTCGGGGTCGTCCTTGCCGCCGACGCACGACGTGATGCTCGTCTTGCCGAGGTTCTTCAGCAGACGGAAGTGCGAGCGGCGCGGCCCGCCGCCGAGCGCGACGATGCCGCGCGCGAGGCCGGGTCGGTGCTCGCCGACGTCGCGGGCGGCGTGGCCGCCCCAGCTGAAGCCGGCGAGCCAGAAGCGGTCGGGGTCGCCGCCGACCGCGAACGACGTCGCGTGGAGGATCTTGCGGAAGGCGTCGCGTCCCTCGTCGCTGAACTGATCCGGCGTGTAGCCGGCGACGTAGCACAGCACCGGCGCCGTCCACTGGAGCTGGCGGGCGACGCTGTTCGAGATGTCCAGCGCGACCGGCGGCGGTGCCGTCGACGCGGCGTACCCCTTCGGGAGCGCGACCGAGACGGCGAGCGGCTGTCCGAACCAGGGGACCGTCAGCGTGAGCGTCTCGGTGGTCGGCCGCGGCGGCGCCGCGCTCACCGCCTTCAGCAGCGCCGCCGGATCGGCGCCGAATTGCGCGACCGTCTGCTCGATCAGCGCGATCGCCTTCGCGTCGTCGACCGTCGAGAAGCAGAGGTCGACAGCGGAGAGGAGCTGGTCGTCCTGAAAGGCCTTCGCGGTCCGAGCGGCCGGCGAATGCAGTTGGGCAGGAGAGGCGAGCAAGACCAAGAGAACAGTTGCCGCCGCGCCCGGGCCGAGGAAGCGACGACGACGATTCGAAGAGGTCACGACGCGCTCCCGTGGTCGAGCCCGGCGGCGGCGCGGAGCATCTTGCGTGATGGGTCGGGAGCGCGAAAGACGGGGGTGCGCAGCTGTGCCGCATCGCCTCACTTCGCACCTGACGCGAGCCGCCAGCTCCCGAGGTCGAGGTCTGACGATCCGGCGGGGACTCGGCGGCGCGCCACGGTGCAGCCGCCCGAATACTGGCCCGACGTGTTCACCCAGAGCTCCAGGTCGAATTCGTCGAGCGGCGCCTTCGGCAACCGGAACGTCCCGTCGCGCGCGACTTCGGTCGTTCCGATCTGGATGGAATGGTACGACTCGTCCTGGAGCTCGCGTCGCAGCGCTTCGCTCGCTTCCACGACGCAGAAGATCTCGATCTTCACGTCGGGCCGTCCGCCGGGGATCTCGATCCGTCCCGTGACCGCGCGCGTCGACGGGATCTCGATCACGAGTTCGTCGCGCGCGCCGGGCGCGGGGAGTGGAATGATCCGGGGAGGGAGTCCGTCGGCGTCGAGGCGCAGTCGAAGCGTTCCACCCACGTCGCCCAGCTCGAATGCGCCGGACCCGTCCGTCGTCGCAAATCCGACATGGCACGGTCGGATCCAGTCTTCGGAAGAGACCCAAGGTTGCGCGCATTCGAGGCGGATCGACACTTCCTCCGCCGGTCGCCCGGCCGCGTCGACCACACGACCGTGGATCCGCGGAGCCGGCTCGAGGTGAACCTCGGGAAGGACGATCTCCTGTCCCGGCGCGAGCGAGAACGTCGCTCCGTCGAAACGAGTGAATCCAGGCATCAGCACGAGCAACGAGTAGTTGCCGGAAGGGAGGTCCGTCCAGGCGATGGTGCCGTCTTCCTCGAGCCGATCGAATTCCTCGACACGGCCGTCGCGGAAGAGGTGCGCCTCACCCCGCTCGATTTCCGCGGGCGAATCTTCCGGGCCCGGCATGGACACCACACTTCCTCGCACGGACGCACATGGCGATTCCTCCTCGACGTCGTCCGAGTCCTCGTCGGCGTGAATCGGCGCCGGATCGGGGTCGAGGAAGTCGAGCGTCGTCTCTCCCACTGGAATGACGATGTCGCGCGTCTCGCGCGCGATCCAGCCGAGGTGGGACTCGGTCGAGAGCTCGACGCGATAGAGGCCGGGATGCTGGAGCCTGTGCCCGTAGCGGCCGTCGTCGAGAGGGCAGAATTCCGACTCCAGTTCGCCCCACGCGTCGAAGCGCCGCTCGAAGCGCAGCTTCACCCGCTGACCGGGAGTGCCGTCGGGACGCAGCACCGAGCCGACGACGCGGACGCACGGCGGGATGGCGAGCTCGACCGATCGCCGTGCCCCCGGCGCGTCGTCGAGCAGGATCGGCGGTAGCAGCCAGGAACTCTCCTCGTTCCCGACGATGAACCCGATCCGCCTCCCGCGCAGGCACTCCACTTCCTTCAGACCTCCGTCGGCGCCGGCGCTCCCGAGGTCGGTCCTCCAGTCGGCGATCCCGTTGCCGCACGCCCCGTGGAACACGTACTCACAGGTCTTCTCGATCCCGAAGCATCGGACGTGGGCGCCGGGCGCGGGCGCACCGTCGGGACCGACGACGCGGACGTCGAGCACGACCGCCTCCGCGAGCTCGAAGCGCAGGACGCGGCGCTCTTCGGCGAAGTCGCGGTTGAGGGTAGTGACCTGCCAGCCAAGTCCCGTCGAATGCACAGCGAGGTCGAACTCTTGCGCCGTCCGGATCGTGAAGCGACCGAGCGCGTCCGCGCGTCCCTTCCGCCTCACGGGCTCACCGTACTCCCGCCCGTCTCGGGGAAGCCAGGTCGTCGCGACGAATTCCGCGTCCGGC
This sequence comes from Planctomycetota bacterium, assembly GCA_036732755.1. Lineage (GTDB taxonomy): Bacteria > Planctomycetota > B15-G4 > B15-G4 > SIAN01 > DASRRB01. Next base: position 12,646 of record DAINBU010000033.1, read on the forward strand.
ACCGGCTCGCCGTCGTTGGCGCGGGCCACCTCGACCTCGATATCGGGGAAGGGCTCGGCATCGGGATCCAGCCAGGAGGATTCCCCGATCAAATCGAGCCGACCGGGCGCGACGATCATTCGGCGATCGGTCACGTGGACTGGATCGTCCCAGGCTTCGCGGCACGCCTCGTCCGTCACGAGCGGGGAAGTCGCGGTAACGACGGTGGACGGCGCGGCGACAGGAACGACCGGCGTCCGGACCATGCCATAGGTCGCGACCGCGACGACCATCACCCCCGCGGCCACCCGGGACACGATCGATTCGAGACGACGTCGCGCTGCGCCTTCGGATCCGGCCACGGTCGACGCTCCTGATCGCCCCCGCGAGGTTCGCGAGAGCATCGGGAGTGCCGACGTGAGGATGCTCGACTCAGCGCGCCCGCATGAAACGCCAGCCGCGATCAAATTCGTAACGGCGAACGGGCCCGGTCCGTTCGCCGGCTTCGCCTGCCTCCGCGAGCGCCGCGCTCACGAGCTCATGCGCGCGCGCGATGCACGCGTCGAGCTCCGCCCGGTTCGCCGCGACCTCGCGCTCCGCCGCCGCGAAGAACCGCGGGTGATCGCCCTGCATCCCGAAGAAGCAGTCCTGGATGCCGACCTGCTCCGCGAACCACGCGTCAGCCTCGGCATCGCTGCCCGGATGCCAGCTCGCGCTCGCGACGCAGCAGGCGAGCTCCTCGAACAGCAGCTTCCGTCCTCGCGGAGTCGCGAGGTCGAAGGGGATTTCCGACGCGCGCGTGCCGTGGTCCTTCTCGACGCGGCCGAGGAGCAGCACGTGGGCGAGCTCGTGGAAGAGGTTGGGGACGCCCTCGACTTCGACGACGAACGGCAGCAGGTGGCCGGCGGCGTCGCGCGGGCCGTCGCCGTCGCCCGGCTCGCGCGGCCGCACGCTGTTGTCGGCGCCCGCGAACACGCGCACCTCCGCGCCGCGCGCCGCGAGCGCGCGCGTGGCCGCCTGCGCGAGCGCGTCGCTCCGATTCAACGGACCGCTTCCGCGCAGCGGATCACTTCTTCGCCGGCGCCTTCACGACGACGCCGCCCTTCATCACCCACGCGACGTGCTCGAGCACCGTCACGTCCGCGAGCGGGTCGCCCTCGACGGCGATCAGGTCGGCGTAGAGGCCGGGCGCGACGCGGCCGACCTGGTCGCTCCAGCCGATCAGCGCGGCGGCGTTCTTGGTCGCGTCCTGGATCGCCTGCATCGGCGTCATGCCGCAGCCGACGAGCAGCGCGAACTCGCGCGCGTTCAGGCCGTGCGGGAAGACGCCGGCGTCGGTGCCGAACGCCATCTTCACGCCGGCCGCCACCGCGCGCTTCACTGCGTCGCGGCTCTGCAGCGCGATCTGCTTGCTCTTGTCGATCTGGTTCTGCGGGATCCCCATCTTCCCGGCGTGCTCGAGCAGGTGGGCGCCGACGTAGAGCGTCGGCACGAAGGTCGTTCCCTTCTGCTTCATGAGGGCGATGCCGGCGTCGTCGAGCAGGCTGCCGTGCTCGATCGAGTCGACGCCCGCCTCGGCAGCTCGCCGGATCCCCTCGGCGCCGTGCGCATGGGCGGCGACCTTGCGCCCCCACATGTGCGACTCCTCGACGATCGCCTTCATCTCCTCGAGCGTGAACTGCGGCGCGCCGACCGATTCCTCGTTGCTCAAGACGCCCGCCGTCGCCGCCATCTTGATCACGCCGGCGCCGTGCTTGATCTCGTCGCGGATCAGGCGGCGCAGCGCGTCGGGGCCGTCGGCGATGCCGCTCGGCTCGTGGATCTCGAGGTAGGGGGAGAGGCCGCTCTCGTCGAAATGGCCGCCGGTCGCGCCGACGCCGAGCGTGGCGCAGACCATGCGCGGGCCCGGGATCTCACCGGTGTCGATGGCGCGCTTCAGCGCCACGTCGACCCAGCCGCCGCTGCCGACGTCGCGCACCGTCGTGAACCCCGCGTCGAGCGTCGCCTTCGCGTACTTCGGGGCGAGCACCGCGTGGTCGACCGCCGACGTCGTCGCGAGCTGCTTCCAGTAGTTGCCGCCCAGCTGCAGCGTGAGATGGGTGTGGCAGTCGATGAGGCCCGGCAGCACGGTCATGGCCGAGAGGTCGATCACCTCGGCGCCGTCCGGAATCGCGACGCTCGTCCCGATCGTCTTGATGCGGTCGTCTTCGAGCAGCACGATCGCGTTCACGACCGGCGCGCCGCCGTCGCCGTCGATCAGCCGGCCGCACTTGAGCGCGACGACCTTCGCCGCCGGCACCTCCTGCACGACGGGGATCGCCTGCGGCGCCGCGAGCGCGAGGGACGACGCGAGGAACGGGACGGCGACGAGAACGGACGCGACAGCGCGCATCGGTAGCTCCGGGGTCGGGAGGGCGGGGATGCTACGACCCGGGAGTCGCGTCGTTCACGGCGGCCAAGGACCGCGTCATGTACCGCGCCCCCTCGACCGGATGCGACGTCGACGCGGCCACGTCCTCGAACCCGAGCTCGCGGTAGAGCGCCTGCGCCGCCTTCATCGACGGCAGCGTGTCGAGCACCATCTGCCGGTAGCCGGCGGCGGCGGCTTCGCGCAGGAGCGCATGCACGAGCGCGCGCGCGACGCCGTTCCCGCGGAACGCAGGGCGCACGAAGAGACGCTTCATCTCGCACGCGTCGGAACGATCGGTCGGCCGCAGCGCGATGCAGCCCGCGACTTCGGCGCCGACGCGCGCGAGCAGCAGCCGTCCGCGCGGCGGCGCGTAGTCGCCGGGCAGCCCGGCGAGCTCCGCTTCGGCGTGCTGCCAGACGAGGCAGCGCGAGAAGTCGGGGTCGGCCGAGTTCGACGCGAAGTACTCGCTGATCAGCGCGCGCGCCGCCGCGAGGTCGGCCGCGCCGGCCGCGGCCGTGATCGCGACGCTCAGCGCAGCCATCGGTCGAGCCACTCGATCACGTTCTCGTGCCAGTAGATCGAGTTCTTCGGTTTCAGGACCCAGTGGTTCTCGTCGGGGAACCAGAGGAAGCGGCTCGGGACGCCGCGCCGCTGCAGCGCGGTGAAGGCGGAGAGCCCCTCGCAGTCGGTGAGGCGGAAGTCGTTGGCCGAATGGATCACGAGCTGCGGCGTGCGCCAGTTCTGGACGTAGCGGCGCGGGGAGAACTTCTCGTAGAGCTCCGGCTTCTCCCACGGCACGCCGCCGTACTCCCACTCGGGGAACCAGAGCTCCTCGGTCGTGTAGTAGCTCGAGAACTCGTCGAACCCGCCGTCGTGGCAGACGAGGCACTGGAAGCGGTCGGTGTGGCCGTTGATCCAGTTGATCATCCAGCCGCCGTAGCTCGCGCCGAGCGCGCCGACCTTGCTCCCGTCGATCCAGTCGAACTCCTCGAGAGCGGCGTCGAGCCCGAGCATCAGGTCCTCGAACGGCGCGCCGCCCCAGTCGCCGCTGATCGAGTCGGTGAACGCCTGGCCGAAGCCGGTCGAGCCGTGGAAGTTGACCGCCAGCACGCCGTACCCCGCGCCGGCGAAGGCGAGCAGGTTCCAGCGGTAGTGGAAGTGGTCCGCGATGGCGCCCTGCGGCCCGCCGTGGATCACGAACGCGAGCGGGTACTTCTTCCCCGCCTCGAAGCCGGCCGGCTTGGCGATCCACGCGTGGACTTTCTCGCCGCGGACGCCCGCGAACCAGAAGTCGACGGGCGGGCTCGACTCGATCCGGTCGAAGCGGGCGTCGTTCACGCGCGTGAGGCGCAGCCGGTCGGTCGCGTCGAGCGCGGCGGACCAGAGCTCGGCCGGCCGCTCGAAGGAGTCCTGGCGGTAGAGCAGGCGCGCCGGCTTCTCGCCCGAGGCGGGCAGGACCGCGAGCGCGTCGCTCCAGTGCTCGGTGAGCAGCACCTTCGCCGCGCCGCTGTCGCAGGCGACCGCGAAGACGCGGTGGCGCGCCTCCTCGTCGGCCGTGACGATCAGGTGGCGCGAGTCGGGCGTGAAGACCAGCGCGTCGACCGAGCGGTCGAAGCCGTCGGTGAGCGTGCGCTCGGCGCTGGTGGAGCGGTCGATCAAGTGGACCACGAGGCGGTCGGCCTCGAAGCCCGGCCGCGCCATCGCCGTGTAGGCGAGCAGCTTCCCGTCGGGCGAGTAGACCGGCGACTTGTCGGTGGCGAGGTTCTTCTCGGTGAGGCACTTGGTCGGGCCGCCGGCCGCCGGCACCGTGAAGACGTCGAGGTTGGTCGACCACGCCTGGTCGGCGCCGAGCTGCGCGACGTAGGCGATCTCCTTCGAGTCGGACGAGATGGCGTAGTCCTCGACCCCGCCGAACGGCTTGGTCGGGCAGTCGGCGTCGATCCCCTTCATCAAATCGACCGGCGCGCCGTCGACGGTCGCATCGCCGGCCTCGTCCCACTTCAGGCCGACGGTGAAGAGGTGGTTGCGGCGCCCCTCGTTCCAGCTGTCCCAGTGGCGGACCATCAGGCGGTCGTAGGCGCGCGCCTTCACCGGATTCTTGGTGCGCTCGCCGTCGCGCTTCGCCGTCTCCTCGGCGGTCGCGTCGGGGTAGACCTCGGCGCTGAACGCGAGGCGGCTGCCGTCGGGCGTCAAGCGCAGGTTGTCGACGTCGACGGCGAACTCGAGCAGCTTGCGCGGCTCGCCGCCGTCGATGCGCACGACCCACGCCTTGCCGCCGCCGTCGCGGCTCGACGTGAAGACGATCGACTTGGAGTCGGGCGACCAGACCGGGCCGCCGTCGGCGACGCCCTTCTGCGCGGTGAGCTGGCGTGTCGTCTTGCCGTCGGGCGAGACGAGCCAGAGATTCGTGGTCTTCTGGTTGGCGTCGGGATCCCACGCCTGCCGCGTGAAGCAGATCCAGCGGCCGTCGGGGGAGGGGACCGGCTCGCCGACCCGCTCCGCGCGCACCATGTCGTGGACCGTGAGCGGGTGGGGTTTCGCGAAGTCGGGCGGCGGCCGGATCGCGACGGCGGGGCGGGCCGCCGGGAGTGCGTCGCCCGACGCCGAGCGCTCCTTGTCGGAGGTCGAGCCGGACGAGGGGCCGCTGCAGGAGAGCGCGGCCGCGGCGAGCAGGGCGCCGAGCGCGCGGGCACGTGGATGCGTCATTTTCAGTCCTGTTTCGGGAGCGGTTCGGCGGTGTAGTCGAAGGAGAGCTTGCCGCTGCCGGTGATCTCGAGCTTCGCGCCGTTCTCGTCGCTCGTGCCGGAGTACGTGATCGGGCCGGAGAGCGTGAGCTTGCTCACCTGCCCCGTCGCCTTCACCAGGGAGAGGTCGCCCGCGAGGTCGAAGGTCGCGGAGACCGGCAGCTCGTCGCCTCCCTTCCACGCGATCACGACGGCGATCTTGAACGCGAGGCGGTCCGGCGCGCCTTCGCCCGGGCCCGCGGCCCGCAGCGTCGCCTTCGTGACCGTCCCGTCGGGGACCGCCTGCCAGAGCAGCGGCGTGAGCAGCGCGGGCGGGACGTCGAGCGCGGCGTCGGCCGCGAGCGGCTTACCGAGCACGAGCGGCGCGAGGCGCGGCCCCGTCACGAAGGCGTCGGCGTCGATCGCGACGCGCGACACGACGTCTTCCCGGACGGTGCCGAAGTTCGCGAAGAGGAAGCGGACCTCGCGGCGCACCGGCTCCTGACCGGGCGGCGGGGCGGCGCGCTCGATGAAGAAGCGGCTGTCGTTCTCCCTGGTCTCGATCTCCTCCTTCGCGCGTCCCTCGACGTGCTCGCCGTGCTCGACGCTCGCGGTGCACTTGCCGTAGACGAGCCGGACGAACGGCGGGCGCGCGCGAGGCGTCTCGATCTCGAGCCCCTCCTTCGCGATCAACTTCACGCTCTCGGAGTCGAGTCCGTCCCCCAGCTTCTCGACCACCGCGATCGTGACGTCGCTCTTCTCCTCGACGCGCTGCTGGACGGCGCGCAGGAGGTGGCCCGCGGCGGTGAAGCGGATCGACATCTCGTTCCGGAGCGTCGAGGTGACGTGTGCACCGGCGCCCACGGGCGGGGGGACCGGCTCGTCGGCGGCCGACCGCGGCGGCAGGAGCGCGAGCGCGAACGCGAGCGGGAGAAAGCTCCGCATGGTCGGCCCAGTATGCACGGCGCGCTCGGGGGGAAGGAAGGCGCAGGAGACCGCGCGCGGCTCACTTCCGGCCGACCTTCTCGATCGGCTGCTCCTTGCACCACGCCCGGAAGTCGGCGTCGAGCGCCGCGACGTCGACGCCGGGGAAGCAGGCGGCGAAGGCGTCCTGCCCGGCGCGGTACTGGTGCTGGAGGTCGAGGAGCTTCAAGAAGCGCGTCCGGTAGGTGCGCTCCTTCGCCTCGAAGAGGAAGGCCGCCAGCACGCCGGCGACGTGATAGTTGCGCGCGTCCGCCATCTGCGTGCGCCCGTACGTGACGAACTGCGCGAGCGGCGGCATCTTGTCGGCCTGGTCGTGGCACCAGCCGAAGCCGCTCGAGATGTAGCCGCCCGTTCCCTGCGAGATGGCGTCGCGGCGGTGCAGCACCCACGTGCCGCCGTCCGGCTCGAAGCACGGCAGGAACTCCGCCGCGCCCTCCGCGACCCAGTTGAGGTCGCTGTCCCCGGGCCTCGTCTTCGGATCGCGCCCGTGCCGGCTGTACTCGAAGAGGATCTGGTGGGCGACCTCGTGCAGGAGGCCGTGGCGCAGGCCGACGAAGTCGACCTTCTGCATCGCGCTGCCCTGGAACTTCAGCTCGAAGCTGACGAAGCAGGGCCCCCCGGCCTCGCTGCCCCCGCGGTAGAAGGCCGCGCCGCCCTCCGGCAGCGGGCCGCCGCCGGGCATCCCCTCCGCACGCGCCTCCATCTCCTTGCGCGTCGCGGTGACGATGAGCGGCAGCCTGACGGCCGGCTGGCGCAGGTCGGCGTCGAGGCCGAGGTAGCAGAGCACGAACGTCCGGTAGGAGACGACCGTCGCGAGGAGGCGGCGCGCCATCGTGAGCGGCAGCGTCGTCCGGATCTCGTGGACCTCCTCGCCGAATCGCCACGGCCCCGACCAGTCGGCGTGCTTCGCGTCGAGCTCGGCGACTTTTTTCGCGTCGTACCAGACGCCGTCCAGGACCTCGCTGCCCTTTTCGAAACGGTCGACGTCCTTCTTGCGGCGCCAGTCGGAGTAGGGCGCGTAGAAGACGAAGCCGTGCTTCTTCACGAGCGGCTCGACCGGCATCCCGAGGTCGTGCAGGAGCGAGAAGAGGCGCGCGAGCTCGTCGGAGCGGTCGGCGTCGGCGTACGCCGCGAAAACCGGCGTCAGGAGCTCGACGCACTTGGCGTAGGACTTCGCCTTCTTGTCGGCGAACTGCTTCTCCGCGTCTCTGGCGCGCTCGCCCTTGAGCTTCGCGAGCTTCTCCGCCTCCGTGCGCGCTTCGTCGTCGCGCGGCCTCAGGACGTAGGCGGCCGAGCAGGCGGAGCGCGCCTCCGGGACCGCCTTCAGCGACTCGGCGAACTTCGCCAGCGCGATCAGCTCGGCGGCCGCCTTGCCGCGCGCCGTCGCCTCGAGCGCCTCGAGCTTGGCGGCGGGCAGCGGCTTGCCGGCTTGCGCCGCGGCGAGCGGGCCGGCGAGCGCGATCGACGCGAACACGAGCGGCCGGACGAAGGAGGGTGCTCCGGGCATGGGCAGTCCTCGCGGTGCCCCGCGATCATGCCGACCCGGTCGCGCCCGCGTCAGACGTCGATCGTGATCTCGGTCGTCTGGTCGGCGGGGGTCTCGACGGTCTTCTTCTGGCCGTCGTTGGGGCCGTCGTTGAAGTTCTTGCGGCCGGTCACGGTCCAGGTGCCGGGTTTCAGGCTGTCGAAGTGGGCGGCGCCGTCCTCGTCGGTGACGCCGAAACTGTGGCCGCCGTCCTCGGTCGAGAGCTCGACCGGGGAGTTGGGGATCGGCTGGCCGGTCCCCTTCGACTTCAAGTGGACGATCAGCTGCGCCGCGACCGGCATCTCGAGCTTGACGCCCTCGACACGCGCGTTGGCGGCGACGACGATCTCTTCCGACTGGGTCGGGAGGAAGCCCGAGCGGGAGACGGAGACCTTCCACTTGCCCGCCGGCACCCACGGCACGCGGAAGTGGCCGTTGGAGTCGGACATCACCTGCGTCGAGTTCATGTCGTCGCCGAAGCGGATCGGCGCGAAGCTGTTGCGCCCGCCGCGGCCGCGGCCGCCGGGCCCTTGGATCGAGAAGGCGAACGTGCCGGAGAGTTCGTCGGCCGGATTCGCCCCTTCGGCCTCGATGCGCTGCAGCGAGACGAGCGCGCCCTCGAGCTTCGCGTGGTTCTTCTGCGTGAGGACGTCGCCCTCGATCACGCCGCCCTCGAGGAAGAAGTTGACGCGGGCCGGCTCGCCGGCCTTGAGTTCGACATTTTCCCGCACCGGGACGATCGACTCGGGGTGGCGGGCGCTGATGCGGTAGCTGCCCGGCTCGAGGTCGGTCAGCCGGTAGCTGCCGTCGGACGCGGTGGTCGCGGTCTTGCCGCCGCCACCGAGGATGAAGTTGCCGCGCCGGCCGCCGCTCGACGACGCGGAGACGGTCACGCCCGCGACCGGCCCGCTCGCGCTGCGCACGACGCCCTCGACGTAGGGCTTCTCCTGCTGCGTGAAGTCGACGCGGGCCGTGTCGCCCTCCTTGAGGGAGAAGGCCTTGCCCGGCTCCGGCTCGTTGTTGCCTTCGATCGCCATGACGGCGCGGAACGTCGGGCGGCGCCCGTCGTTCGACTCGCCCTCGCTGCGCTCGACGATGCCGTCGCCGGCCGGGACGTGGTCGACGCGGTAGAGGCCGTCGCCGTCGGTCACCGCGTGGAGCGTGACGCCTTCGATCGTCTTGCTGACGACGTCGATGCGGTCGCCCGCGCGCGCCTTGCCGTCGAGCCCGGTCACCGCGCCCTCGATCGCGCCGCCGCGGCCGATCGCGAGGTCGACGCCGCTCTTGCGCTCGCCCGCCTTCAGCTCCATCGGGGCGCTGCGCGTGGTCGCGTAGTCGGCGTGGCGCGTGTCGATCTGGATCGAGCCGGTGCCGAGGTTCTTCAGCTCGAAGTGGCCGTTCGCGTCGGACTTGGCGCGCGCGACCGCCTGGCGGGAGCCGCCGCCGAAGATGCGTCGCCCGCCCGGGCCGGCCAGGACCGTCTCGACGCGGACGCCTCCTCGGCCACGGGGGCCCGGCTGCGCGCCTTCCTGCGGCGTCGTGGCCGCCTCGACGTCGACGTTGGCGACGGGAGTGCCGGTCGCGGCGTCGACCACGCGTCCCTCGACGACGGCGCCGCGCTCGACCGTCACCTCGATGTTGTCGATGCTCTGCCCCTCGACGACCTCGAAGTTCGCGCTGCTCGCGCGGGTCGTGTCGTCGCCGCGCGCGACGACGCGGTAGGTGCCCGGGTCGACCTCGGCGATCACGAACGCGCCGTCCTGCGTCGCGGAGTTGTCGGAATCCGGCGGAAAGTCGAGCGACGTCGGCATCACCTGGTCGCCCCAGACGCGCATGAGCTGGACCTTGACGTTGCGGGCCGGCTCCTGCGTCTCCTTCAGGCGGACCATGCCGGCGACGTGGGCACCGGAGCTGAGCGTGATGTCGAGCGGCGCGCCCGTCGACGAGTCGACGTCGGGCACGCTCTTCACGGCGAAGGCCTTCGCGACCACCGAGACCTCGTAGGTGCCGCGCTTCAGCGCCTTCACCTCGAAGCGCCCGTCCGCGTCGCTCTTGGTCGCGGGCTCGAACGGCATGCGCCGCCCGGAGAAGCTGATCGAGTAGCCGCGGTTGCCCTGGTTCACGTGGATCTCGGCGTCCGCGACCGGCTTGCCGTCGGGCCCCTTCACGGTGCCGGCGATGCGATCGCCCGCCTCGAGGTTCACGACGAGGTCGCGCACCTCGTCGTTGACCTTGAGGTCGAGTTCCGCGGAGGAGTTCTCCGGGAGGACGTCGGTCTTGGCCGTCGCGACGCACTTGCCGGCCGGCATGCCGGTCAGCCGGAAGCGGCCCTGCTCGTCGGTGACGGTCCGGCGCTCGCCGCGTGCGGCGGCGCCGAAGCCGCCGAAGAAGCGGAACGGGTTGTTGTCGTCCTGCGCGTCCTCGAGCCACACCTCGGCGTTGGCGACGCGCGCGCCGCCCGGCCCGAACACCTGGCCCGCCACCGTGCCGCCCTGCTCGAGCGTGATCTTCCCGACGTCCATGCCGCGCGCCGGCACCACGACGCCCGGGCGGCGCTGGAAGACGTAGTCGGGGTGGTCGACCGAGAGGTCGAAGCCGTCGAGCCGCGGCACGTGCGCGAGCCGGAACTTCCCGTCGGCGCCCGTCTTCGCGGTCATGGCCGGGATCTCCGGCCCGCTCTGGAAGAGCGACATGCGGATGCGGCTCGCGTTGCGGCCGCGCATGCGCGGCCCGAACGTCGACGCGGCGAAGCTCACCTCCGCATCGGCGACCGGCCGCCCCGCGTGGTCGACGACGAGGCCGGCGAGGTACTCGGCGGTCGGCGTGCCGGGCGGGAGCTTGCCTTCGCTCGACTCGGCCGACTCGGCCGCGACCGGCGCCTCCTCGGCGGAGCGCTTCGCGCCGTCGGTCGGCGCGGCCGACGCCGCGTCGGCCTGCGCGGCCGCGTCGGAGGATCCCGCCGCCTGCTTGCGGCCGGAGCTCCCGAGTGCCCCCCCGTCGTCCTTCAGCAACCAGAATGCAAGCCCGCCGATCAGCGCGAGCGCGGCGACCAGTCCGGCCATTCCCTTGGCGGCACCACTCATGTCGAACCTCTCCCTCGTATCCCTGCGGGGGGACGGCAATACTCCCTCATTAAATAGGACGTTGGGAAGTTTTCCCGGGAAGGAACTCGGCGGAAGAGCGTGCGCCTCGGCACGATCGCGGAGGATGACGACTCGATTCCAACGGCGCCGCCGCGCCGGAACAGGAGACGGACGATGAAGCGATGCGCAGCGCTCCTCGCGGCCCTCGGGCTCGCGGGCTGCAGCGGGGGGATCACGAAGGAGCTGCGGCAGGAGGACGTCGACGACGCCTCCGCGTCGGCGGCCTTCGCGCGGATGCAGACGCTCGCCGGGAAGTGGAAGGCCGAAGTGAAGGCCGCACCGAAGGCCGACGCGAAGGCCGACGCGAAGGCCGAGGCACCCACGGCGCCTGCGGAGCCTGCGGCGGCGCCGGCCGCCGCTCCCACGCCGACCACGCCGGCAGAGACGATCACTGTCGAGTACCTCGTGACGTCGGGCGGCCACGCGCTGCAGCAGAAGCTCTTCGCCGAGACCGACCACGAGAGCGTCACCACGTATCGCCTCGAGGGCTCCGACCTCACGCTCATGTTCGAAGGCTTGCCGGGCACGCGGCCCCGCATGAAGCTCGACCGCAAGAGCTCGACGCGCGACGACCTCCACTTCGTGTGGGACGGCCACGCGACCGACGTCGAATCCATGAAGCAGTCCCACGTCCACGAGGGGCGCGTCCGCTTCGTCGACGCCGACAACGTCGAGTGCGAGTGGGTGCTGTGGGTCGACGGCAAGGAAGCGAGCCGCCACACTTTCACCCTGCGGCGCACCGTCGGGAAGTACTCGCGGTAACGTTCGGGGGATGACCCCCGTCTCCGCGACTGCACGCGAGCGCCTGCGCTTCGACGACCTCGATTCCATGCTGCTGCTGAAGAACGGCAACTACCTCTACAAGGTGCCGTTCCGCGGCGGGTTCGCGGTGCTCAAGGTGTATCAGGGCAGCCGCACCTGGTGGCAGTACTTCTCGAAGAGCTGCGGCAACGTCCTCGTCTGCAACCAGACCTCGTTCATGCCGCGCGCGCGGCGGCTCACCGAGCTCGACTCGATCCGGCTCTGGCGCGAGGCGGGCTTCCGCGTCTTCGGCGTCTACGAGGACGTCGAGGTCGAGGGGATGGACCCGACGCTCTACGCGCTCTACGAGTACGTGCCGCGCAGGAAGCTGGTCGACCTGCTCGGCGACCCCGAGCTCTCGCTCGACGAGCGCGTGAAGATCTGGACCGGCTTCCTGCCGACCTGGCACCGCCGCCATGCCCTGGCGATCCAGCGGGCGGAACCGCGCCTCGTCCACGAGAACGGCGACCTGAAGCACGTGATGCCGATGGACGACGGCGACTACCTCTTCTTCGACTTCGAGATGGTCTACCGCTCGCGCCGCCGCACCAAGGAGTTCGTGGCGCGCGAGATCCTGTCGTTCCTGAAGAGCCTCGGGAAGACGGTGCGGCCGGGCGAGTTCGACCGCTTCATGCAGGAGACTGTGCGCCACTACCCCGACCACGACCTCCTGCGCTACACGCACGCCTTCGCCTTCGCGAACCCCAACCCGGTGTTGCGCCTCGCGCGCGCCATCGACCGCAACTTCAAGTCGCGCGCGAAGAAGGAGTTCAGCAAGTACAACGTCGCGCGCGTGCTGCTGGCCGAGCTCGCCAAACCGCGATGATGGCGCCTCCGATCGCCGACGACGTGGTCGCGCTCTTCGGAGCCGACGCGACGCTCCTCGCGGAGAGCCGGCGCGGCGACGGCCGCCATCTCGTGATCCGCGCCCGCGCGGCCGGCCGCTTCCACGTCTTCAAGCTCTTCGGCCGCAAGCGCAGCGTCCTGCGCGAGTCGCTGCGCGACTTCGGCCAGCGCGTGCTGGTCGGCAAGACCGGCGTGCTCGCGGCGCGGCGTGCCCAGATCGAGCGCAAGGTCCTCACGCTCTGGCGGCACGAGGGGTTCGACGTGCCGCACCTGCAGGAGGGCGTCGCGCTGCCGGCGGGCGTCCACCAGCCGGTCGTCGTGATGGAGTTCGTGTCGGGGCGGCACCTCGACCAGTTGCTCGCCGATCCCGAAGTGGCGGTCGCGGAGAAGGAGCGGCTGCTCGCGCGGCTCGGCCGCGAGTGGGCGCGGCGGCACGCGCGCGCGAAGGAGTTGAACGAGCCGCTCCTGATCCAGGTCCACGCGAGCCTCGACCACGTGATCCACCACGCCGGCCACGATTCCGGTCGGGGGGAGCGCCTCGTCACCTTCGACTTCGAGGTGGCGTGGACGCGGCGTCACCCGATCGCGCGCCTCGCCGCGTGGGAGCTCGCGCGCGAGCACGCGTCGCTGCGCCGCTGCGCGCCGCACGCGCAGCACGCCGCGCTGCGCGCCGCGCTCGACCACGGCTACTCCGGTCGGGGCTGACGCATGGCGCTCGAGAGAATGCGCGTGAAGCTGCGGCGCAACGTGCTGCAGCTGCGCGCCCGGCTGCGCCGCCCGGCGGTCCTGCGCGCGGCGCGCGCGGCCGCGCCCGGCCTCTTCCACGTGGTCGTCCCGCCGCGCGTCCTCGACACGTTCGAGGAGACGGTGGAGGGGATCGCCGACGCTCTGCGCGTCCTCGGCCGCGTCGCCGTCATCCAGTGCGTCGACCAGCTCGACGACCTCGGACCGCTGAAGCCGGGCGACGTCGTGCTCGTCTACGGGACGCACCGCTACGACCCGTGGGCGCCGCCGCCGGGCGTCGTGCTCGCCGGCGTGAACGTCGAGCAATACCCCGACGGCTGGACGCCCCACGGGACGGCAGTCCCGATGATGCAGAAGAGCGACCGCTTCCTCGCCGGCTGCCACGTGGTCCTCGAGTGCAACGAGGCGCTCGCGCTCGAGGCGGCGCGGCTCGGCCGGACGCCGGCGGGCGTGCTGCCCTTCGCGTACACGCGGCGCTTCGAGTCGGGCCTCGCGCCGCTCGCCGATCCGCCGTACGACGTCGCGTTCCTGGGCCGGCCGGGCGAGGGGCGGCGCAAGACGGCGCTCGCGCGCCTCGCGAAGCGCTTCAAGCTCGCGCCCGCGACCGTCGCGTGGGGGCGGCGGCGCGGCGAATTCCTGCGCCGCGCGAAGATCCAGCTCAACCTGCACCAGAGCGAGAAGCCGGTGGTCGAGGGCCACCGTCTCGCGCTGGCCTACGCCAACGGCGCCTTCCTGCTGAGCGAGCCGCTGCCGCCGGGCCCGCCGTTTCAGGCCGGCGTCCACCACGCCGAGGCGCCGCTCGCGCAGATGGAGGAGGCGATCGCGTCGTGGCTCGCGCGCCCCGAAGAGCGCGCGCGCATCGCCGCGGAAGGGCGCCGTTTCTTCCGGGACGACTACGCCATGACGCGCGCGGTCGAGCGGCTGCTCCCACTGTTCGATCGGCACTGACTGCGCATTGGCGCGTCCTCCCCCGCGGCGCCGCCGGAATCTTCCTCCTCCCGTTTTTCCCTGCACCGGAAACCGGTTCAGGGTCGGCCGCGGCCGGTCGATCGCACGCTCCGTGTCCGGAACTGCGTGTCGCGCGAGTGGGGCGCGACGATTCCGCAGCGAGGTGCAACGATGCCAGGGGTCGATGCGCGGGTGGGGGGGCGTTGGGGTGTCGTTCTTCCGGGGGTCCTGGCCCTCGTGGCGTGCGGAGGGGGCGGCGGAGGGCCGCACTCGCCGGTGCCGCAGATCCCGTCGGCGGCGCTCTCGACCGTCACGGTGACGCCGGGTGAGGGGCTCGACGCTGACGGCGTCGACGACGCGGTCGTCGTGATCACGGCGCGCGACACGAACGGCCACACGATCTCCGGCCTGACCGTGACGATCGCCGCGAGCGGCTCGAACAACGTCGTCACGCAGCCCCCCGTCGTCACCAACCCGATGGGAGCGACGAGCGGCCACGTCGCGGCGACCTCGACCGGGGCGCGCACGCTCACGATCACGCTCGATCCGGCCGGCGCGAACGTCGCGCTCACGACGCAGCCGGTGGTGCGCTTCGGGCCGCGCGCGCAGCTCAGCGGCGCGGCGCGTTACTTCGACGTCGACGGGAGCGGCAAGGTGGGGGTGGGCGACACGCTCGTGCTCACCTTCGATCGCGCGGTGAGCGTCTCTTCGAACGCGGCGGCGAGCTTCGCCCTGCCGGTCGCGGGCGACTTCCTCGGCACCGGCGCGACCGTCGCGGCGGGCCCGCTCGGGACGCAGGTGACGGTCACGCTCGGCACGACCCCGAACCTGCGCACGCGCGACCTCTTCTCGACCGCGAGCGTCGTGTTCGGCGCGGCCTCGGGCATCGACGTCAGCGCGGCGATCGCGACCGGCGCAATCGTCGACGTCGCCTCGGGCCAGACGGTCGTCCCGACCGCGAGCGGCGACGGCGTCGACGTCGCCGCCGGCTTCGTCGCGACGCCCTGCCAGATCGAAGACTTCACGGCGAGCTGCGTCGTGCCGGTCGACCATGACCGCAACGGCATCCTCGACGCGTTCCTGGTGAACGCGAGCAACGGCAACGTCCTCTTGTTGAAGAACGTCGGGCCGGGCACGTTCGTCAACACGGCCCAGGGCTTCATCGACGGCACCTGCCTCGCGGTGGGCGACCTCGACGGCAATGGCACGCCCGACCTCGTGGTCGGCCGCGACGACGGCAACGGCGACCACGTCTTCTTGGACAGCCTGCTCGGGAACTACGGCGACAGCGGACAGGCGCTCGGCAGCTACGCGACGACCTGCGTCGCGCTCGCCGACGTGGGCGGCGACGGCGACCTCGACCTGATCGACGGCTGCTCCGACGCGCCGCTGCACGTCTACATGAACGACGGCGCCGGCACGTTCACCGAGTCGCTGCAGACCTTCGGGAGCGCGGGCACGCTCGCGCTCGCGGTCGGCGACCTCGACGGGGACGGCGACGTCGACGTCGTCGCGGGCGGCAGCTTCGCCGACGACCAGGTCTTCCTGAACGACGGCGGCGGCGTCTTCACCGCGACCGGCGTCTCCTTCCACGCCGAGATCACCGGCCGGCTCGCGCTCGCCGACCTCGATCGCGACGGCGACCTCGACGTCGTGACGGTCGACGCGCTCGACCACGTCGACTTCTTCGAAAACGACGGCGCCGCGGGCTTCACGGCGACGGGCGACCTGATCGACGGCCTCTCCGCGCGCGACGTCGCCGTCGCCGACGTCGACGCTGACGGGCGGGCCGACCTGATGGTCGCGGGGATGGGCGGCTTCTACGTCTACGCGCTCGACGCGGACGGGCACCTCCCGCCGAACGGCGTGCGCTACGGGACGACGACGGCGATGCGGCTCGCGGTCGCCGACTGGAGCAGCGACGGCGACCCCGACGTCGTCACCTACGGGTCGTTCGCGCCGTGCACGATGTACCACGACTCGCGCACCGGCACCTTCGGTCCGGCGGTCTGGAGCGACTCGGGCCAGGTGCTCGGCGCGGGCCACACGGCGGCGCTCGCGGCGGGCGACGTCGACGGCGACGGCGACGTCGACTACGTGCAGGGCGTCGACGCCGGCTCGACGCGCCTGTGGCGCAACGACGGCACCGCCGACTTCACGCCGACCTCGGCGATCACCACCACGGCCGTGACGAGCGTCGCGCTCGGCGACGTGGACCGCGACGGCCACCAGGACCTCGTGGTCGGCTACGCGAGCTTCGGCGGGCTCGGCGTCTTCCTCGGCGACGGCACCGGCACCTTCACCGACACGGCGCAGACGCTCGGCAGCGACACGACGGCGGCGCTCGCGCTCGGCGACGTGGACGGCGACGGCGACCTCGACGTCGTGCAGGGCGTCTCGCTCAACTCGACCCTCGTCTGGCTGAACGACGGCGCCGGCAACCTGACCGACTCGGGCCAGTCGCTCGGCTTCGCGGCGGTGAGCGCGGTGGCGCTCGGCGACGTGGACGACGACGGCGACCTCGACGTCGTCCTCGGCGTCGCCGGCGGCGGCGCGGAGACGGTCTGGAGCAACGACGGGAGCGGGACCTTCACGCTGCTCGGCAGCTTCGGCGCCGGCGACACGCGCGCGCTCGTCCTCGCCGACCTCGATGGCGACCGCGATCTCGACGTCGTCGTCGGCAACCTCGCCAACGGCGACACCGTCTGGCGCAACGACGGCTCCGGTTCCTTCACCGACACGCTGCAGTCGCTCGGCAGCTCGACGACCGTCGCGCTGACCGGCGCCGACGTCGACCAGGACGGCGACCTCGACTATTTCGGGTCCTTCGGCCTTGCCGGCCTGCACGTCTTCCTGAACGACGGCGACGCGAACTTCCTCGACGGCGGCCCGGTCGGCGAGGCCTCCTCCTCGTTCGCGACGGTCGCCGCCGACTTCGATCGCGACGGCGCGCCCGACGTCGTCGCGGCGGGCGGCGGGACGGCGGGCGAGGTGGTCGAGCTGCACGACTGAGCGAGGCCGCGGCGCTGCGCGCCCCTCCGCCCGGCCCGCGCGCACGCGCCTTCCGCGTCGCCGCGCCGCGCCCCCCGCCCTGCGCCGCATCGCGCAGTACGCGAATCGCGACAACCCCTCGCGCGAACGCGCCCTGGCGGCCCTCGGCGTCCAGGCCCACGCCGACGACGTCGCGTGGAACGCCCCGCTGAAGCACGCCGTCGACTCCGGCGCGGCGACTCCGGCGCTCCAGCTGCTGCTC
Source organism: Planctomycetota bacterium (assembly GCA_036732755.1). Taxonomy (GTDB): domain Bacteria; phylum Planctomycetota; class B15-G4; order B15-G4; family SIAN01; genus DASRRB01. The sequence goes on from DAINBU010000033.1 coordinate 30,002, forward strand.
GGGTCGTTCTGAGAGCGGAGCGGGTCGAGGGAGAGACCGAGTGAATGCGAGGCGCGCCGCCCGGAAACGGGCGGCGCGCTTCAGTGTTTCCGACCTGACGCCGCGGGATTCGTCGTCGACATCGACTCGTGTGCGCTCGCGAAACTGGGTCGTCGCCCGCTGCGACCCGCGGAGAGTTCCCCAGCACGATCACGCTTCATTGATCATGCACGGAGCCGCGCGGCGGGCTTGGAAATTGCGCCGATCGCTCGTGCGCGTCCCTCCCATCCCCGATCGGAGGGAGTCCGTGTCCACCCGATGAGCGCGCGATCCATCGACGCCAAGGAGGGCGGTTTCATGATGTCGAGCAGCATCCGAACGGTGATCGTCGCCGTTGGGGCGTTCTTCACGGGAGGTGGCGTCACGCTCGCACAGGAAACGACGCGTGTCAGCGTGAGTTCTGCCGGGGAGGAGGGAAACTACAACAGTTTTCGAAGCACAATCTCTGCGGATGGACGATTCGTCGCGTTCGCGAGCGACGCCACGAACCTCGTTGCAAGTGACACCAATGGCTTCGTCGATGTCTTCGTCCATGACCGCTCCACGGGAGTCACCGAACGCGTGAGCCTGGACCCCTCGGGCGCGCAAGCGAACGGCGACAGCAGGCCGCGATCGATCACTTCGGACGGACGTTACGTGGCATTCGAGAGCAACGCCTCAAACCTGGTCCTCGACGACACCAATCGAGTCGATGACGTCTTCGTCCACGACCGATCGACCGGAATCACCGAACGGGTCAGCGTGGACTCGTCGGGAGCGGAGGGGAATTCCTCCAGCACGCTGCCATGGATCTCGGACGATGGACGTCTCGTCTCCTTCCAGAGCTACGCCTGGAATCTCGTCGCGGGCGACACGAACGAAGCGTGGGACATCTTCGTCCACGACCGGGTCTCCGGTTCCACGGAGCGTGTCAGCGTGGACTCCTCCGGTGCGGAAGCGAACGGATCGAGCTACGTTCCCGTGATCTCGGCGGACGGACGGATCGTGGCGTTTGACAGCGACGCCACCAACCTCGTCGCCGGCGAGACGAGCGGATGGGACATCTACGTGCACGATCGGATCACGGGCGTGACGGAGCGTGTCAGCGTCGACTCCTCAGGGGTCCAGGGCAATGGCATCAGCTACTACGCTTCGCTCTCGGAGGACGGTCGATTCGTCGCATTCGAGAGCGGCGCTTCGAACCTCGTTGGTGATGACACCAATGGAACCTGGGACGTCTTCGTCCACGACCGGGAGACGGGAGTCACCGAGCGAGTGAGCGTGAACCCGGCAGGGATGGAGGGCAACGCCCCCTCCGGAGTGCCTTCGATCTCGGCGGATGGACGTTTCGTCGCGTTCTTGAGCGACGCCACGAATCTCGTCGCCTATCCCACGAGAGGGAAGGGCGACGTGTTCGTGCACGACCGCTCGACGAGGAGGACCGAGCTCGTGAGCTTTGATTCGACGGGCATTGCGGGAAGTGAGGGCTGCCGCCTCGAGGAGGGGACGATTTCGGGCGACGGCCATTCGGTCGCGTTCGAGAGCTACTCGTCCAACCTCGTCGCCGGGGACACGAATGACGACAACGACGTCTTCGTGCACGACCGCGGCCCGCTTCCCGCCGTCCGTTCGAATTACGGCTCCGGTCTCGCCGGAACGAACGGCGTCGCCTCGTTCACCGCGCTGGCCGATCCCGTTCTCGGGACCACGTTCACGCTCGACCTCGCGAATTCGTACGACGATTACACCGTGGGCGCCCTCTTCTTCGGGTTCGAACAGGCGGCGTTGCATTCCAGCTGGGGGGGCGACCTCCTCGTCGTCCCGTTCACCACCCTGCTCGTCGGACTCTCACCATGGGGAGCGAGCATCATCGGCGACATTCCGGACGACGAGTTCCTCGCCGGCCTCGAATTGGATCTTCAAGTGTTCGAGCTCGACCCGGGCGCTGTGAAGGGCGTGTCCATGACGCAGGGGCTGCAACTCATACTGGGACATTGACCGACCGCTCCATCCTCTTGCTCGCCGGGCGCCATCGGCCTCCCGCTGGAGAGCGGGGCCGGCGGTTGCACGTAGACCGTGAAGGCGACCGACGCGTCCGCCGCCTCGTGGTTGCATCCGATCCCGATGTTCGTCCCTTCGGCGTAGATCTCCGGACTGACGCATCTGCCCCGCGATCTCGGTGAAGTCGCCCTTCTCCCACAGCGCCCGACTCGGATTCACCGCCTTGTCCGCGTTCATTCTCGATCCTTCGATGGGTTGCATTCGCCGGGTCCGTTTCCCGGCTTCGTCGCCGTCACCAGATACGTCGCCCGCCAGGGACCCGTCCACCACATGCGCCAGCCGAGGCTGCGCCGGGCGATGCCCGCCATGCCGAGCTCGACGAGCCGACGCGAGTACGCGCCGGTGAATGCGAGATCCGCGACCAGCAGCCGGCCGCCCGGCTTGAGGACGCGCACCGCTTCGTCGATCGCCTGGGCGCGACCCTTCGAACCCGGGATGTTGTGGATGGCGATGTTCGAGACGACGACGTCGAACGTGTCCGATGGAAAGGGCAGCGCCATCATGTTCGCCGTCAGCGGAGCGACCCGTTCCGACACGCCCGCGAGCTGCGCATTCCTTCGGGTCGCAGCCACCGAGTTGCCCGATTGATCGCCGCGACTCCAGATGTCCACGCCCACGCCGTGTCCCGTCGTCAGTCGTTTGGCGGCCGCCAACAGCACCGCCCCCCGACCACAACCGAGATCGAGGACCCGCTCGTCGCCCCGCAATCGAAGCCCGTCCAGCAGCTCCCCCCACACCAGGAACTTTCCCCGGCGAGTCGCATGCAGTGCCGTGGCGACGAAACACAGCGCGACCGACGCCGCGATCAGCGGAGGCCACATCCGCGACACGGCGGCCACGACGACCATGCAACCGAGGAAGACGCCGGCCAGCGGCAGCTTGAACCCCGCGTCCCAGCCGTAGTCGGCCTTCCGCGCAGCCTCGTCGCCGTCGCTCACGCGTCTCACTTCCGATGGAAGCGCAGGACGTTGCCGTTCTGTTCGAGGATCAGCTCGTCCTTGTCGAAGCGGAAGGTCGACGTGCGCGTCTGGTCGTCGATCTTCGTGTCGAGCGAGCTCCCGCGCACCACGTACCTCCCCGCCACGACGATCGGCGGCATCGGCGAATCGACGAACTCGACCCGCCCGTGGAAGTCCCCGTCCTTCCCGAACTGGTAGCGCGTGACCATCGTCCCGAGCTGGCTCGGCGTCTTCTCCGTCACCCAGTCGCCGACGATGGAGGAGGCCGTGGTGGCCGACGTCGAGTCCTTGGCGCCGCTGCTGCAGCCGGCCGCACCGAGCGAAAGCAGGAGCGAGAGACCGAGGACGGAACGGAGCGCGGACGAGGTCATGGAATCCTCACGAAGGGGTCGAGCGACGAGAAGCGGCGCGCGAGAGTAGCGCGACGAGACGCGCGACTGCTCGGTTCCGCAGCGAACGCCGGACGATGCTTGGAGCGCTCCGCGCACGGCGCGATTCTCGTCGACGTGTTCCCCTTCGGCCCGGGTCGCACTTGGAGGTCGCACCCGCTTGTCGGCCGCGAATGCGGCGATAAGACGTTCGCTCGGACCGGGAAACACTGAACCTCGATCGACGCGCTTCGGGAGTTTCACCATGTCGTGCATGTCGACGTCCGTCGGATGCTTCGTCGGTCTCGCGCTTCTCTGCGGTGCTGCTCCGGTCGCGTCGGCCGGGGACTGGTACGTGGACGTCGGGTTCGCCGGGTGCGCGAGCGGCGACGGATCGGCAGGGAATCCGTTCTGCGGGATCATGGACGCGGTCGCGGCGGCCAGTGGCGGCGACACGATCCACATCGCGCCGGGGAGCTACTTCGAGCATCTCGACGTCGACAAGGATCTCGTGCTCGTCGGCACGGGGGGACGCGACGTCACGATCGTGGACGGGACGTCGAACGGACGGACGCTGCGGGTCCAGATCGGCGTGACGGTCGACGTCACCGGGATCACCTTCACGCACGGCCTCGCGTTTCCGGGCGCGGGGATCCTGGTCCGGTCCAACGCCGTCCTCACGCTCACGAAGTCGTCCGTGTTCCGGAACGGCGATCTGAACGACCCGACGAGCGGCGGCGGGGGCATCGCGGTCGCGAGCTCCGGGACTGCGATCCTGACGGACTGCCTGGTCGAGGAGAACGCCTCGGCCTACGAGGGCGCCGGCATCCGCATGGCCGACCTCTCCGTCGTGACGCTGACGCGCTGCGGAGTGAACGCGAACAGCACCGGCTTGGACAACTTCGGAGGCCTCGGCGCCGGGATCTACAACGTCGGCGGGACGCTGACGATCGTCGGGTCGTCGGTCAGCCGGAACTATGCCGACAAGTTCGGCGACGCCTCGCGCGGCGGCGGCATCTACACGAGCGGCGGCGCGCTCTCGATCTCGGCCAGCTCGATCTGCGACAACTCGGCGTTCTCGTTCTACTCGGACGCCAGCGGCGGAGGAATCCACGTCAACACGGCGAACGCCGTCTTCGACGACGTCGTGGTCACGGGAAACGCGGTGTCGTCGACCATGGGCAATGGCCTCGGCGCGGGCGTCTACTTCCAGCAGGCGGCGACGCTCACGCACTCGACCTTCGCGGGAAACCTCGCGACGCACGGCGGTGGAGCCTACGTCCAGACCGGACTCACGGTCACGTTCGGTCACGCGATCCTCGCCGGCAACTCGTCGAGCGCAGGCACGAGCCCCGATTGCGACGGCACGCTGACCTCGGCGGGATACGTCCTCGTCGGCGACACGACAGGCTGCGTCGTCGCCGGCAGCTCGACCGGGAATCAGCTCGACGTCGATCCCCTCTTCCTCGATGCCGCGAACGGCGACTACCGGCTGTCGGTCGGCTCCCCCGCGCTCGAGGCCGGCGACCCCGCCCTGCTCCTCGCTGGAACCGACGCGGCCGGACAGCCGCGCGTGCTCGACGCCGATCTCGACCGGGTGATGGTGGTCGATCTCGGCGGGTACGAGTTCAGCCACGTGACGCTCGCCGTGTCGGGGAACGCGACGCCCGGCGGAACCGTCACCCTCGACTCGACGGGCACGTCGGGGCTCGCGCTCTTCCTCTTCGTCGGCACGGTCCCCGGCGAAGTGCTCTTCAAGCCGTTCGGCCGGATCTTCTTCTCGCTCGCCTCGCCGTGGCTGATCGTTCCGCTCGGAACGCTTCCCGATTCGACCTCCTTCGTGGTGGCGTCCAACGTCCCCGTCGGAACGATCGTGTTCCTGCAGGACCTCGCCTTCGACCCGCCGTCGAGCGGCGGCAACCTTTCGAACGCCGTCGAGGTGCGGATCGAGTGAGCTAGCGCCTCTTTCGTTTCGTCGCGGCCTTCGCGACGTTCTGTCGGAGCCGGAGCGCGACGATCCTCTTGATCAGGTCGTAAGGCACGGGCTCATCGAGCGGGAACTTGAGGTTCCCCTTGGGTCCCATGTACCGCTTCAAGGATCGCTCGAGGCCTGGATCGCCGGATACGGGCGGGAACACGCCGATGTGGTTCTTGAACGCGGCGAAGTAGATGAGGATCCCGTCCTGAAAGAAGGCCGGCATCCGGTAGCTGATCTTCTCCTTCGCGTCCGGCGCAGCGGCCGCAACCGTCGCCCGGATCTTCCGGAGGATCGCCTGCACGGCAGGCGGGAAGGTGGCGATGTACTCGCCGATGCCACGAGCTTCCGTAGTTCCTCGTTTCAAGACGAACCCTCCTTCTTCACGCATGCGGTGGGGTGGCCGTCATGCAACAGCTCGCGAACGTCCTCTCCGCAGCCGCGCATGATCTGGAACCAACGCTCTGCGATCGCCCCCAATTCCCCCGCGTGCTCGCGCATCCAGGCGTCGATCTGCGGATCGTGCCTGACCGCACTCGGGAAGCGCAGGAGTTGGCTCATGGCGATCCGATGACCTCGCGGCGACCCGAGCACGACGCGAACGTTACTTGCGGCGCGCCGCTGCATCGCCCTCCGCGAATCGCTTGAACGCCTCCATGTGTCGGCGATGCGCCTCCTTGATTCGGTGGCGCGCGAAAAGTCCAAGCGCACGTTGGAGCAGACCCTTGAAGTCGAAGATCTCCATCGAAACCAGTCGCGTCCGTCGTGCCGAGACAGGTTCCAGTCGGTCCGTAATCGAGACCCAGACATCGGGCGCGTCCAGCTCCAGGTGAAGTACGCGCGGGAGGTCTTTGGCGACGACGGTCGCAACGAACTCCCTGCCGTGCTCCTTCTGAACCATCCGGTACTTCGAGCCGACCGCTCCGAGTTCTCCGGCGATCGGCGCGACCACCTCGAGATCCTCCATCCACCTGGAGTTGTTCGCGGGGTCGGCGAGCAGTGCCGCGGCTCTTTCCTGCGAGGTACCAATTTCAATGTCAATGATGCTCGTCATGGGCGGTGATCCTCAGTGGGTCCGATGGATCCACCGCGCACATCTCAAGTCTCGCGCCAACCACCCTGTACGCCTGACGGCCGCAGATCAGCTGCGAAAACGCGTTCGAGCCCGACCGGCGGCCGGTCACCGCACCCGCGACTTCGGCAGCAGCCTCCGCCTGTCAGACGCTCACCTCAATCACCAGTCCAGGCTTGACTTCCTGAAGTGCGGCGAGCGTCGCAGAGGCGAGTGGTACAAGGTCTTCGAGTCGGTTGCCGTGAGCCTTCAATACGACAATTCCGAACGGAAGACGTGGTACGTTCTGTTGGTATCGGAGTTTCTTGTCAACCGTGACCATCACGTCGAATCGCCCGGCCGCGGCACGAATGAGTTCACCATTCTTCTTGCCCGCCAAACCTGCTTCCGGGGCGGTCAAGCATTCGTGTGCAGATAGGTACTTCTTGAAATCACGCGGCATGCATTCGTCAAGAAGGACGCGCATTTCGCATTGCCGCTTCGCCCGCAATGACGAGGAATTCCTCCGCCTGTTCACGGGTCACGGTCGGGAACTGTTCCAGGAAGTCGTCGATGCGGTCCCCGGCTTTCAGGTAGTCGATGAGCGTTTGGACGGGCACCCGCGTGCCCGCGAAGACCGGTGTCCCAGACATGATGTCCGGATCAACGCAGATGACTGAATGAGTGGTTGCCATGGTCGAATCTCCGGCGCCATCCTATCGCAGCAAGCAGCATCGACCCAGACTCTTGGTAGCGCGTACGGGTCACCCGGGCAGTGCGCCCGCCGACGCCCTGAGGCGCTCTGCCGATTCGTGAGATGGGTTCAACCTTGCCGCTTCACCATGAAGTCGATCCAGATCGGGGCGAAGGGGGACGTGCAGCCCTTCGAGACGGGATAGTCCCGATAGATTCCCAGCTTCTCGCCGATGGCGATGGCGCGCTTGCGGAGTTTGGGGAAGTGGATGCCGATGGTCGCAAGGGTCGTGTTCATCGTCCACTGCACTTCCGGAGCGGCGCCGGCCATTTCGGACTCGAGGCGATCGAGCAGCGCCGGGACCGCGAGCCCGTCCGGACTCTTCGCGACCCGCTCCGCGGTGAGGTCCCATGCAGCGCGGGCGGCCCAGCGGTCGTCCGCGGTCATCCATTGCTGGCGAAGCGTCTCCTTGTCGGGGTGCTGGCGGACGACGTAGGAGATGAGCCAGTCGGCAACGCGGACATAACTGATGGTCCGCACCATCCGATCCATCTCTTTGGCGGAGAGCTTCTTGGGCTCGATCAGGAGCGTGGCCAGGAACTGGCCGTCGACGTTGCCGTCCTCCCAGAGCGACAGGGCCAGCGCGTGGTTCGTCTTGATCTTCTTCGCCACCCCGCGGATGTCGCCGAGAGCGACGCCGAACTGATTGTCTCCGGCGCCGCCCTTGGCGTTGTACTCCCGCAACTTCGCGTCGCCGAGCGCCTTGAGTTGCTTGAGAGTCTCTTTCAGGGTCATGTCACTTCACCGGCCAGTAGATCCGCGTGCGCCACTTGGCGGGATCGGGCTCGACGCCGGGATCGGTCCAGTAGACCTCCCAGTGGCCACCGGCGGTCTGCAACGACTTCTCCTTGAGCCAGGCCGCGAGCCGCGCCTGCGACTTCGCGACCGAGTCGTATGTCCCGATGTGCCACGTCGTGGCCGTCTTCCCTGCGGGGAGCTCGGTCGCCTTCACGCGCCCCTTGCCATCGACCTTCTTCTTCAGCGGCATGCCGGCCTCGAGGTCGACCTTGTCGGCGTCCATGGTGTGGAAGCGGCAGTAGGGCGGGCCGGCCATCTCGCCGCCCATCTCCGTCATGACCCCGAGGACTTCGGGAATCAACGTCGCGAGCGTCTTTTCCACCGCGTCGGCCGCGCTCGTCACGCGGATCGAGAGCACCGGCTGCGCCGCGATCTCCTCGATCGCGCACTCGTCGGGGTTGGCCGACGGCGACTGCAATCGCTTCGTGGGATCTTTCAGCGCCGCGAGCACTTCGGCGGACGGTGCCACCTGCTCCGGCTTCACGGCGGCGTTGACCTCGATCGACTCGTAGTGGTATTCGAACCGCGTCGGGTCGACGCCCATCTTCATCAACTTCTCGTGCGGGAAGCGGATGCCCGAGACGTCGCGGAAGTCGGAGAAGTAGGTGCGAATCTTGATGCTGCCGCCGGGCAGATCGGGCAGCGAGCTCTCGACCGCGCCGAGGTCGAAGGTCTCCGCGTCGACGAACCAGGTCTCGCTCTCCCCGACCGCGGGCTTCATGACGAGCTTGTAGTGCTTGCGGCCGCCGCGATCGGCGAGCTCCTCGGTGCCGACCGTCTCCGCGCTCGCGTACATCTCCTTCCATCCGGCGCGCCGGCCGAGATCGCAGGAGCGGCGCATCGGGAGCTGCTCGTCGCCCTCCTTGATCACGATCCCCATCGGGTCGTGCGACCAGGAGAAGGCACCGGCGGTGCCCACGACCAGTTTCATGGTGCCCCATTCGACGACGGAGTAAGCGCGATCGGCCGCGAGCCAGATCTCCTCGAAGCGGCCCTTCACGGGCTTGAACACCTCCGAGGTGCAGTCGGGAAACAACACGTTCCCGCGCATGACGAGCGTGCGAATCCCCTTCCTCGCGGCGGGATCGCCGAGGCGGGCGTCGCATTTCGCGAGGATCTCGGGAGCGGGCGGCAGCTCCTCGGCGTGCGCGCGCGCCTGCGCCGCGAGCGCGACGCTGAGGAAGAGGACCGGGAGTGAACGGGTCGTGCTCATGACCAATCTCCTGGAGAGGCGGGGCTAAGCTAGGGCCCCTTACGCAGTCGCCCGTAAATCCAATCGCGCCGTCTCGTCGCCGACGATCTTCCGACGAAAGTACGCCGATGGTCGAGCCCCAGAATGCCGCCTTCTTCCCGACCACCTGCTGGTCGCAGGTGGGCCCCGGCGCGGCGGAGGGCGGTGACGGGATCACGGACCGGGCACTAGAGCGGCTCGCGAGCCGCTACTGGCGGCGGATCCGCGACTGGCTGCGCGCCGAGCTCCGTCTCGATCGCGACGCCGCGGCGGAGCTGACCCAGGACTTCTTCGTGTGGGTGATCGAGAGCGGGTTCCTGAAGAAGGCCGACCCGGAGCGCGGACGGTTTCGCGCCTTCCTCAAGGTGGCGCTGCGGAACTACGCGCGCGACGCGAACCGGCGCGCGACGGCGGCGCGGCGCGGTGGAGGGCGGCAGTTCTTCTCGATCGACGAGCCGATCGAGGGAGCCGGCGAACCGGCGCCATTCGACGCGGCCGACCCGACTGCGCTGCGGCCCGACGAGCTGCTCGACGCGCGCTGGCGCCGCGAGCTGGTCCAGACCGCGCTGCAGGAGCTCGAACAGGAGCTCGCGGCGACCGGCAAGTCCGCGATGTTCGCGACGTTTCGCGACTACTTCCTCGACGCCTCGCCCGACGTCGATTACCGAGCGGTCGCGCAACGTAATGGGATCACGGTGACCGACGTCACCAACTGGCTCTCGCGCACGAAGAAGCGCTTCCGCGAGCACCTCCTCGCGATCGTGACCGACACCGTGCGCGACGCGGCGGCGCTGGAAGAGGAACTGCGCTGGCTGTTCCAGCGGCCCGAAGGCAAGGACAAGAACTCCCCGTGAGCGGCGAAGTGCCCGACTACGCCTTGAAGCGGCTGCTCGCCGATTCGGAGCCGCTGCTCGAGGACCTCGGGCGCGCGCCCGAGCAGGTCGGCAAGTACCGCATCGTGCGCCTCATCGGCCGCGGCGGCATGGGCGTGGTGTACGAGGCCTTCGACGAGGAATTGAAGCGGCCGGTCGCGTTGAAGCTCCTCGAAGGCGCGTCCGCGGCGAACGCCTCGCTGCGCGAGCGGCTGCTGCGCGAGGCGCGCTCGGCCGCGCGCCTCGGCCATCCCAACATCGCCGCCGTCTACGACGCAGGCGAAGGCTGGATCGCCATGCGGCTCGTCGCCGGTCCGGCGCTCCACAACGCGCCGCCCGCCGACGTCGCGACTCGCGTGCGCCGGATCCGGGACGCGGCGCTTGCGGTCCACCACGCGCACGAAGCGGGGATCGTCCACCGCGACCTGAAGCCCCACAACCTCCTGCTCGAAGGCGAGCGGATCTTCGTCACCGATTTCGGCCTCGCGAAGGAGCTCGCGGTCGACTCCTCGCTGTCGCTCTCCGGCCACGTGCTCGGTACGCCGAGCTACATGGCGCCCGAGCAGGCGCAGGGCCGCGTGCATGCCGTCGACGCACGCAGCGACGTCTTCGGGCTCGGCGCGACGCTCTTCCACCTGCTCGCGGGCCGGCCGCCGTTCGTGGAGGAGGACGTCGTTTTGCTCCTGCGCCGGATCGTCGAGGACGAGCCGCCGTCGCTCGTCGCGCTCGCGGCCGACGTCCCGCGCGACCTCGAGACGATCGTCCTCAAGTGCCTCGAGAAGGATCCGGGGCGTCGCTACGCGACGGCGCTCGCGCTGGCCGAAGACCTCGAGCGCTGGCTGCGCGGCGAGCCGGTGCGCGCGCGCCGTCCTTCGCTCGCGTATCGCGCGGGCAAGTTCGCGCGGCGCCATCGGGAGCTGGTCCTCTTGTCGACGGCGAGCGCACTGGCGCTCGCGGTCCTCGGCGCCGCGGCATGGAAGGAGCGGGCCGCGAAGAACGCGTCGACGCGCGCGCTCGATCTCGCCACGTTCGTCCAGCACGTGCTCGACGACGACGATCTCTACTGGCCGGCGGGACAGCTGGAGAATGCGGCGGCGCGCCGCGACGAAGGCATCGCCGCGTGCGAGGCGTTCCTCGCGCGCAACGACGTCGGCCATGCCCATCTGCTGCTCGGGAAGCTGCTGCGCAGGAGCGGCAAGATCGACCGGGCGAAGCGCTCGCTCGATCGCGCGCTCGAGCTCGATCCTGCGCTGGCGGAGGCGAGGCTCGAGCGCGGACTGCTCGTCGGGAAGGGGTTCATGCAGGCGTGCGACCAGCTCGAGCCGCCGACGGCACCGCGGCCGCCCGAGCTCGAAGCCATGAAGGCGGAAGCGCTCGCCGATCTCGAGGCGGCGCTCCGCGACTCGCACCTGCTTTCGACGGTCGGAGCGCGCCTGGCCCGCGTGCAGCGCTTCCTCGTCCAGGGGGACTTCGCGCGGGCGCGACCGGAGCTCGTCGAGCTCGATCGGATCGCGCCGACCAACCGCGACATGATCTTCGCCCGCACCCGGCTCGACCTCGAAGAGGGGGACGCCGCCGCCGCCAGGAAGAGCGCGATGAGCTACGTCGACGTCATGAGCGGACTCGGGCCCGCCTACGTCGCGAAGCCGGCCACGAAACGGATCACGGCCGAATCGCTGCGGATCGACGACGTCGAGGGCGAGCTCGTCGATTTCACGAGGGCGCTGAACGACGATCCGAACAGCGCCCACCTCTGGGCCAATCGGGCGTTCCTGCACGCCCGCCAGGCCGCGCGCCTCTCCGGCGAGGGCAAGCTCGACGACGCGCTCGACGCCTGGGAGGGCGCGATCGCCGACTCGACCACCGCGGTCACGCACGACCCCGAGCTCGCCGGCGTCTGGAACAACCGCGGCGTGAGCCGGATGGAGCGTGCGAAGCTCCTGTTGCAACGCAGCCGCGCCGACGAAGCCGCCGCCGAGCGCCGTGCCGCCGGCTCCGACTTCGACGAGGCGATCCGCCTCGATCCCCGCTCCGCCCTCGTCCGCCTCAATCGCGCGCGCCAGCGCCGCCACGACGCCGAGCTCGCCGTCGAAGCGCAGGCGTGGATGCAGGCCGAGGCCGCGATCCTCACCGCGGGCGAGGACGCCAACGCGGCGCTGCGATCCCGCGCGCCCGATCCGTCCGCCTGGCTCGAGCGCGCCCAGGTCGAGGAGCTCGAGTCCCGCCTCTTCACCGCCCGCGGCGACGCCGCCGCCGCGCGCCGCTCCCGCGACCTCGCGCGCGCCGACTACGACATGGCCGTGGGGCTTTCGTCGGAAGATCGGCGTGCCCTCGCGTTGCGCGGGCTGCACCGCGCGCAGTCGGACGACGCCGCAGGCGCGCGCGGCGACCTCGAGGCGGCGATCGCCGGTCCCCTTGATCGCGACCTCAAGGAGCGCGTCCTCGCGGAGGTCGCTCGGCTTCGTCGCTAGGGTAGACCGCTGACTACTCTGCCGAGTGAAGTGCTCCGAATCCGTCTAACGCCCGCCGTTCACCTGCGACCCAACGCGAAGACATCGTCCGTTCAACGACGATTCTTGTGGTTCACGACTTCTCCATCAACTCGCGCATGCGGCCTGGCTTCTTCAGAGCCTCACCGAGGTTCACGAACACCTCCCACGTTGGTCATCTGACGTCCGCAGTTCATCTGCAAACGCTATTCAGACTTCCCTTCGGCGGATGAAGACGACGCCCGGAGTTTTGGCAGATGCAGCCACGTGTTAGCTGCCCGCTGAAAAAGTCCTGAACTCTCGTCCCCTTCTGCACCGTCTCAGT
>DAINBU010000034.1:0-42371 GCA_036732755.1 Planctomycetota bacterium
CGCATCGGGGACCGCGAAGTTCGAAAAACTCCCCTACCGGACCTACGAGGTCTCGACCTCCCCCACCGGCCGCTGCCCGCTGACGCTGAGCGCCGCCCGCGACGGCCAGCGCTTCGAGCTGATCTTCGGCAAGGGCGCCCCGATCACCGGCAAGGTGGTCGGCGCGAACGACCAGCCGCTCGCGCACGTCTGGGTGCAGGTCCGCTCCGACCTCGGCAGCAGCCGCGCCAACCGCCAGATCCAGGAGGCGATGAAGCAGGGCAAGGACCAGGCCGAGGTGAACGACCTCGTGAAGTCGCTGCCCCACTACCGCGTCGCGGGCGAGACCGGCGACGACGGCACCTTCCGATTCGCCGCCATGCCGGTCGGCCAGAACGTGACGGTGAGCCTCGATCACGAGGAGTACGACGTGCTCGTCGAGTCCTTCGACGTGAAGGACGACAAGCCGGTCGAGAAGCGCTTCGTCCTCCTGCCGCGCACCGAGATCTTCGGCCGCGTCATCTCGGGCGAGACCGGCGAGCCGCTCGCCGGCGTGAAGATCGAGCTCGGCGAGGGCGGCGTCCCCGCCTCTGCGCTGCGCATGTTCAGCAACGACGTGGTGATCGCGACCGCGACGACCGACCCGAACGGCAACTACCGCTTCCCGCGCGTTCAGCGCGGCCCGCAGGCGCTGTCGATCCAGCACTCCGGCTACGACCAGGTCGAGGAGAACTTCCAGGCCACCGGCGTCGAGCCGTGCCGCCACGACATCAAGCTCTTCAAGTCGGCCGGCCTCACCGGCCAGGTCGTCGACAGCGCGAACAACCCGATCGAGGGCGTCTCCATCTACTGGAACTACCCCGAGGTCGCGATGCTCACCAACATGGCGGCGCAGGGCGACCCGGCCGCGACGACCATCGCGGACGGCACCTTCCAGGTGCGCAACCTGCCGGTGAACCGCCCGATCACGCTGATCTCGCGCCACGCCGAGTACGTCGACGCCAAGCAGGAGAACATCGTTCTGCAGCCGGGCGAGAGCCTCACCGGCCTCCAGATCATGATGAGCAAGGGCGGCTCGATCACCGGCTCGGTGGTCGACACGACCCGCCAGCCCGTCGTCGGCGCGTCGATCGTCGCGAAGGCGGTCCGACCGGCCGGCACCCCGCTCGGCGCGGTCGTCTCGGGTCCCGACGGCGCGTTCATCGTCAACAACACCCCGCCCGCGGTCTACGACCTCGAGTGCAGCGCCCCCGACTACGTCACCACCACCAAGCCCGACGTGAAGGACGTCACGACCGGCGTCCAGATCGTCCTCGTGAAGGCGGCGACCTACTCGGGCAGGCTCGTCACCGAGTCCGCCGGCGAGCCCGTGAAGAAGTTCCGCATGCGCGTCCGTCCGTCCGACGGCGCGGCGCTCCGCACCGCGACCCGCAGCGAGTCGATGCGTGACGCCGAAGGCAAGTTCGAGATCAAGGGGCTCGCGCCCGGCATGTGGGACTTCGAGTTCACCGCCGACGACTTCTCGCCGCTCACGGTGCGCGGCATCGCGATGCGCGAGGGCGAGAAGGTCGCGGCCCAGGACATCCGCATCAAGCCCGGCACGACCTGCGCGGGCGTCGTGAAGACCGACGCCGGCAAGCCGGTCGCGGCCGCGCTGGTGCGCATGCAGTACAACGACTCCTTCTCCGCCGCCGACCGCACCTTCCTCAAGCTGCAGTCGCAGACGAACAGCAATGGCGAGTTCGAGATCAAGAACCTCGCGACGGGCCGCTACACGATCTGGGTCGGCCACCCGCTCTTCGCGCCGTCGGGCGACAAGGACATCACCGTCGCCGAAGGGGACGCGAACAAGGTCGACTTCGAGCTCATGCGCCCCGCGCGCCTGCGCCTCGTGGTCCACGACAAGTCGGGCAACACGGTCCCCGGCGCGAGCGCATTCCTCTTCCAGGGCGAATCGCCGCTCGACGGCGGCCAGAAGACGCCGGTAAACGGCGGCGCGTCGTTCAAGATGAAGGGCGACCAGGGCATCAAGGAGGGCATCTCGCTCGGCTCCGATCCCGACTCCACGGGCGGCACCCACGCGAAGGTGAACGACAAGGGCGAGATCACCTGGGCGCGCAAGAACGCCGGCGAGTGGACGCTTTGGGTCACGGCACAGGGCTTCGTGAAGTACTCGGCGAAGCTCAAGCTCGAGGCCGGCAAGGAGGAGGTCCACGAGGCGGTCCTGTACGTGGCCGAGCCCGGCATGGCCAACCAGGAAACGCCAATGCGCGCCAACCAAACGCCAAAGCCGAAGAACCCGACGATGGAGAAGCTCACCAAGGCGCAGCGCGAGCTCATCAAGAAGAAGCGGCGCGGCGAGCCGCTCACGGCCGACGAGAAGAAGCAGTACAAGGAGATCCGCAAGATCCTCCAGGGCGGTACGGCGGGCGGCGACGGCGCCGACGGCGCGAGCGACCCCGGGGCGAAGAAGGGCAAGAACGGCAAGAAGGCGAAGACGCCGCCGGCCGGCGACGGCCAGGACGGGGCGAAGCCCCCCGACGGCGGCGGCTCGAACGGCAACGACTCGGGCGGCGGCAACTGAGGTCGTGCGCGCGGGAAGGAAAGCGATGAATCGTCGGGGATCCGGGTCGCTCCGCGCCGCGTGGCTCGCGCTCGCGGCCGCCGGTGCGGCGCACGCCGCCGCCGCGCAGGGCACGCCGCCGAAGCCCGCGGCGCCCGCCGTCGGCGGCGCGGACCAGGGCAAGGCGGTTTCCGGCTACCGTCCCGACAAGTCGGTCCACTCGCGCCTCTCCGCCTTGAAGCCCCCGACCGACGTCGTCGAGCCGACCGGTCCCGAGCTCGCCGCGAAGCTCGGCCTCGAGGTGGTCGGCCCCGATCCCGCCGACGGCGTCGTCCACTACCGCCACGCGCGCACCGGCACGCTCTTCGTCTTCGTGCCGGGCGGCACGTTCAAGTACGGCAGCAACTACTCGGACATCTACTCCAATCGGCAGGTCGCCGAGGCGGCCAATCGCGGCAAGAACGGCCCCGAGTACTTCGACTGGGAGCAGCCGCAGACCGAGGTCTACGTCTCCCCCTTCTTCATCGGGCGGTGCGAAGTGACCAACGGCGAGTACCGCCGCTTCCTCGCCGACTGGAAGGCCGGGAAGGTCACCTCCGACCTCGAGTACCCGCTCGGCCCTGAGACGATCGACCACACGCCCTACCTCTCGCAGCGCGCCGAACTCCCGTTCTGGGGGGAGAACCAGCCGGTCGTCGGCGTGAGCTGGATCGACGCGTGGGCCTACTGCCGCTGGCTCGGCGGCCGCATGCCGACCGAGGCGGAGTGGGAGAAGGCAGCGCGCGGACCCGACGGCCGCCTCTGGCCGTGGGGCAACGAGTTCGACCCGATGCGCGCCAACACCGCGGAGAGCGGCAACCGGCGCTCGCTCGAGGTCGGGACCTACCTCGGCGGCCGCAGCGTCTACGGCGCCCTCGACATGGCCGGCAACGCGCAGGAGTACTGCATCGACTCCTTCGAGCCGACCGAGTACCGCTTCGTCCGCAAGAAGGACCCCTGCCTGATCGAGCGCTTCCCCCCGTCGCCCAAGCGCACCGTGCGCGGCGGCAACTGGAACTACATCTCGCTCCTGCATCGCGCGCGCTGCACGGCGCGCGGCATGGCGCAGATCCAGACGCGCTACAGCGAGGGCTCGGTCGTCTCGACCGACTACCTCATCACCGGCATCCGCGTGGTGATCTCGCCGACCCTCGACCTCTACCCGGACGGCGCGCTCGAGCCGCTGCTGCAGGAGCGGGCCAAGTCGATCGAGCGCAACAAGCAGCTCAACGCCACGCACTCCGGCGCGCCGCCGGACAAGTCGGACGCGACCGACCCGGCGAGCGACGACTCGGACGGCGGCGGGGCGCCCGCGAAGAAGGACGACTGAGAGCCTGCCGAGACCGGTTCTGAGCGCGCCGCCGCGTCACTGCGGCAGATCGCGCAAGTCGTGGCCGAGCTTGTCGCGCTTCGTGCGCAGGTAGTCGCGGTTCGAGTCGTTCGCGACGATCTCGATCGGCACGCGCTCGACGATCTCGAGCTGGTAGCCGCGGATCGCGTGGTACTTGCGCGGGTTGTTCGTGAGCAGCCGGATGCGCTGGATCCCGAGGTCCCGCAGGATCTGCGCCCCGATCCCGTAGTGGCGCACGTCGTCGGGGAAGCCGAGCGCGCGGTTCGCCTCGACCGTGTTCATGCCCTGCTGCTGCTGCAGGTAGTAGGCGCGCAGCTTGTTCTCGAGCCCGATCCCGCGCCCCTCCTGCTGCATGTAGAGCAGCGCCCCGCGCCCCTCGCGGCCGATCTGGGCCAGCGCCGAGTGCAGCTGCGCTCCGCAGTCGCAGCGCAGCGACTCGAGCAGGTCGCCCGTGAAGCACGACGAGTGGACGCGCACCAGCACCGGGTCGGCGATCGGTCCCGCGCGCCGCGACGGATCCTCGATGCCCATCGTGAGCACGACGTGCGGGTCCTTGTCGACGACCGAGCGGTAGAGGTGGAGGTCGAACTCGCCGTGGCGTGTCGGCAGCTTGACGGAGAGCGTGCGCGAGATCAGCCGCTCGTTCTGGCGGCGGTACTCGATCAGCTCCTCGATCGACGTCATCTTGAGGCGGTGGCGCTCCGCGAAGCGCTCGAGGTCGGGCAGCCGCGCCATCGTCCCGTCGTCGTTCAGCACCTCGCAGATGACGCCGGCCGGCGGCAGCCCCGCGAGCCGGCAGAGGTCGACCATCCCCTCCGTGTGCCCGGTCCGGACCAGCACGCCACCCGGCTCCGCGCGCAGCGGCATCACGTGGCCCGGCCGCACCAGCTCGTCGGGCCGGCAGTCGGGCCGGATCGCGGTCCGGATCGTCGCCGCACGGTCGGCGGCGGAGATGCCGGTCGAGATCCCGTGCCGCGCGTCGATCGAGACGGTGAAGGCGGTGCCGTGGCGCGAGTTGTTGACGCGCGCCTGCGGCTCGAGCTGGAGGCGGTCGATCGACTCGGCGTCCATGGGGAGGCAGACGAGCCCGCGCCCGTGCGTGATCATGAAGTTGACCGACTCGGGCGAGGCGAGCTCGGCGGCGAGGCAGAGGTCGCCCTCGTTCTCGCGGTCCTCGTCGTCGACGAGGATCACCATGCGGCCGGCGCGCAGCTCGTCCAGGATCTCGGGGATCGGGCTCAGCGGCATGCGGGGCTCCGAAGCGGAAAGGGACCCCGAAGATAGCCGCCGCTCGCGCGCGCGGCCCGCAGCGCCGCTCAGCGGGCCGCGCGGACCCCGCGGAGCGTCCGCACGCTCCCGCCGGCGGAACCGACCAGCGCCTCGTCGGCGAGGCCGACGAAGAGGCCGTGTTCCACCACGCCCGGGATCGCGTCGATCGCCCGCGCGAGCGCCGCGGGATCGTCGATGCCGGCGAACTTCGCATCGACCACCAGGTTCCCGTGGTCGGTGACGACCGGGCCGTCCTTGCCGCCGCCCTTGCGCACGTCGACGGACGCGCCGAGCTTTTCGAGCGCGCGCTCGACCGTCCGCAACGCGACCGCGAGCACCTCGACCGGCACCGGCCACTTCTCGCCGAGCCGCCGCACCACCTTCGCCTCGTCGACCAGGACGACGAAGCGCGCGGCCGCCGTCGCCACGATCTTCTCGAGCGTGTGGGCCGCGCCGCCGCCCTTGATCAGCGCGAGCTCGGGTCCGACCTCGTCGGCGCCGTCGAGCGCGAGGTCGAGCTGCGCGACGTCGTTGAGCGCGCGCACCGGGATGCCCGACTTGCGCGCCAGTTCCGCCGCCGACCACGACGTCGGCACGCCGGTGATGGCGAGCTTCTCCTCGCGGACGCGCCGCCCGAGCTCCTCGATGGCGAAGGCCGCCGTCGACCCGGTGCCGAGTCCGACGACCATCCCGGGACCCACGAGCGCGGCGCCCGCGAGTCCGACCTTCCTGCGCGCTTCGAGCTCGGCCGGGCCGGCGCTCTTCTGCACGCTCACGGATAGTCCACGTTCATCCGGAGCTGGTCGATCCAGACGTGGAACTTCGCGCGCGGCGCCTTGCCGCCCGTGGAGGGCGCGCCAGTCGGCGTCCCCGGGATCGCGTGGCCGCCTGCTGGGCCGAGCAGCGTCGTGTCGCCGGGCGAGCCGGTCCGGGCGTCGATCGCGGTGGCGACGAGCCGCAGCTCGATCGCCTTGTCCGTCGGGCGGATGTACTCGGCCGGATTGGCGAGCGTCAGGGTGTGGTGGCGGTCGAGGTGCGTGAGGCGGCGGTCGTCGAGCACGTCCCAGGCGCCGGTCACGACGTTGTGCAGGAGGATCTGCTGGTCGACGATGCCGTCGCAGCGCGACTCGAGGTCGAGCGTCACGGACGTCGGGGCGAGCTCGTTCAGGCGGAAGCTCGCCGAGGCGAGGATCGTGTCGGGGTGGATCGAGGTCGCGTCGGGGGCGAGGCGCATGCTGAGGTCGTCGCTCTCCTCGAGGTCCTCCACCGTGCCCGCGGCGACGATGCCGTTCGCGACCGCGAAATCGGCGGTCTCGAGCAGGTCGACCACCGGCCGGATGCGGCTGATCTTGCCGGTGCCGAGGTTGGTCACGTAGAGGTAGCCGTCCGCGCCGACGTGCATGTCGGTGATCACGGAGAAGCCGTTGCCGGCGAGCACCTTCCCGACCTCGGTGCCGTTGTCGGCGACCTTGTCGGCGACCGTGCCATTCAGCACGAACTCGTCGCGCGCCGCCTTCATCTTGAAGTAGTAGATGTTCCCGGTGTTGTTGTCGCCGACGTAGACGTTGTCGCGCAGGTCGGCCGGGAAGCGCTTGCTGTGGAGGAACTGGATCGCCGTGATCCCGACCGGCACCTTGAACGAGAACTCGGGGTCGAGGTAGGCCGAGCCGGCGAGGTTCACCAGCTGCGACGCGTCGTACGACGTGTTGTTGTTCTCGCCGTAGGTCGCGTTGCGCGAGTCGGGGCCCATGATCAGGAGCCAGCCGCTGTTCATCCCCTTCGGGCAGCGGTCGATCTCGTCGTACTTGTCGGGCCCGTTCTCCGTGTACCAGAGGTTCCCGTTCAGCGGGTCGAACGCCATCCCGTACGAGTTGCGCAGGCCGTAGCTGTACCAGAGGTGGAGGTCGGAGTCGCTCTCGTTGATGAAGGGGTTGTCGGACGGGATCGAGCCGTCGGTGTTGATGCGGAACACGCCGCCGACGCGCGCGCTGCCGGTCGTCGCGGTGTTCTGCTCGATGCGCGCGGGGGTGCCCATGCGGCCGCGGTTCAGGTCGCCGGTCACGCCGTAGAGCTTCCCGTCCGGACCGAACTGGATGACGCCGCCGTCGTGGTTGGGGCCGTTGCCCCCCTGCCCGCTGTCCCCCACGAAGGAGACGAGCGGACCGAAGACCTGCCCGAGGTTGCGGCCGTCGAAGGTGTAGCGCTCGACGCGGTTGTCGGCCCACTGGCCGCTCGTGTCGCTGCCGGCCGAGGACATCGAGTAGTAGAGGTAGACGTACTGGTTGTTCGCGAAGTCGGGATCGAGGGCGAGCCCGAGCCCGCCGCGCTCCGACGAGCGGTCGACGTTCAGGTCGAGCGCGACGTTCCGCACGACGCCCGCCCTCACGCGCTTCACCTTGCCGGTGTCCTTCTCGAACACGAGCATCTCGTCGGGTCCGACGAACGCGAACGCGGTGGGGTACTTGAGTCCGGTCACCCACGTATCGACGCGCAAGCGCGTGTCACTCATCGACTGCGCCGAGGCGGTGGCAGCGAGCAAGAGAGGGAGCGCCGACGAGAGGAAACGCCGATGGATCATGGTTCAACCCCGAATTGCCGACCCGATGCGTCGTTCGAAGAAGCCGCAAGTCGTACCGAAGTCGCGGGGCATTGAGAAGCGACTCGGACCGGACGGATCGCCGGCGGCGGCTTTCTCCGTGAAATCCCTTCCTTGCCGGCACTTCACGCGGCGGGCGGCGCCCCCGGCTCGGCGACCGGCGGCGGGGTCGGCTCCTCGTCCTCGTGGAGCATCCGGCCGACCGATGCCACCTTGTCGTCATCTTCCTTGAATCGGACCAGGCGGACGCCCTGAGTGGCGCGCCCGAGCGTCGAGATGTCGCGCACCGGCGTGCGCACCACCTGCCCGCGCTGCGTCGCGATCAGCAGGTCGTCGTCGTCCGTGACCTCGAGGACCGCGACCACGTCGCCGTTCCGCTCGGTCGTCTTGATGTTGATGATCCCCATGCCGCCGCGCCCCTGGACGCGGTACTCGGCGAGCGGCGTCCGCTTCCCGAAGCCGTTCGCGCACACGGTCATCACCGTCGCGTTGGGCGGCGCGAGGATCAGGCTCACCACGGTGTCGCCCTCGCGCATCTTCATCCCGCGCACGCCGGCCGCCGGCCGCCCCATCGGCCGCGCGTCCTCCGACGAGAAGCAGATCGCGAAGCCGTCCCTGGACGCGATCAGCATCTGGTCGTCCTTACGCGCGACCCGCACGCCGACCAGCGCGTCGTCGTCGTGCAGCCCGATCGCGATGATCCCGCCGCGCATCGGCCGCGAGAACGCGGAGAGCTCGGTGCGCTTGATCACGCCGAGCTTCGTGCACATCACGAGGTAGCCGGTCGAGAAGTCGCGCACCGGGATGACGCGCGTGATCTTCTCCTCGCCCTGCAGCTGCAGCAGGTTCGCGATGGCGCGCCCGCGCGAGTAGCGCGAGAGCAGCGGCAGCTGGTACACCTTGAGCCAGTGCACGCGACCGCCGTCGGTGAAGAGCAGCAGGTAGTCGTGGTTGTTGGCGATGAAGACCTGCTCGACGAAGTCGTCGTCCTGCGCGTCGGTCCCGATGATCCCCTTGCCGCCGCGCCGCTGCGCGCGGTACTCGCCGGAGGAGAGGCGCTTCACGTAGCCCATGCGGCTGATCGTGACGGTCATCTCCTCGTCGGGGATCAGGTCCTCCGGCACGGTGTCGTCGAGCGGCGCGCCGATCTCCGTGCGGCGCGCGTCGCCGAACTCCTTCTCCGTCTTCTCGATCTCCTCCTTGACGATCCGGTCGACCTCCTTGGGGTCGCCGAGCACCTTGCGGTAGTAGGCGACCTCGGCCGAGACCTGGCGGTGCTCCTCCTGGATCTTCTCGCGCTCGAGCGCGGTGAGCCGGTGCAGCCGCATGTCGACGATCGCCTCGGCCTGCCGCTCCGAGAGCGCGATCTGCTTCATCAGGTTGCGGATCGCGTCGGCGCGGTCGGTCGACGCGCGGATCAGCTTGATCACCTCGTCGAGGCGGTCGAGCGCGATCAGGAAGCCCTCGAGCAGGTGGAGCCGCTCGAGCGCCTTGCCGAGCAGGTGCTTCGTGCGCCGGACGACGACCTTGCGCCGGTAGGCGATGAATTCGGCGAGCAACTCCTTCAGCGAGAGCGTGCGCGGCCGCCCGTCGACCAGCGCGATGTTGATGATCGAGAAGTTCTCCTGCAGCGGCGTGAACTCGTAGAGCCGGTTCAGGATGACGTTGGCGTCCTCGCCCTGCTTGCACTCGACGCAGATGCGGATGCCGTCCTTGTCGCTCTCGTCGCGGACGTCGGACGCCCCCTCGAGGCGCCCCTCCTTGATCAGGTCGGCGATCTTCTCGATCAGGACCGTCTTGTTGACCTGGAACGGGATCTCCGTGATCACGATGCGCTGGCGGTTGCCCCGGCCGGCCTCCTCGAACTCGGCCTTGCCGCGCACCGTGACGGCGCCGCGGCCCGTGCGATACGCCATCTGCACGCCGTAGGTCCCGCACAGGACCCCGCCGGTCGGGAAGTCGGGCCCCTTCACGAACTCCATCAGCTCGTCGACCGTGATGTCGGGCCGCTCGATCACCGCCTTCAGCGCCTGGCACACCTCGCCGAGGTTGTGCGGCGGGATCGAGGTCGCCATGCCGACCGCGATGCCGTTGCTGCCGTTGACCAGCAGGTTCGGGAAGCGGCTCGGCAGGACGGTCGGCTCCTGCCGCGTGCCCTCGTAGTTCGGCACGAAGTCGACCGTGTCGAGCTCGAGGTCCTCCATGAGCGCGGCCGCGGCCGACGTCATGCGCGCCTCGGTGTAACGCATCGCGGCCGGCGGATCGCCGTCGATCGAGCCGAAGTTGCCCTGCCCGTGGATCAGCGGGTACCGCATGTTGAACGGCTGCGCCATGCGGACGAGGGTCGGGTAGATCACCGACTCGCCGTGCGGGTGGTAGTTGCCGCTCGTGTCGCCGGCGATCTTCGCGCACTTGCGCTGCTTGCTGCGCGGTCCGAGGTTCAGGTCGTTCATCGCGACGAGGATGCGTCGCTGGGACGGCTTCAACCCGTCGCGGACGTCGGGGAGCGCGCGGCTCACGATGACCGACATCGCATAGGAGAGGTAGCTGTCCTTCATCTCCTGCTCGAGCAGGAGCGGCCTCTCCGCGTTCGGGATCGCCGGTGTGTCCGACACGATGGTGCTCGCTCCTCCGCCCGATACGTCGCGAAATCGAAGGGGGGGATTATCGCCGACCGCGCCCCGTTTTCATGCGCGCGGAACGGGTCTCAAACCACGGCGAAGAGCACCGTCAGGGCGACCGCGGAGAGGCCGAAAAAAACGGCGAGTCCGAGCAGTTCCCGCTTGAGTCGGACGGGGAACGGCGCACGGTTTCGGGGCGCCGCGACGTCGTCTCCCTCGCTCCAGCGCGGCGCTTCGGGAGCCTCGCTCCGCGGCCGCGGAGCCCGCCGCAGCAGGACCACCGTCGCCGCCGCGCCCGCCGCGGCGAGCCCGGCGAGCCCGCCCGCCCCGGTCTTTGCGATCGCCACCTCGAGCAGGGCGAGCAGCACGACGACGACGAGCAGCGCGAAGACGCGCGCGCCGTCGCTCCCCGGGTCGATGCGGCCGCGGAACGGCGCGGCGAAGGGCAGCTCCGGCTCGGGCGCGTGCGCCGTCGCGACGACGGCCGTCGCGAACGCGAGCGCCACCGCGCCCGCCGCGAGCCCGAACGCGACGCCGCGGTCCGACACCACGAGCAGGGTGACCAGGAGCTCGAGCGGCAGCACGACCGCGAGCCAGAGCGCCTTGCGCGAGCCGGTCGCGAGCGCGCTCCCGCGCTCGC
This sequence comes from Planctomycetota bacterium, assembly GCA_036732755.1. Taxonomy (GTDB): domain Bacteria; phylum Planctomycetota; class B15-G4; order B15-G4; family SIAN01; genus DASRRB01. The sequence goes on from DAINBU010000034.1 coordinate 11,059, forward strand.
CGCGGAAACACGCGAGCCAGAATCCACCGCGGTATGAATCGCTGTGGCGCAGGAACGCGGCCGCCAGCGCCATCACCAGCGCCGGCAGGTTCGCGAACAGGAAGGCGAAGAGCCCGCGATCGTCGGCGCCGCGCCCCATCGCCAGGAACAGGAGCGGATAGGCGAGCAGCGGGTAAGTCTGGATGCGGAAGGTACGCTCGCGGCGCAGCAGCGCCATGCCGAGCCGGAACGTCGGCCGCTCCTCCGGATGGACGAAGCCGCGCTCGAAGAGGCGTGCGAGCCACCGCCGCCGCGGCCGCGCGCGCGCCGGCTCCGTCTGCTCGAAGCGGTCGAGCAGGCGCACGTAGCCGGGCGCCGCGACCGCGAGCAGCACGCCGGCGAGCGCGCTCGCCGCGGCCGCCGCCGCCGCGAGCGGCGCCTGCGCCCCGGGATCGCCCGACACGAAGAGGCCGAGATGGGCGAACCACGTGGTCGGCAGGCCGCGCAGCTCCGCGAAGCGCGCGAGCCCGCTCCCCCCCGCCGATCCGCGCAGGAAGAGCAGCCACGTCCCCGTCCCCGCGAGCAGGAAGAGCACGCGCGCCCAGACCAGCAGATCGCGCAGCCGCACGAACGACGGGACGACGCGGCGCGCCGCGACCAGCAGCGCGACCGCCGTCGCCGCGAGCCACGCCTCCAGCAGCAGCACGACCGGCACCAGCGCGAGCGGCGCGAGGGACCTTCCCCCGATCGCGCCCGCGAGCGCGAGCGGAAGCGCGAGCGCCGTCCCCTTGATCGCGAGGGGCAGCAGCAGCGCCGCGAGCCGCGCGCGCAGGTAGGCGCCCGGCCGGACCGCCAGCGTGCGCAGCAGCGGCACGTCGCGCGGATCGAGGAAGGTGGTCGCCGCGTCGCCGACCGCGTCGAGCAGCGCGAAGAGCCCGACGAACAGGAACGCGAGCGGCAGCCCTTCGGACGACGGCATGCCGCGCGTCGCGCCGCCCGCGAGGAGGCCGACCAGCGAGGAGAGCAGGACGCCCGAGAAGAGCGACGACTCGCCGCGCCCCGAGCCCTCGACCACGTCGAGGCGCAGGCAGTGGAGCACGAGCGCCCGGCTCGTCGCCTTCACGCGACGCTCATCTGCCGCTTGACCACGGCGCGATAGCGCCGATTCATCAATGATCCTTGCGCGCCTTGCCGTCGATCGCGTCGTCGGGGCTGCGGTACTTGAGCGGCAGCTCGGGCTTGCCGACCGGCGCGATGTCGTCCGGGCCGAACCGCTTCGGCGGCGGCACCTGCACGCCCGGCGGCAGCACGCGGAGGATGCGCTCCTTGTCGCTGCGCACTCGAATCGCCGTCCAGATCCGGCCGAAATCCTTCTGGCTCAACGGGTTCACGGCGTAGCGCGCGTTGACCGTGCGCGTCAGCACCTGCTCCTGGCGGTGCTTCTCGTCGACGTGCGAGTGCTTCTCGCAGGCGATCAGGTAGGCGAACCACCGGTCGAAGATCGGGCCGACCACGTCGCCCGGCTCGAGGCCGAAGACGATCTGCTCGAAGGGGTAGCGGCCCAGGTTCTCGCCGCGCAGGTTGTTGCCGAACCAGCCGCCGGTCATCTTCCCCTGGTCGTCCTCGCTGTTCTGCTTGATGACCTTCTCGAACGCGATGCCGCGGTCGATCTTGTCGGCGGCCCGCTCGAGCCGCTCCTTCATGCCGGGAAGGACGTCGTAGTAGTAGAGGAGGACGGCGCGCTGCTCGAGGAGGCTCGCGAGGAGCGAGTTGACGAACATCCCCTCGTTGGCGACCGGCCTGATCGAGCGCGCGTTCGCGAGGTAGCCGTCGAACTCCGCGATCGACACCGGCGCGACCGGGACCCTCAGGTGCTCGACGGGATGGGTCTGGCCCGGATTCGCCGGATCGGGCTCCTGCGTCGTGACCTTCTGCGGTGGCAGCCCCTCGAGCCAGATCTCGAAGGCGGTCTCGGGCGCGAGCGGACCGAACTCCGCTCGCCGGCCGTCCTTGCCGAGCGCCGCGAGATGGAGGTCGCCCGTCGGGTCGGCGCCGGGCACGGTGCACTTCTTCACGTGCAGCTTGCGCTCGGGAGCGGGCGGCGGCGCGTCCTTCGGCGCCGCGTCCTGCGCCGGCTTCGCCGGCTCCTTGGCAGGCTCTTTGGCAGGCTCCTTCGCGGGCTCCTTCGGCGGCTCGTGCGCGGGCGGCGGCGGGGTCTCCTGCGCGGTGGAGCAGGCGATCGCGCCGAGCGCGACGGCGCCCGCGAACGCGAGGACGCGAAGCGGCGCGCCGCGCCGATCGGGATCGGATCGAACCATGGAATCGGAGCTCCTCGGTGCGCGCCTCGGGGTTCTCCCGAAGCCGCGGCAATCTACGGCCTGAGACGGGTCGCGTTGAGGAATCGTTCCGCGCGCTCCTCGACGCCGTGCTCCTGCGCGAGCTCGCGGAAAACCTCCTCCAGAGATGCCCTGCCCTGGTCGTGCAGCAGCTGCGCGGGCGCGCCGTCGGCAACGATTTCCCCCTCCCGCAGCATGACCACGCGCGTCGCGAGGCTCTCCGCCACGTCGAGCAGGTGCGACGCATAGAAGATCGCGACGCCGCGCGCGGCGAGCCGCTTCAGGATCTCCTTCACCAGCAGCACGGTCGCCGCGTCGAGCCCGAAGAGCGGCTCGTCGAGGATCACGAGGCGCGGGTCGTCGACGAAGGCGCACGCGAGCGCGGCGCGCTGCCGGTTGCCGCGCGAGCAGTGGGCGAGCGGCAGGTCGGCGAGCTCGGAGATGCCGAGCGCTTCCATGAGGGAGACGGCGCGCACCGCCGCGGTGCGCTCGTCGAGGCCGCGCACGCCGGCCACGAACTCGAGTTGCTCGCGCGGCGTCAGGACGTCGTAGAGCGGCACCTGCTCGGGCAGGAAGGCGAGCTGGCGGCGGATCGCGTCGGCGTCGGTCCGCGGGTCGAGCCCGAGCACGCGCGCCTCGCCGCCGTCGCGCTCGATCTGGCCGGTCAGGATGCGGATCGTGGTCGACTTGCCGGCGCCGTTGGGCCCGAGGAAGGCGACCACCTCGCCCGGCTCGATGCGGAAGCTCACGTCGCGCAGGACGACGCGCTCGCCGAACCGCTTGGTCAGCCCGGTCACTTCGATCGCCGCGCCGCTCATGTTCAGGCCATCGTATCGAGCAGCGCGGTGCGCGGCGTCGCGCGCGCCGCGGCGCGCGCCGGCGCGAGGCCCGCGAGCAGCCCGGTCAGCGCCGCGCCGGCGATCGTCGCCGCCGCGATCGCCCACGACGGCCGCACGACCACGCTGAAGCCCTGCTCCTCGAGCGACAGCAGGCGCAGCACCGCCGCCGCCGTGCCGATCCCGAAGAGGACGCCGAAGGCGCCGCCCGCCAGCCCGAGCAGGACTCCCTCGGTGCGGATCATCCGGCCGATCAGTCGGCGCGGCGCCCCGAGCGCGCGCAGCAGCGCGATCTCGCGCCGCCGCAGCAGCACCGAGATCAGCAGCGTGTGGAGCGTGCCGAGGAAGGCGACCGTCACCGCGAGCCCCTCCTGCGCGAGCAGCAGCGCCCAGTAGCGGTGGAAGATCGCCATCACGTTCGCGCGCACCGTCGCCTGGTCGATCACGATGCCGGGATGGACCGAGGAGAAGAGCCGCGCCACGTCGACGCGCACCGCGTCGAGCGGCCGCGTGCCGTCGAGCGTGATGCCGAACTCCTGCGCCTCGTGGTCGCCCCAGACGGCGCGGTAGAGGTCGTCGTCGATCCAGATCACGCCGCGCGGCCAGCTGTAGTCGGCGACGACGGCGAGGACCGGGAACGACCGCCGCCCCTGCGGCGTCGGCAGCTCGAGCGCCGTCCCGCGACCCTTGCCGAAGCGGCGCGCGAACCCCTCGCTGACGAAGACCCCGTCGCCGCGACCGAGCCGCGCGCGGTCGCCCTCGACCCCCTCGATCAGGTGGGCGCGGCCCGCCTTTTCCGGCGCGGCGCCGTCGAGCGCGAGCAGCAGGATGCGATCCCCCTCGTAGGGCATGCGCGTGAAGCGCAGCGCATGGACGTGAAGAACCCCCTCGATCTTCTGCACGTCGTCGGCGAGCGCGGCGTCGAAGCTCGCCCCCTGCAGCCCCGACGAGAGGAAGTCGCGGCTCATCACGAAGAGGTCCTCCCCCACCGTCTCGTCGAACCAGTCGTCGAGCATCCGCTCGTAGCTCTTGACCAGGACGTCGGTCGAGTAGACCAGCCCGAAGGCGAGCGTGATGGCGACGACCGTGAGCGAGGTCGGGCCGACCGCGCGCTCGCAGTGGTCGCGCGCCAGCCGTCCCGCCGGACCGAGCAGCCGCAGGAGCAGCGGCCCCGTCCGCGCGAGCAGCAACGAGAGGAGCGGATGGGCGCCGAGCGCGAAGGCCCCGACCAGCAGCAGCGCGGCGAAGTAGCCCGCGTGCGGCACGCCGAGCCCGCCCGAACGGATCAGGAGTCCCGACGCCGCGGCGAGCAGCAGCGCGCCCGCGAGCAGGAGCAGGCGCGGCGGCGCCGCGCGCACCTCGGTCCGTTCGGCGCGCAGCCCTTCGAGCGGCGAGCGGCGCGCCACCGACAGCGCCGGCGGCACGACCGCGATCAGGGCGGCGGCGAGCCCCGCCGCGGCGCCGAGCAGCGACTCGCCGAGCGTCGGCGCGCTCACCACCGGCTCGATGCGGTCGAAGGTGCTGCCGACCGTGTCCCAGAAGAGCTGCGACATGAGGCGCGCGAGCAGCCGCCCGAGCAGCAGCCCGCCGCCCGCGCCCGCGAGCCCGATCACCGCGCCCTCGAGCACGAGCAGGCGGCGCAGCCCCGCCGCCGGCAGTCCGAGGCAGCGCGCGATCGAGAGCTCGCGCCGCCGCTCCGCGAGCGCCATCGAGAGCGTGCTGTGGACGAGGAACGCCGAAATCAGGAGCGAGAGCATCGAGAGGAAGCGCAGCCCGAGCCGGAAGCTCCCGAGCGTCGCGTCGAACTCGCGCGCGAGCTCGAGCGGATCGGAGAGGATCGCGCGGCCGGCGACGATCCGCTCGACGTCGGCGCGCACCTCCGCGGCGTCGGCGCCGGGGCTCAGGAAGATCTGGATGCGATCGACCGAGCCGTCGAGGCTGGTGAGCTCCAGCGCGTCGGCGAGGCGGGCGCCGAAGGCGTAGGGCCCGAACGCGCCCGGCATCCAGCCGTCGCGCAGGTAGCCGGCGACGCGCATCGTCTTCATTCCACGCGGTGTCGCCAGTTCGAGCGCCGCGCCGAGCGCGAAGGCGGGCTCGGAGCGCAGCCGCTCCGGCACGAAGATCGGCACGCCCCCCTGCAGCAGCGCGAGCGGGCTCGCGAAGGCGGCGACGACGTCGCGCGCGACGACCCCGCCCTCTTCCGGCATCCGGTCGGGATCGACGCCGATCAGCAGCGCCGTGAGCGCGACCGGCTGCGTCGTCTCGATCGTGCGCACCACCGCCGGCACCGCGGCGCGCACCCCCGCCACCTTCACCAGCTCGTCGGCGAGCTCCGGCTTCATCCCGCCCCGCCCGCCGCGCAGCACGAGCTCCGCCCCGCCCGCGCGCATGCGCGCGGCGCGCTCGAACGAGTCGAGGATCCCCCGATTGAGGGCGACCATCGCCAAAAAGGCCGCGACGCCGAGCGCCACGCTCGACAGCGCGAGCGTCGTGCGCAGCCGGTGGCGCCGGAAGTGGCGCAGCGACAGCAGCGGCAGCAGCTGCAGCGCGCGCGCGCTCACGGCCGCGCCGGCTCCTGCTCGAGGCGGCCGTCGCGCAGGTTCACGACGCGCGTCGCGAACGGCAGCGCGGCGGGATCGTGCGTCACGACCACGACCGCGCGCCCCTCGCGGTCGGCGAGCTCGCGCAGCAGCGCGAAGATCTCGCGGCCGCGCGCCGAATCGAGGCTGCCGGTCGGCTCGTCGCAGAGCAGGAGCGGCGGATCGGCGACCAGCGCGCGCGCGATTGCGACGCGCTGCCGCTCGCCGCCGGAGAGCTGGTCGGGCAGGTGGTCGCGCCGCGCGGCGAGGCCGACGCGCTCGAGCATCGCGCGCGCGCGCCCGCGCGCCGCCGCCGTCGCGCCGCCGTCGAGCAGCAGCGGCAGCATCGCGTTCTCCTCCGCCGAGAGCGTCGGCAGCAGGTGGAACTCCTGGAAGACGAAGCCGATGGCGGTCCGGCGCAGCCTTGCGAGCGCCTCGTCGTCGAGGCGCGCGAGGTCGTCGCCGTCACTCGATGCGGCGGCGCCGTCGGCCTTCGCGCGGAAGACGACGCGGCCGCGCGTCGGCCGCTCGAGCCCGCCGAGGAGATGGAGCAGCGTGCTCTTGCCCGAGCCCGACGGCCCCATGATCAGGAGCAGCTCGCCGCGCGCGACCGCGAGGTCGACGCTCGCGAGCGCCACGACCTTCTCGGCGCCCCGGCGGAAGCTCTTCGTGGCGTCCTGGAGCGCGAGGAGCGGCGCCGCCCCGCCGTTCACGGGCGCGTCACAGGATCTGGCGGCCGAACGCCGAGAGCGCCAGGCCGACCGCGAACTCCGCCGTGCGGTTGCGCGTGTCGAGGACGGGATTCAGCTCGACCAGGTCCATGGCGAGCATCTTCTTCGAGTCGGCCACCAGCTCCATCAGGAGGTGCGTCTCCCGGAAGTTGAGGCCGCCGTTCACGGCGGTGGCGACGCCCGGCGCGACCATCGGGTCGACGCCGTCGAGGTCGACCGAGAGGTGGAAGCCGGCGGTGCCGTTGGTGACGCGCTCGAGCGCCTTCTGGCAGACCACGCTCATGCCGAGCTGGTCGACCTCCTTCATGGTGAAGACGAGCGCCTTGCTCTTGCGGACCAGGTCCTTCTCGCCGACGTCGAGGTCGCGGATGCCGATCAGGACGGTGTGCTCGGCGCGGACCTTCGGATGGAAGCCGCCGAGGTTCACGAGGCCCGGCGTGCCGTATCCCAGCAGCACGCCGAGCGGCATGCCGTGCACGTTGCCCGACGGGCTCGTCGTGGGCGAGTTCATGTCGGCGTGCGCGTCGACCCAGATGAGGCCGATCGACTCGTCGCGGTCGCGGAAGTGGCCGGCCACGCCGGCGACGCTCCCCATGGCGATCGAATGGTCGCCGCCCAGGACCAGGGGACGATGGCCCTTCGCGGCCGACGCCTTCACGCGGCGGTAGAGCTCCTCGCAGCAGGTCGCGATCACCTTGGCGTAGCGCGCGCTCGCGTCGCCGACCTTGCTCGTCTCGCGCGAGTCGCAGTGGAGGTCGCCGCGGTCGGTGACGTCGAAGCCGAGCTGCTCGAGCTTCTCCTCGAGGCCGGCGATGCGCAGCGCGCTCGGCCCCATGTCGGTGCCGCGGCGCGCGCCGCCGAGGTCCATCGGCATGCCGAACAGGTCGACGAACTTGGAGAGGCTCGGCGCCGAGACGGCGGCGGCGTCACGGCCGGCCTTCGCGGTACGGGGGGTCTTGGGGGGTCGCTTGGTCTTCATGGTCCGCACTGGGATCGGCCGGAACGGGCGCGCCATAGTAATGAGGAGGGGAATGCCGCCCGCCCCTTCCGTGCACCGGGGGAATCCATCCCTCCCGGGGGAAAGGAATGCGGCGGGCGCGACGGAGCCCGACGGTGCGGGCGATAGTCATGCGGCGTCGCGCGTTCAGGCGATCGACCGGCCGCCGTCGACCGGGATCACCGCGCCCGTGATGTAGTCGGGCCCGGTCGCGAGGAAGGCGACGGTGCGCGCGACGTCCTCGGGGGTGCCGGCGCGCTTGAGCAGCGTCGTGTCGATCGCCGCCTGCTTCTGCGCGCGGTCGAACTCCTCGGGCAGCAGCACCGGCCCCGGCGCGACCCCGTTCACGCGGATCTTCGGCGCGAGCGCGCGCGCCAGCCCGAGCGTCAGCGCATGCAGCCCCGCCTTCGCCGCGCTGTACGGGAGGTATCCGGGAAACGGCCGGAAGACCGCCGCGTCGAGCACGTTGACGATCTGCCCGCCGCCCCCCGCCTCCATCAGCGCCGCCGCGAACTGGCTGCAGAAGAAGGGCGCCTTCAGGTTCGAGGCGATCAGGTCGTCGAACTCCTTCTCCCGCGTCGAGCCGAACTTCGTCCGGAAGAACGTCGAAGCGCTGTTCACCAGGAGGTCGAGGCGGCCGGCCTGCTCGCCGACCTCGCCGAAGAGCCCCTCGATCTCGGAGAGCTTCGCGAGGTCGGCGCGCACCAGCCAGGCGCGCGCGCCGCGGGACGCGAGCTCGGCCGCCGTCTTCTCGGCGTCGTCGCCCGACTGCCGGAAGTGGACCACGACGTCGAATCCGGCGTCGCCGAGCGCGAGCGCGATGGCGCGGCCGACCCGGCGCGCGGCTCCCGTGACCAACGCGACCGGCCGCGCGGAACCGCGGGACTTCACCGATGCCGCGCGCTCGGTGTTTCCCGGCGCTTCGGCATGCGTCGGCTTGATTGCCCTCCCGCGCTTGCTCAACTGTTTGCCCCATGAAATGGACCCCGGTCGCGCAACTGGCCCAGATCCCCCAAGGTAGCCGCAAGCACCTCGTCGTCGATCAGCACGAGTACATGCTGATCCACAATCGCGACGGCCTCTTCTGCGTCGACCACCGCTGCCCCCACGCCGACGGCTCCGTCGGCGACGGCATGGTGCTCGGCAAGTACATCACCTGCCCGCTCCACAAGTGGCGCTTCGACCTCTGCGACGGCTCGCACAAGCACAAGGGGACGCGCAACCTCGGCGTCTACGCGGTGAAGGTCGAGGGGAACGACGTGCTGATCGAGGTGCCGTAGTCGGGCGCGCCGCCCTCAGAACGGCAGCTCCTCGTGAGGGTCGGGCGGCTCCGCGGGTCCCTTCTTGCCGCGCTTCGGCGGCTTCGACGCCTTGCTCCCGCCGGCGTCCCCCTTCGCGTCGTCGTCCGCGGCCGCGGCTTCGTCGTCCGCGTCGCGCGACGACGTCGTGGCCTCCTCGCCCGCGTCGTCTTCCTCTTCCTCCGGCGCGACGTCCTTCAGCACCTCGGTGACGCGCAGCTCGGTCGCGCGCAGCTTGGCGCGGCAGACCTTCAGGAGCTCGACGGCGCGCTCGACCTTCTGGGAGAGCTCGTCGATGTCGATCTCGTCCCGGTCGATCGAGGCGAGGATCTGCTCGATCTCGGCGACGGCGGCGCCGTAGCGCACGGCGTCGGGCTCGGGTTCGGGCTCGTTCACGCGTTCCTTCTTCTCGCGGGCCATCGACGACTCCTGGAGCGGGGCTCCGATCATGGCGAAACGGGAGGCAGGTCCTCGCTCCGTTCGACGCGGGCGTGCAGCCGCCCCTGCGCGAGCGTCGCGACGACCAGGCTGCCGGGGCGCACCGAGGTCGAGACGCGCAGCGTCCGGCCCTGCTCGTCCTGCACGAGCGCGAAGCCGCGCCGCAGGACGCTCTTCGGGTGGAGCGAGGTGGCGAGGCGGTCGAGGTCGGCGAGCCGCGCGTCGCGCCGCTCGAAGAAGATGCGCAGCCGATCGGCGTCGAAGCGGCCCGCGAGGGTCCCGAGCGCCGCCCGTTCGAGCCGCGCCTTGGCGCGCGCGAACGAGAGCAGCCGCACGCGTGCGTCGAGCAGCGCCCGGCGCCCCTCGCGCAGCCGCGCCCGCGCCGTCGGCACGAGCCCGCGCAGCGCGGCGGCGAGGCGCGTCCGCTCGAGCCGCAGCGCCCCCCGCGTCGCCCGCTCGAGCTCCTCGCCGGCGGCGGCGAGCCGCGCGCCTTCGTCGTCGAGCGCGCGCGCGACGCGGTCGGCGAGCCGGGCGAAGCCCTCCTCGAGCCGCGTCGCGAACGCCTCGACCTGCGCGACGATCGCGGCGGCGGCGGCGGTCGGCGTCTTCTCGGAATGGGCGATCAAGTCGACCACCGAAACGTCGCGCTGGTGCCCAATGCCGCTCACGACCTTGATCGGGCAGTTCGCGACGGCGAGCGCGACGGCGAGGTTGTCGAACCAGAGCAGGTCGGTGCGCGCGCCGCCGCCGCGGACGATCGCGAGCACGTCGAATTCGCCGGCGCGCGCGCCGAAGCGCTCGATCGCGCGCACCAACCCGCGCTCGAGGCCGGCGCCCTGCATGCGCACGTCGACGACCGTCAACACGAAGGCGAAGCCCGGGCGCGCGAGCTCGTTCACGAAGTCGTTGTAGGCGTCGGAGCCGACGCTCGTGATCAGGCCGACGCGCAGCGGGACGTCGGGCCACGGGAGTCCGCGGTTCTTCTCGCGCAGCCCGCGCTTGTCGAGCTCGGCGAGGACCGCGGCGCGGTTCTGCGCCAGCTTGCCGAGCGTGTGGACCGGGTCGATCGCCTCGACCACGAGCTGGTAGCTGCCGCGCGCTTCGTAGAGGTCGACGCGCACCTGCAGGCGCACCTCGATCCCGTCCTTCAATTCGAACGGCGCCTCGGACTGCGCGAGGACGCGCTCGACCTCGCGGCGCGTGCGCTCGAAGAGGACCGCCGTCACGGTCGAGCGGATCGCGCCGCCCTCCGCTTCGGGCGCCTTCTCGACCAGCTCGAAGTGAACGTGGGCGCGGTGCTGGTTCTTGTCGTAGCCGGCGATCTCCCCCACGATCCAGAGCGTCTCGGGGAAGGCGCGCGCCAGCGCGCGGCGGACGCGGGCGTTGAGCTCGCTGACCGTGAGCGACGCGGCCGGCCCCGACGCTGCGGCCGGCGCGCCCTCCTTCGGCACCGCCGCCTTCGCGACGATCCGATCGAAGAGCGTCGGGCGGTCGTCCGCGCTTCTCGCCAGGCCCGCGGCGTCGAGCGTCCCGCCGTCGCCGCCGCCTCCGCCGTCGCCGCCGCTTTCGCCAGGGAGCGCCGTGCCGCCGCTCTTCCGGTAGAGGGCGACGACCGCCGCCGTCAGCGCGAAGCCGTGGTCGAGCAGGAGCTCGACCACCTCCTTCACGTCCTCCGCTGGGCTGACCCACTGCTTGGTGAGCCCGTCGAAGCGGCGGCGCGGCAGTCCGCGCACCACGTCGACGAGGCGCGGCTCGTAGGGGAAGGCGATGCGCAGCTCGTCGCCGCCCTCGCTCACGTCGATCTGCCTACGCGCCATCGCCCTCACGCGCCTTTCGGATCGCGCGGAGGATAGAAGTCCTCGGGGTCCGTTCCGAGCCCGTCGGCGACGCGGTTGATGTAGTTGAAGTAGGCGACCGCCTGCGTCGCGTCGTGGATGGCGCGGTCGTCGAAGCCGGCGGCGCGCAGCCGCTCGACGTCGGCGCGCTCCATCTCGCCCGGCGTCCGCGTCAGCTTCTCGGCGAAGACGCAGAGCGCGCGGTCGGCGGGCGCGAGCCCGGCCTTGCGCCAATCGTCCTTGATCGCCGCGACCAGCGCATCGACGTCCGACTTCTTCAGGGTCTTTTCGATCTCCGACCGGAGATCGAGGGCGTGCGCCTCCACTCAGTAGAAGCAGTCGTTCATGCGCGAGACGACGACGGCGAGCAGCTCGCGCTGCACGCGCGTGAGCGGCGACTCGCCGTGCATCACCGCGAGGTAGACGCCCATCGAGGCGTCGAGCACCGGCGGATTCGGCGACATCGTCCGCACGATGTTCCAGACGCGGCCGGCGCGCGCGATGGCCGCGTCGTAGGCGCGCTTCAGGCGACCGGTCGCGGCAGCGACGTCGACGAGACGGATGTAGGCCACGGCTCCCCGATCCAAGACCCGCGCGGCGCACCGGATACGATCGCCGCGATGAGCGAGCGCCGACGCTACTCGGTCGTCCGGGATCCCGTCCACGGCGACGTCTACCTCTCCGACGAGGAGCTGCGCCTCCTCGACACGCCGCAGATGCAGCGGCTGCGCGGCGTGCGGCAGCTCGGGACCGCCTGCCTCGTCTATCCCGGCGCGCAGCACACCCGCTTCGAGCACTCGCTCGGCACGGCGCACCTCACGAGCCGGCTGATCGCGGCGATCAACCAGAATCGGGTCCTGCGACCGGAAGGGCTGCTCGGCATCGCGCCCGACGAGGAGAGGATCCTGCGCGCCGCCGCGCTCGTCCACGACATCACCCACATCCCGTCGGGCCACAACATCGAGGACGTGCGCGGCATCCTCGATCGCCACGACACCGCCGAGCGCTACCTCGCGGCGCTCTCCCCCGCGACCGAGGTCGGCGTTGCGCTCGACAAGTTGGGCATCCGCCGCGAGGTCCTCGCGGTCCTCCTGCCCGACGACTTCGACCCGAAGCGCGCGCCGGCGGGCGGCGGCGCGCCGCCGCTGCCGACGGTCCCGGCGTGCTGGCGCGAGCTCCTCTCCGACACGATCTGCCCCGACATCCTCGACTACCTGAAGCGCGACGCCTACTTCACGGGGCTCTCGCTCGTCTACGACGACCGCATCCTCTCCTACTTCATGGTCGACCGCGCGTCGGGCCACCTCTTCGTGGACGTGGAGAAGCGCGGCCTGTTGCGCGAGGACATCCTCTCCGAGCTGCTGCGCGTGCTCGACGCCCGCTACTTCTTCAGCGAGCGCGTCTACTACCACCACGCCAAAGTCGCGGCCGGCGCCATGATCGCGCAGGTCGTGGAGACGGCGCTGCTGCACGGCGGCCTGCAGCGCGAGCAGCTCTTCGACACCACCGACCACTCGCTGCTCGCGCTGCTCGAGCGGCACGTCGCCGACGGAGCAGGCGGCGCGGGAGAGAGCAACGCGGCCGCCGCGCAGGAGCGGGCGCGCGCCCGCGACCTGCTCGCGCGGCTGCAGACGCGCCGGCTGCTCAAGCGCGCCTGCGTCTTCCCGCTCTACGCGAACCGCGACGTGCAGGACGAGCTGCTCGCGCGCTTCTTCGCGCCCGGCCGGCACGTCGAGCGTCGCGCCTTCGAGCAGCAGGTCGCCGACGGCCTGCGCCACGCCGGCCTCGAGCCGCCGCCGCTCCAGCTCTACTGCCCCGCGCGCCGGATGCAGCTCAAGGAGGCGGCGACCCACGTCCGCTTCCCCGGCGCCGACGCGGTCGCGCCGCTCGCGAAGTTCGCCGATCGGGTGCCGCGCCTCGGCGACCTCGAGAAGAGCTACCGCGACCTCTGGAAGCTCTACGTCTTCGCCGGCAGCGAGGAGCCGGCGGTCCTCGCGAAGATCGCGGAGCTCGTGGCGGCGCTGCTGCCGAAAGCGACCAACGTCTACCGGCCGCGCTCCTGACGACGCCGGCGCCTCCGGCGTGCGACGCTCACTTCCAGTCGAGGTATCTCACCTGCGTCTGATTCGGCACGAGCCGCCCGAGGTCGACGCCGGCGCGCGTGATCAGGTGGATCTCGGTGTAGCCCGGGCTCTTCAGGTGGGCGATGTACTGGCCGGTCGGGTCGTAGACGGGGAGCCAGTTGACGAAGCCGTCGGCGACGACGTCGCGTTCGCCGGTGCCGTCGAGGCGCGCCTCGACGAGGTTCCACGGCGAGAAGAGCGCCTCGACGTCGGTCGAGTAGTCGGTGCCCTTGGTGAAGCGCTCGAAGATCGTGAAGGTCGCGTCGCCGACCGGGTCGTGGTCGGAGCTGTTCGGAGAAAAGAGGTCGAAGGTGACCGGCTGCACGTCGCTGCCGTCCTGCAGCATCGTCGCGATCTTGACCTTGGGCAGCGCGTTGAAGCGGCTCGTCTTGAAGACGATGCGGCCGTCGGGGAGGAAGTCGGGGTCGTTGTCGTCGTCGGGCGCCGTGGTCAGGTCCGCGATCTCGTTGCCGTCCGCGTCCATCAGGACGATCGAGGCCGGCCCTGAGTCGCGGAACGACGCGAAGCAGATCGTCGAATCGTCGGGCGACCAGCCCGGATGGCCGTCGAGAATCGAGTTGCTCGTGAGTTGCGTGAGTCCCGTCCCATCGACCTGGACCTTCCAGATCTCGTAGTTCGCGAAGTCGGTGCGCGTCGGCGCGCCGTGGAAGGCGATCCACTGGCGGTCGTGCGAGAGGGAGACGTTGTCCTCCATCACCGAGTTGTTCGTGATGCGCGTGACGACGCCGGTCGCGGGGTCGAACGTGTAGATCTCGCCCTGCGGGTCGTCCTGGATGCTGGTGAAGACGATGAGGCCGGTGAGGTTGGTCGGGAGCTGCGGACGGGCGAGCGGGCCCATCGCCGTGTATGGCAGCGTCCCCCACGCCGACGAATCGGTATCGCTCGGGAAGAGCGACGCGAAATCGCCCGCCGGGACGGTCGGCTGCAGGTGGTCGAAGACGATGAAGTTGAAGCGCGGCAGCGTGCCGCTGGCCGCCGCCGCGAGCAGGTCGGCGTCCTCCCCTTGCGCGTCGCCCGCCAGCGGGAAGCGCAGCTCCGCCTGGTAGCGCTGGTTCACCGCGTCGTAGGTCAGCCAGCCGAGCCCGTCGCCGCAGACGTCGGCGCCGCTCGCGCTCTTGTGCTGGTCGAGGTACTGGGCGCCGACCGCGGTCGCGGTGATGACGAAGCGGTTGTCCTCGCCCGTCTCGTAGGTCCCGTCGGCGTCGGCGTCGATCAGCAGGTCGACGCCGTCGATGTCCTGCGGCCCCGTGAAGTCGTAGCCGTGGTCGAAGGTCGGGTCGGTCCACTCGAGCGCGACGTAGAGGTCGCGGTCGTCGTTCACGATGGCGTAGGTGAACGTCGTCGAATGCGTCCCGCTCTGGAACGGGAGCGTCGCCGTCGTCGTCGCGAGGCCCGTGAAGTCGACCACGCCGTCGATCGGGTAGCGGCTGGCAAGCGTCGCGACCGAGCCGCCGCCGCCGCCCCCGCCGCCCCCGCCGCCGCCGCCGCAGGCCGACACCGCCGTCGCCATCACGAGCAGCGCCGATCTTCCGGTGCGTCCTCGACCGTGCATCGCCGATCCCCGCGAACTGCTTCCGGAAAAACGCGTCGTGCTCACCACGACCGGCGCAGTTCGGCGACCTCCGTCACCGAACCCACCGTCGGATCGTCGAGTCGCGTCACCACTCCTTGAAACAGAATCGCTTCGAGCCCGTGAACGAGCGCGGCCGGCACGTCGATCTCTCCCCGCCAGCAGCCGGCGTCGTCGGTCTTCCCGAGGTAGAGCGCGAGGCGCAGGCGCTCGAAGCGGAAGGTCGGGTCGGGCTGCCCGTCGATCCGGCCGTCGGTGTCGGCGCCGAGGGCGAATTCGCCGAACGGCGTCGGCGCCGGTCGGGCGAGCCGCGCCGGCGCACCCCACACGCGGACGAGGCACCTCGACGGGCCGGACGTCTCGAGCGCGATCCGGAGCCGCGCGTCGTCCCGATCGAGGAGCGTCGCGCGCAGCACGAGAGGCGTCACTTCGAGCGCCTGCGCGGCGGTGATCGGTCCACGGCGGCCGAGGCAGCAGATGAGGTGGCGACCGGCCGGCAGCCGCGGCGGAACTTCGACGCGGAGCTCCGACGGTCCGAGCTCGACGACGTGCGACGACTCGATCCAGCACTCCCCCACCCAGACGCCAAACCGTTCGCGGCCGCGCGGAAGGCTCGCGTCTTCGAGCGTGAGCGAGGCGACCTGCAGCGCAGGGACGCGGGCTGGACGAAACGCGTGGAGCGGAGCTCGCGGCTCTCCGGCACGCGTGCCCCGCTCGAGCGCGGCGCGCAGCTTCGCCGGAGGCGCCGCCACGACCGTGCGCAGCAGCTCCTCCGCGATGATCCGATGGCCGTGCGCGGACGGATGGACCCAGTCCGTGAAGCGCGGGTCCTTCGACGATCGTGTCGACGGAACGAGAGGACCCTCCGGACCTTCCCGGATCGCGCGCTCGAAAAGCCCCGGCGCATCGACGAGCGGCGCCGACTCCTGCCGTGCGACGGCGATCAGCGCGTCGCGATACTCGAGGGCGATCGGGAAGCTCCGGATCGTCTCGTCCGGCAGCGGCGGGACGACGACCACCACCGCCTCCGACGAACGTCGCGCGACGCGCACGAGATCGCGCAGGTGCTCGCGGAACTCCGCGAGCGGCACGCGTCGCCCGTTCGGCGCGTCGCCCCGACGGAACGCGGCGATCCGATCCGCGCGGCTCGGACCGTGGACGGGGGCCGCCGCGCGGCCGAGGAGGCGAAGGAGCGCGAGTTCGCCGGAGCCTTCGTCCGTCGCTTCCTCGAACTGCACGTCGCTCCGCTCGACCGCGGGCACGTAGTCGTTCCATGCGCCGCAGTAGAGGATCGTTAGGTCGGGTCGGAGCGTCGGCTGGAGCTGCTCGAACCAGCGCAGGCACTGCAGAGTCGAGTAGCCCGGGCAGGCCGCGAGCACCGGCTCGACGCTCCAGTCGGGGGTTCGCGTCTGGAGCTCACGGGCGAGCCGAACCGCGAAGCACTGGTCGAAGCGCACGCCGAATCCGAATGCGCACGAGTCCCCGACGCAGGCGATCCGGTACTCCGTCGGCTCCGGCGGCCAGTCGGGGCACGCGCCGCGCGTCGAGGACGGGCTCACGTCGTAGTTCCTGCACGCCGGATCGAGCCGCCAGAAGAGGCGGCGATCCGGGAGGAAGAGTCCGGGAGTCGCGAGCTCGTCGCCCAGGAAATCGCTCGCACGGAGCTCGCCGGAACCGACGACACGCAGGCCCGCCTCGAACGCCGCGAGCGTGAGCGCGCTCGACGTGACGACGAGGAGCAGCCTGCCCGCCGATTCGGACGCTCGGCTCATGTGCTCCTCTGCCCGCTGGCATCCGGCGCGTCCGCTTGATTGAATCTCGCCCCCCGAGCGCGGCCCGCGGGCGACTGCAGGATGCGTTCGGTGCCAATCATGCGCGAGACGTTGCGCGTGACCGAAGTCTCCCGTGCAGGGGAGTAGCTCAATTGGCAGAGCGATTGATTCCAAATCAATAGGTTGCGGGTTCGATTCCTGCCTCCCCTGCCAATCGGACGTGACGCAGACGCCGCCGCAGTCACTTCCGTCCGGACGCGCCTCGGTGCAGTCCCACGAGCATGTCGACGAGGTCCTTGTAGGCCTCTTCGAACGCGGCGGCGTTCACGTCGTCGAGCGCGTGCGGGGCGAGGCGCTCGATGATCCGGATGCGTTCGAGGATGAGCGGCAGGTCGGCGGCGGTGAGGTGGTCGGGATCGGGGTAGCCCTCGTCGTTCAGGTCCTCGATGAGGTCGGAGCGCGCCTCCTTGGAGAGGCCGGGATCGTCGATCGCCTCGCGCCAGAGCGCGTCGGCGGACGGGTCCTTGCCGACGAAGCGCAACGCGACGCGGGCGAGCGCTTCGGGGATGCGCGGCGCGATCGGACCGACGACCGGCGGGAGCGCCGCGACCGCGGAGGGATCGGCGCGTGGCTGCGGGCGGGCCGACGCCGGCACGTTCGATCGAGTCGCACTCGGTTCGACGCCGTCGGACGGACGACTCGCTCCGGGCGACGTCGAGTTCTCGTCTTGCTTCTCCCCTTCTCGTGACGTCGCGGGGCTCGGACTCGCGCGCGACTTCGCGTCGGAACCGGCGACTCCGGCGTCGCGCCGGGATGCGCCGCGGTCGCCGTCGCGCGCGACGCCCTCCGGCGTCTCGCTCCGCGCGTCGCCGCACCAGAGGTGAGCGCCGGCGAGCGAGCAGACGGTCGCAGCGATCAGCCGCATCGCGATTCCTGCGTTCATGGCGCGACCTCCCGGATCGGCGTACCTTCCCGATGCCCGCCTCCTCCGTCAACAAGCGTCCGCCTTCGCGTCATCCTGGAGTCAGGGCCGCAGTCAGGGGGCGCGTCTTCGCCGTCGCCCGCGTCTCGGACGATGCCTATCGTCGGGCGCGCGTGAAGAAGAGAGCGACCCCGTCCGCGATCGCCTCGCTGCTCCTCGTCGCCAGCATCGTGTTCCTCGTGAGCGGCGTCGTCGCGCGCTTCCTGCGCGACGAAGAGCGGGCTCGGGGCCACGAGCGCGAAACCGCCGGCGCGCGCGCTCCCGCGAGCTCTCCCTCCGACTCCGCGAGCCCGGAGTCGACCGTCCCGAAGTCGGGGGACGACGGCGGCCCCGGCGCCCATCGCGACGGCGAGATGGGCGTCGCTCGGTCGAGCGAGCTCATGGAGTCCTCGCCAGGGCTCTTGATCGAAGGGCGCGTCCTCGACGCGGGCGGCCAACCCGTCGACGGCGCGACGGTGGGTCTCGAGCTGCATCCCGACTCGCGCCGCGTCGAGCTCGTCGAAGGGGACCCGCGCTCGCCTTCGACTTCGGTCCGGACGGCGGCCGATGGACGCTTCGCATTCCAAGGTGACGCGCCGAATCGCGCCGACGTCTGGATCACGCTGCTCGCGCAGGCCGCCGGTCAAGCGCCGCACCTCGTGCAGCACGCCTTCGAGAGCGAGTGGAGCCGGATCGACGTCGGCGACCTCCCGCTCCTCTCCGGCGGCGGCCTCTCCGGTCGGGTCACCGACGCGAGCGGGAGTCCGCTGCCGCGCGCGGCCGTGCTGCTGCAACCCGCCTTCGGCCATCCGCTGGAGCGCTGGAACGACCGCTCCGAGCTCCTGCGGCCGGCGTCCACCGACGTCGCGGGCTTCTACGAATTCTCGAACCTGATGCCCGGCGCCTATCGAGTGACGGCGAACGCGCCGGGGATGCAGGACGGAACGTTGCGCGAAGCTGCGCTCGTCGAAGACGGACGCGACGTCGAGGTCGGTCCCATCCGACTTGCCCCGGGTCTCGAGCTGACCGGTCGCGTCGTCGCGCCGGACGACGCTCCCGTCCCCGCGGCGCGGGTCCGCGTCCGCGGCTCGTCTTCGGGCACCCCGCTCGATCGACGCATCGCGGCCGACGCGAACGGTCGCTTCCGCCTCGAGCACCTGCCGCCCGGGGCGCTGACCCTCGAAGCGAGCGCGTTCGGATTCTCGACCGCGACCGGCGTCGTCGTCGACGCCGCGACCTCGCGCGAAGAAGTGGTGCTGCGCCTCGGCTCGGGTCTTTTCGTGCGGGGCGTCGTGGTCGATGCCGCCACGGGCGCACCGCTCGGACGGTACGCGGCGAGTCTGCGGGCGCTCGGGCCCGCGGAGCTCGCCACGTCCGACGCGACCGCGCGGCTGCTGCGCCGGCGGATCGCGGCGCTGCGCGACCGGAGCCGGCCGGCCGGGGATCCGGCCGCTCGCGCGAACGACGAGAGCGTCGCGCTCGAGCTCGAGGCGCGGCTGCAAGCGCTGGACGCGGGCCCGGGTGCCGGCGCGCCGCGCCGCGCGTCCGCGGCGACTGCGCCGCTCGCCGACCATCCGAACGGGACCTTCGAATTCGCCGGTCTCGACGAGGGGAGCTACGTCGTCGAGGTGGCTTCGGGCGACCACTGCCCCGCGGGGTCGGCGCCGATCGAGGTGCGGTGCGGCGCACCGGCGCCGGAGCTGCGCATCGAGGTCGCGCGCGGGATCGTCGTCGGCGGCACGATCGTCTCGAAGGAGGACGGCGCGCCGCTCGCCGGCGCCACCGTCGACCTGGTCGTCGTGGACGAGATCGCGGCGGCGGGGTCGGACGCGCGCGACTCGAAGGGCTCGCCGTATTCCTGGGCCTTCGCACCGGCAGGCGCGCACGGCGTCGTGGTCGCGTCGGCGGCGAGCGACGGGCGCGGCCGCTTCGAGATCCGTTCCGCGGCGCCGGGCCGCTACTTCCTCTCCGCGAGCCACGAGCGGACGAGCCGCGAGAAGACCGAGCCGTTCGACCTGCGCGGCGATCGCGTCGATCTCCGGATCGCACTGCCGGCCGCGGCGAGCCTGCGAGGACACGTCCGCAACATTCCCGCGGGCCTCGAGCGCGACGTCGCGGTCGTGGCGGTCGGCGGATCCTTGCGCCTGCGCACCGTGAAGGTCGCATCCGACGGCGCCTATCGGCTCGAGCGGATGCAGCCGGGCAGCTGGGTCGTCCGCGCCGTCCTCGCCGGCGGCACCGACGCGATCGACCGCAAGGTCGCCGCGCTCTTCGAGGACGAGCGCACGCCGACGCCGCCCGACCTCACGCTCGCCGCAGGGGAGTCGAAGGAGCTCGACCTCGCGCTCGAGCTGCCCGCGGTCGGCCGCGTCGAGGGCTCCGTCCTGATCAACGGCCAGCCGGCGCCGGGATTCCAGGTGATCCTGCGCCCCGCCGACGGCGCCGCCGCCTCCGCGCGCGTCACCTCGCGGAGCATTCCCGATGCGCGCGGCGAGTTCGCGCTGCGCAGCGTGGCTCCCGGCGACTACACCTTCCACGTCTACAGCACGTCGAGCCGTCAAGAACTCCATCGCCAGTCGCTCGCGGTCGCCGCCGACACGGCCACGCGCGTCGACGCGCAGGTCTCCGTCGGCGGACTGCGCGGTCATGTCGAGGCGAGCGACGACGCGTCGCACGAGCCGCTCGACGGCACGCTCACCCTCCTCCCCGGAGCCACCGCCGCCCCCGAGGACGTCCGCCGCTACGCGCAGACCCATCGCGTCCACACCGTGCGCATCCGCGGCGGCGTCTTCCAGATCGAGCACCTCACGCCCGGCGTCGCGCTCGCGATCCTCCAGATGCGAGGCCGCGAGCCGACCGAGAGCTCGATCGAGATCCCCGTGCGCGCGACGGCCGACGTCGTCTTGCAGGCGGGGAAGTCGCGATAGGCAGCGCGGCGACCTCCGGCCCCGATTCACCCTGCGCGCCAATGCCGGTGCGCGACGTCGTATTCGAGCCACGCGTCCGGCGGCTTCGGCGCATCGCCGAGCCGGTAGTTGCGGCCATCGTGGCCGAGCCGCAGCACGCCCCCGTCGAGCGTGGAGTTCGAATCGAACATCGAGCAGCTCCCAGTCGCCGCGAGCAGCGACTCGAGGACTTCGACCGGCGGCGGCGCGACTTCGCCCGCCGCGCCGCCGGCAAGCGCCGCGACGTACTCCTGCAGGAGACGCGCACCGTGCGCGAGGGCACGCTCGCGCGAGCGCGTCTCGAGGTAGAGGTAGCAGTCGTCGTGGCTGTGGAGGAAGAGGCTCGAGCGCCGCGCGAAATGGAGGACGGGCGGCGAGGCGTGTCCCAGGCACTCGGCCGAATCGAGGACGGCCTGATACGCCTCGTCAGGAGTGAAGGTCGACGGGACGTCGAGCAGCGCGAGGTTGTAGTGCTCGAAACGTTCGAGGAGCCGCGGCAGCTGCGCCGTCTTCATGAGGTGCACTTCGGGATCGAGCGTCGTGAGACCGACGCCCGCCTCCGCCGCGATGCCCTCGAGGCTGCGCACGTCGTTCGTCCCCGACTCGACCATCGCGTGACCGACGTCGAAGAGGCACGCGCCGTCGAGCGCGTGCGCGACGATCAGGTCGACGACCTCGCGCAGCGCCTGCGCGTGCAGCCAGGCGCGGCAGACGCCGGACTCGGCGGCCTTCAGCGTGAAGCAGAGCGGGAAGAGCTTCTGCTCTTCAGACGCCGAGTTCATCTGGAAGGAGTTCGATCCCACGTCCCTTCCCCGCGCCCTCTCCCGCCCCCGCTCGCGCTGACCATCATGCGCGATCCGTCGCGTGGGCGTGGCGACGCGCGGCGCGCAGGCGCCGCAGATCGCGGATCGTGAGGATCGCGCCGGAGAGCGCGCCGGCGTAGAGGCCGAGGTGGCAGAGCCACGCGGCGGACATCCGGCGGACGGCGTCGTCCGGGATCCAGTCGAGCTCACGGAACCACGGAAGCGAGATCGGTGCGATCGACGCAGCAATCAGCGCTGCCGCCCCGGCGACCAGGCCCCAAGCCGGGATCGTGAGGCACGCGCGCACGATGCGCCGGACCGCAGGCGGGTCGCGCGAGAAGTCGCGTCCCGCCGAGAACATCAGCACGCCGCCGAGCAGGGCGCCGTAGCCGGTGCCCGCCTGCGCACCGAGCGCGACGGCACGCAGCCGGAAACCCTCACCGGCGCGGATCCCTTTCGCGATGACGAAGTAGTCCGGGCTCACGGCCGACGTGACCGCGTCCACGGCGGCGCCGCACAAGGCGCCGGCCGCGGCCGCCAGGAACAGCAGCGCGTACTCGCGCCAGCGCGTCGCGCGCCGTCCGTGGCGGGCGAGGTCGATCGAGGAGACGACGAGCGCGAAGGCGAGCAGCGCGAGACAGCGAACCCAGAACGACTCGAGCCCGCTCCACGATCGGATCGTCTCCATCGCTTCGCTTCGACGCCCGTTGCCGCGCCGCCCTTCCCGGCGCGCCGCGCGCGATCGCCGGCGTCACAGCTCCGTCCTCTCGATCCCGATCGCGCCGCCGTACGGCACGAGCAGCTTGCGGAGCTCCCCCTCCTCCGCCTTCGGGTCGAGCCACTTCTGCAGCGCGTCGGGCGAGAGGACGACCGGCATGCGGTGGTGGAAGGCCTTGGTCTGCTCGCTCGCCTCGGTCGTGATGATCGTGCACGACTGCACGACCTTGCCTTCGGGCGACCTCCAGGTGTCCCACAGGCCGGCGAGCGCGACGACGTCCTGGCCCTCCACCGTGAACGCATGCGGGACGCGCTTGCTGTCGATCGTGGCCCACTCGTACCAGGCGTCGACGAGGATCGCGCAGCGGCGAACTCGGAATGCAGCCCGGAACGAAGGCTTCTCCGTGATCGTCTCCGCCCGCGCGTTGAACGTCTTGTTGCCGATCTTCGGGTCCTTGGCCCACGACGGGATCAGGCCCCAGCGGAACTTGTCGATGGCGAGGCCGCGCTCGGTGCGAACGAGGGCGAGGACCTCCTGCGTCGGGGCGACGTTGTTCGAAGGCGCCAGCGTGGCGCGCAGCTCGGCGCGCAGCTTCTCGGCGAGCTTGTCGGCGATATAGGTCGAGCGGATCCGGCCGCACATGACGTCACTTCCCTCCGTCGGGAGCCGCGCCGGCCTCGGCGCGCTGCCGCTCGGGCCGCAGGTCCTTCGGCGGCCAGGTCGGCGACGGATCGGGCTTCTGGCCGGCCGCCTTCATGCGCGTCTCGAGCTGCTCGCGGTTCGCGCGGAACGACGCGAGCTCGCCGGCCTCGAGTGCGCCGCTCGCCTCGCACTGCGCGGCCCACCACGCGGCGCGGCCGAGCTCGCCGCGCTGGGCGTGCGCGAAGATCAGCCAGCGCCACGCGATCACGAGCAGCGGCTCGCAGCGGATCGCCTTCTCCATCTCCGCGGCGGCGAAGGCGGCGTGGCCGGCGCCGGCGTAGGCGACGGCGAGGTTGTAGTGGTTGGCCGAGTTCGACGGGTCGGCCGCGACCGCGAGCTCGAAGCGCGGGACCGCCTCGGCGGGCCGGCCCGACGAGAGCTCGACGTTGCCGAGGTCGAAGGCGATCGACGGATCGCGCGGGTACTTGATCGCGAGCGCGGTCAGCAGCGCACGCGCCTCGTCGAGCAGCGGACGGGCGCGCGCGCGCCTCGCCTCGTCGGCCGCCCCCTCGCCGGGCCGCGCGAGCGCGGCGTCCTGCCCGAGCAGCCCGCGCGCCTGCGACAGCAGATCGAGCGCGCGCGTCTGCTCTCGGAAGGCGGCGATCGCCTCGCGCGGGTCGGGCAGCGTGTCGTCCCCCGTCGCCGTCGGCGCTGCGCCGGAGGCGTAGCCGAGCTCGCGCAGGCGCTCGCGCTCCGCGGCAGTGAGCTCGGCGTCGTGCGGCGCCGGCAGCTTCGGCTGCGCCGCGAACGCCGCCTCCATCGTGCGCGCGAGCGCGGCGGCGACCTCGGGCCGCTCCTTCGCGAGGTCCTTCGTCTCGCCCGGATCGGCGGCGACGTCGAAGAGCTCGTCGAAGCGGCCGCGCACCAGCTTCATTCCCTTCAGCACGATCCCGTGCAGCGGCGCCCAGCGATGGAGGTCGAGCGGCAGCAGCGTCTCGAGCAGCGCGGGCGCCTCCTCGCCGCTTTCCGCGCTGACCTCCACCATCGGCAGTGCCGCGGCGCCCGCCTCCGGCAGCGCGGAGCGCGCGACGCCGAGCCAGTCGAGCAGCGTCGGCGCGATCTGCACGTGGGTCACCGGCGTCTCGACGACGAGCCCGCGCGGCAGCCCGCCGCCGCGCAGCAGCAGCGGCACGCGCATCGTCGCGTCGTGAAGCAGGACGCCGTGCGTCTCCTCGCCGTGCTCGCCGAGCCCCTCGCCGTGATCGGCGGTCACGACCTCGAGCAGCCCCTCGCTCAGGCCGAGCTCGTCGAGGCGCTTGCGCAGCCGCGCGAGCTGCGCGTCGCAGCTCGCGATCTCGTCGTCGTAGCTGCCGGCGTGCGGAGCGTGCGGGTCGTAGAAGTGGACCCAGAGGAAGAGGCTCGCGCCGCGGTCGAGCTTCTCGAGCCAGGCGAGCGCGTCGTCGACGACCGCGGCGGCGGGCCGCTCGATCACCTCGCGCTGCAGCCCGAGCCGCGACGGCGGCGGACCGTGATAGACGTCGAAGCCCTGCGCGAGGCCGTAGCGGCCGTCCAGGATGAAGCTGCCGACGAAGGCGCCGGTCGAAAAGCCCCGCTCCTTCACGACCTCGGAGAGGAGCGTCGCCGCGCCATCGAGCACGAAGAGGCCGTTGTCGCGCACGCCGTGCGCGCACGGCAGCACGCCCGAGAGGATCGTCGCGTGCGCCGGCAGCGTGATCGGCGCGGCGCAGCGCGCCATGGCGTAGCGGACACCGGTCGCCGCGAGCTCGTCGAGGAAGGGCGTGCGCGCGGCCTTCCAGCCGTAGCAGCCGAGCCGGTCGGCGCGCGTCGTGTCGAGGGTGACGACCAGGATGCGGCGCGGCGCGGCGGGCTCCTGCGGCGGCGGCGGCGGCGCGGCCGGGCGCTCGCACGCGGTCATGGAGAGGGCGGCGACGAGCGCCGCAGCGAGGGCCGTGACGTGCGTCGTTCCCGCGGGACGTCCCGGCGCGCGCCTCATTCGCCGCGCCGGCGCAGCCGCCGCTCGAGCTGGACGATGCGCCGCCGCGCCGCGTCCACCAGGTGGGGCTCCGCGACGTCCTGCGCGCGGCGCGCGAAGTCGAGCGCGGCGTCGAGGTCGCCGTCCTCCCGCTCCACGAGCTTCGACATCTCGAGCAGCGCGCGGAAGCAGTCGGGGTCGTCCTCGAGCGCGCGCTCGAGCGAAGAGCGGTCCTTGCCGGCGCGCGCGCGCACGTCGGCGAGGGTCTCGCGCTCGTCCGCATCTTGGGGGCTCTCGATCCGGAACGAGAGCTCGGCGGCGAGCGCCGGCAGGGCGAGGACGTCGAGCAGGTTGTGACGCAGCACGCCCTGCAGCAGGCGGTCGCTCCCCTCCTCGAAGAGCTCGAGCCAGGCGCGCGGCGCGGCGGCGCCCGGCAGGTCGTCGACCCGCGTGTAGCGCAGGAGCTCGCGCTCGAGCGTGACGAGGCGGGCGTCGGCGAAGCGGCGCTTCACGAGGCGCTCCGCCATGCGCAGCAGGTCGAAGTGGTCGCGCGCCGGCGCCCACGCGATCCCCTCGGCGGCGGTCCGCTCGGCGAGCAGCGGCACGTCGAACGAGCGGCCGTTGAACGTCACGAGCTGCGGCGCGCTGTCGAGGTCGCGCGCCGCGCATTCGAGGACGTCGCGCTCGCCGTCGGGCGTGCGCGCGAGGTACTGCGTCACGACGAAGGCGTCGTCGCGCAGCCGCCCGATCCCGGCCAGGAAGAGGCAGCTCCCGCCGCGCGGATGGCTGCCCGCCTCGAAATCGACGAAGGCCGCGTCGGCCGCGGAAAGCTTTTCCGCGCCGCGCTTCCCCAGCAGCACGGAGAGCTCCTGCAGGGGGCGCCGCGCGAACTCGTGGAAGGTCCAGGGTCCGTGACGGAAGGAGAGGTCGAAGCGCGTCTCGTAGGTCTGCAGCGCGGGGCGATCGGGCGCGCCGGCCGTGAGTGCGCTACGGGGCAGGTCGGCATCGGGTTCGAGGCTCGGTTGCGACATCGCGTCCGATCGTAACGCGCCTCCTCAAGCGTCGCCGCGCGCGCGGACGATGGCAGCGCGGGTCCCCTACATCGGACAGGAGCGGCCGCATGCGCGGCGGTTCGCACGACCGACTCGCCGCCCGCCGCTCGCCGCCTCCCGCGGCGCGCGCGCTCGTCGCGGCGCTCCTGCTCGCGTCCGCGTGCGTGACCGGTCCCGAGGGGCGCACGGTCGCGCCAACGGCCGAGCTCGAGGCGGCGCTGCGCCTCGCCCCGCCGGCGCCCGCCGCGCCGCTGGCCGACGAGAAGCTCGACTTCAAGATCACGCTCGCGGGGCTGCCGGTCGGGCACGCGACGCTCGCGACCACGCTGCTCGAAGCGCCCGGCGAGGACGGCGCCGGCGTCGAGATCGTCGCGTCGGGCGGCACCAACTCGGTGCTCGACGTCTTCTACTCGGTGCGCGCGATGGCGCGCGCGCGGATCGACGGCGACGGCGCGTCGCGCAGCTTCTTCCTCGAGGTCGACGAGGACGGCAAGAAGAACGCGCGCGCCCTCACCTACCGCGCGACGCCCTGCCTCTACTACCACCCGTGGGACGAGGATCCGTGGGTCGCGATCCTCGCGCAGTTCCGCGCGCCGATCGACCCGCTCTCGCTCCTGATGCGGCTGCGCCGCCTCGACCCCGACCTTCTGCCGCACGACTTCGAGGTCGCGATGACGATGCGCTCGTTCTGCTACCGGGCGCGCTGCATCGATCGGACGACGGTGCGCGTGCCGGCCGGCGAGTTCGTCGACGCGTGGCTGTGGCGGGTCGAGGTGCGGCCCTACGAGAAGCTCGTCCCAGAGAGCGCGGAGGCGGGCGAGGTGGGCGCGCTCCTCGGCTTCTACGACGTCGCGATCTCGGCCGACGAGCGGCGCCTCCCGGTGCGCCTCGAGCGCGGCTTCGGGTTCGGGCAGGTCGCGCTCGAACTGCGCGCGGTCGAGACGGGCGTCGCCTCCCCGCTCGCCGGCGCGCCGTCCCCTGTCAACGCCCCGATCGGCGCCCCGATCAGCGAATGAGGTCGATCAGGCTCTGCAGCTGCGCCCGGCGCACGACCATCACCACGTTGTCGGGCAGGCGCGGCGAGAGCCGGCAGTAGAAGACGTCCGTCCCTCCGGCGCCGACCGTGAGCGTCTCCGACCCTTCCTTGGTCGTGAGCGTGAGCTTGAAGTCCGGGTGGGTGAACGGGTCGCCCGGCACGTCCTTCAGGCGCACGTAGCTCTCGCACGCCGCACCGTAGAGCGCGGCGGCGGCCGCGGTGACCTTCGCGACCATCGAGGCGTCGGTCCCCGTCTCGGCGACCGGCGTCGAGTTGAGGTCGGGGCGGTAGACCTCAAGCGCTGGTCCCTTCGCCGGCTCGAGGCGCCAGCGCAGGACCTTGCGGCTCATCTCGTCGTGGCGCGGGAAGACGAGGCGGTCGCGGAAGAGCTCCTTGTCGAGCGCGAGGATCTCGGCGAGCTTGCCCTTCACGGCGAAGAGCTCGTCGGGCCGGCTCGGGTCGCGGACGAGCGCGCGCCCGCCGGCGAGCGCGACCTGGAACTTGTCCTCGCGCGTGATCGGCCGACTGAAGTACTTCAGCTTCAGCAGCGCCTGCGGCTCGAACGGCGTGGTCTTCGGGTCGAGGAACTCCACCACCTCGATGCGATCGAGCTCGACGACCAGCTGCGCAAACGAGCCGTCCCCTTTGCCCTCGTTGGCGAGCGCGTGGAACGGCTCGACGATCTCCCACTTCCCGGCCGGCACGTCGCCCTGGCGGGCGAAGCGCCACTCGACGACCTTCTCGTCGGGCGAGCCCTTGGTGAGCCCGACCAGCGTGGACTCGATCCGGGGAAACAGGCGGCGCGGCCGCAGCGAATCGACCTTGAGCTCGAGCAGCGGATCGACGTCTTCCTTGCGCAGCGCGAAGCAGGTGTCCGCGCCGCGCCGGTCGAGGACGGCGGCGTAGCCTTGGTTTTGGATGTAGCTCCCGACGCTCAGCACCGTCGCGTGCGGGCCGGCCGCGACGGTGACCGTCATGAGCGGCCGGTCGGGCAGCGCGGTCACCTTCCGGACCTGCTCGTCGTCCGGAGAACGTCCGTTCAACGTCTGCGAGAGGAAGTTCTGCACGCGCATCACGCTCAGCTGCTGCGCCAGGCTCGCGCACGCCTGCGCGTCGGCGAGCAGCGAGCGCGGCTCCTTCAGCCGCCAGTTCTGCACGCCGCCCTCGCGGTCGACGGTGATGTACTCGTTCTTCTCGGGGTCCTTCGGGTCGAAGCGCGCGATCGAGATCGAGGTCACCGCGATCGGGTCGACGCCGAAGACGGTGCGCGAGCGCCACTGGTCCAGGTTCGCCGCCTTGAGGAGGTCGCGCACGACGGCGCCGGTGCGGAAGACCTGCTTCTCGCCCGCGGAGCGCGCCAGCACGCCCGCCCCCGCCGGGTCGTCGATGCCGAAGCCGAGGTCGAGGACGCGCTCGCCCGTCTTGATCTTCACGCCGCAGCGCGGCGGGTCGAGCCCCATGCGCAGCAGGTCGTCGGAGTCGCCCTGCAGCGGCTCGCGGACGCTCTGCCGGACCGCGTTCACGAGCATGTCGACGCGGTCGAGGTCGGCGGGGTCCTTGTAGAAGAAGTCGGGCCCGCCCGTTCTCTCCCGCCCGAAGCGCAGCGACACGCCGCCGCCGGGCTCGCGCATGAGCTTGAAGCGTTCGTCGCTGTAGAGATGGAGCTCGATCTCGTCCCAGCGGTCGAGGAGCTCCGGCGCCGCGAGCGGCGTGCGCGTCTCCGCCTTCCTGCGCTCGGGACCGAGCTTCCAGATCGCGAGCGCCGCGAGCAGGCCGAGCAGCAGGACGATCAGCGTCGTGCGCAGCCGCATCAGGTGCGCCGCATCCACCAGACGGCGACGCCGAGGAGCAGCGCGAGCCCCGGCACGCCGAAGACGACGTAGATCAGGATCGTCGTCGACTCGGTCGGCGTGAGGTCGACGCGCACCTCGTCGAAGGGCCGCGCCGCGATCGCGATGTACTGCTCGCGCTGCGCCAGCCAGTCGACCGTGTTCAGCGCGAGGTCGCGGTCGCCGTTGGCGGCGTCGAGCAGGCGGTCGTCGAAGAGCGAGGCGTTGCCGTAGAAGACGGCGCGCCCGCCGCCTTGCAGCTCGCACGCGTATCCGAGGATCTGCTGGCTCTGCGTCTCCTGGCCCGGGTCGAACTGGAGGTTGCCCTTCTGGCCGGGCGCCGGGTTCGCGACCGGCAGGTCGAGCCACGCCTTGGGTCCGGTCCAGACCAGCTGGTTCTGGACGATCTTCGACTGCTCGCTGCGGCCGAGCGGCGTGAGGCCCGACGTCTTCTCCCAGCGCGTGCGCATGTGCTTCAGGCGCAGCGGCTTGGTGATCGGGTGGTCGGAGTAGAGGTCGGTCTCGAAGACGTTCGCGTCGCGGTGCCACTCGCCGAGCGCCGTCTCCTGGCAGACCGGGTTCAGCGTGCGCGCGAGGCCGTAGACCTCGTTCAGCAGCGGCGTGTCGAGCGAGGTCGCCGAGTCGGGGTTCAGCAGCACGAGCAGCGCGCCGCCCTCCTTCGCGAAGCGGACGATCGTCGCGACTTCGTGGTCGACCAGCTGCTTGGTGGGCTCGGCGACCACGAGCACGTCGATCCGCTTCTCACCGTCGTGCGCGATCGACTCGTGCTCGGCCAGCCCGATGGTGGCGACCTCGTAGTTCTGCGCGAGCACGCCGCGCGCGAACTTGCTGAGCGGCGTGCCGCCGTTGGCGCTCCCGATCTCGCGCTCGCCGTGGCCGCGCAGGAATCCGACGCGCGGCGCCTGCGCCGTCGTCACCGAGAGGATCGCCTGCGCGAGCGCCTCCTCGTCGCGGAAGCCCGAGAGCGTCGGCCGCGTGTACGACTGGGTCGTAGCAGCGCCCTGGTCGAACTCCGCGAGATCCTTCAGCTTGAGCAGGCGCAACCGCTGCCCCGAGTCGACCACCGCGACGTTGTCGGCCGGCTCGCCGATCCGGCGGTTCAGCTCCTCGACGCGCGCGAGATGGCCGGAGGCGTTGGGGTCGTAGACGTGCAGGCGCAGCTTGCCGCGCGCGTGCACCTCGAGCTCGCGCAGCACGTCGTTGCAGTGCGTGCCGATGGCGTCCTCGACCCGGTCGAGGCCCGGCACGAAGTTGCCGGCGTCGTTGATGTTGGTCGGCCTAAAGCAGGTGTAGACGTCGATCGGCTCGGCGCGCTGCGCGAGGCCCTCGAGCACCTTCTGCGTGCGCTCCGACAGCGTGAAGGTCGCGCGCGCGGTGAGGTCGACGCGGCGGCGCAGCTCTGGCCGGAACAGCAGGTAGAGCAGCAGCCCGCCCACGCACGGCGCGAGCAGCGAGACGATCAGCACGTTCACGCCGATCGCGAAGCGCCGGCCGCGCGTGTAGGTCGCCCCCTTGCCTGGCGGTGCGTCGCTCATCGCCAGCGCTGCGATTCGAGGCTGCGCACCGTCCAGAACAGGAGGACGGCGGTCAGCACGACGTAGAAGCCGAGGTGGGCGCTGTCGAGCACCCCCTTCGAGAAGGAGTCGACGAAGTGGCGCAGGATCCAGAGCTCGCTGAAGAGGCGCTCGATCCTCTCGACCTGCAGCCACTGCGACGCGAGCGGGATCACCAGCAGCATCAGGTTGAAGACGGTGCCGAGCAGCGCCGCGAGGATCTGCGTCGAGGTGAGGCTCGACGCGAAGAGGCCGGCCGCAGTGAAGAGCGCGCCGACCAGGAAGATGCCGAGGTAGCTCGTCGCGAGCGGCCCGGCGTCGGGGATGGCTCCGTACGATTTGACGATGGCGATGTAGAGCAGCGAGGGGAGCCAGACCGCGAAGTAGAAGGCCAGCCCGGCGCCGAACTTCGCCAGCACCACCTCGACCTCGGAGACGGGCGCGGTGAGGAGCATCTCGAGCGTGCCGCTGCGGCGTTCTTCCGCGAAGAGGCGCATGGTCAGCAGCGGCGGCACGAGCACGATCACCAGCCAGACCAGCGGCGACTGGCCGAAGAAGAAGCGCACCGCCCCCTCGACGTTCCCCTGCGCGCCCTGCAGCGCGTAGTAGAACGACCAGCCGTTGAAGACGAGCGCGATGGTGATGACGGCGTAGTTGAGCGGCGAGAGGAAGAGCGACTCGACCTCGCGCGCGAGCAGGATCGCGAACTGGCGGAGCATCCTCACGGCGCGGCCGCCTTGGTGTCGGCCGCGGTCGCGGGCAACGGCACGGGTGCCGACGCGCCCGGCACGTTCGGGCCGGCCGACGACGGCGTGTCGCCGGTGCGCTGCGCCGCCTGCGCGGTGATGCGCAGGAAGAGCTCCTCGAGCGTGAACGCCTGGCGCGACAGCTCGCGCAGCGGGATCGCGGCGGCGCGCAGCCGCTCGGCGAGCGGCTCGCGCAGGTCGCGGCCGGACGGCGGCTGCAGAGTCACCTGCAGCCAGCCGTCGCGCAGCTCGAAGACCTCGGGCGATCCGGCGCACTCGCGCGCGACCGGCGCGAGCGCGGCGAGCAGCGCGTCGCGGCGCCCCTTCGCCTCGAGGCGCACGCGCGGCGCCTCCTGCAGCCGCTCGGCGAGCTCGTCGACCTTGCCCGACGCGAGGAGCCGGCCGCGCTGGATGATCATCACGCGCGTCGAGATGCTCTCGATCTCCGCGAGCACGTGCGAGGAGAGCAGCACAATGTGCTCGTGCGCGAGCCCCTTGA
>DAINBU010000035.1:0-41676 GCA_036732755.1 Planctomycetota bacterium
CCACGGAGCTGCTGCGAGTCGTGCCCGAATGCGCCGAGCGCAGCGAGCCCCCCGTTCATCGTTGGTCTGGGGCGAGCGTGTCCCGTCCATCGAGCCTTTTTCTCCTCCGCCCCTCGACCCGCCCTCGCCCGTCGCGCGCTCCATCACGAAGCCTCGCTCCCCGCGGCCTCTTCACCCCCGCCCTCGACGTCCACTCCAGTTTCAAGCCGCGGTGCTCAGTCTCCGAGCGGCCTCAGATAAGGAATCTCGATCAGGTCGAAGTTGGGCAGGAGCAGCGTCGTCACGTTGCCGACGAACGTGGCGCGGAACGCCAGGTTGCCCTTGCCGTCGGCGATGTTCACGTCGGTCGACAGGTCGGTCGGGCCGGCGCCCTTGTTGTTGTTCGCGCCCTGGAACTCCAGCGTGACCTGCGTGCCCTCCGGCTGGTCGGACGGGGCGGGGCTCACGATCGCCGGCTGGAAGTCGGGCGAGCTGGTCGTCGACGGATAGACGCGCACGTAGGGCGACGTGATGATCGACGTGGTCTTCACGTAGTCGAACGCGGCGAAGTAGCGGTCGTTGTCGCCGTTCAGGTCGTTCGACGGCGCCGAGTTGGTGCCGATCGCGCAGCGCGACTCCTGGACCGCCATGTCGTCCGGGTCCATGGTCAGGCCGGGCGAGCCGACCGACCAGACGCGGAACTTGGGCATCGACGTGATCAGGATCCCGATCGAGAAGGTGAAGCCGTTGGCGCGCGTGATGTTCGTCGTCTGCGGCCGGATGCGGTACTCGATCAGGAGGCTGTCGCCGCCCAGGTTGTCGTAATCGGGCCGCGAGTCGTACTTGCGCCGGTCGATCCAGGGCGGCGCCCCGTAGCAGTCGTACTGGGCGTTGATCGCCTGTCGGAGGGCCTTCTCCTCCTTCGGGATGTCGCCGTTGTTGTACTGGAAGATCGTCGTGAAGACCGGCCACGGGCAGTAGGGGTGGTCGTCGAAGGGCGGCGTGAAGAGGCTGCCCTGCGTGATCTTGTAGGGCGTGCCGGGCGGCACGACGGCGATCAGCGCGTCCCAGTAGTTGGGCCCCTCGGTGTACGAGCAGTCGGCGGTGCAGAGCTTCGTGTTGGGGGGGATGAGCGACTCCCACGTCGGGAAGTCGAACGGCGAGGAGAGCCCCGACTGCGGGAAGTCCGCCCCGCCGCCGTTCTGCGTCGTCATCGGCCGGTAGCTCGAATGCGCGCAGTGGACCGAGATGTTGTCGTAGGAATCGGTCGTGACGTTGCCGCCGATCGGCGCCCAGCTCAGCCGGTAGAGGTCGAGCAGCGTGCCGGCGAGCGCGTCGCGGTTCGGCGAGCAGTCCTGGTCGCGATAGACCGTCTGGAAGCGCGCTCCGTCGTGCGGCTGCGGGCCGCCGACCGTGTTGTAGCTCGCGAGCGGGTAGGCGGCGCCGAGCGGGAACGCGCCGTACTGGCCGTACGGCGGCGGGAAGAAGTCGTCGTGGATCTTCTGGACGTAGACGACCGGCGAGCCGGCGAGGTAGCCGTTCGCCTGCAGGTTGACGTCGGCGATCGGAACGTAGTAGTTCTCCTGGTCGACGTACTTCACGCCCGGCTCGCCCGTCGCCGGATCGACGCCGGTGATCGGCCGTCCCTGCATCCGGTGGACGATCACGCCCCAGCTCTCGACCACGGGCGGCGGCTGCTGCGTCGAGCGCGACTCGTCCGACGTGAACTTCGCCGTGAAGGTGATGCGCGGATCCGCGGGGTCGAAGACCGAGTCGGGGAAGGCGACCGGCTGGCCGCCGAGGTCGGTGATGCCGCGGAAGCCGAGGTCGAGGAAGTCGTTCAGCTCCGGCGTGTTCATCTTGAGCTGCAGGTACCCGATCCTGGGCACGATCGAGAGCTGGAACTGGAGCGTCTTCACGCCCTTGCCCCAGCCGACGATGCGCGCGCTCGCGGACGCCGGGTCGACCAGCGCCGGACGCAGGCTCGCGACCATGTGGGTGTCGTCGAGCGTGACCTGCGAGAGGACCTCGGCGCCGGCGCCCGGGTCGGGGTCGAAGCGCGCCTGGAAGTTCTCGTAGGCGCCGAGCGACTCGTAGGCCATCGGCTCGTTGAAGTGGACGCGCAGGATGGAGAAGGGGGGGAGCGGGTCGCTCATCGGCCGCGGCGTCCCGACCACGTTGCCGTTCCCGTCCACCTCGATCGCCTCGACGAAGCGCGCGAAGTCGCCGTTGTTGGCGTTCTCCGGGTCGTTGGGGTCGTAGCTGTTCGGGTCGATGGGGTTGGCCGGATCGGGCTCGAAGAACTCGGCGCGCTCGAGCCGGCAGACGTCGCCGTCGGCGGGGAGCGCCACGAACGAGTCGGCGATCGTCACCACCGTGCGCGTGTTGGAGAGGACGACGTGGATCTCCTCGGTCGGCAGCCCCGGGCGCAGCACGAGGCGCGCGCCCGCCCACTCACCCAGCCCGTTGCGCGCGGTCGTCGAGAAGGTCGCGGCGGCGTCGGTGATCGTCGTAGTCGTGGAGGCGTCGCCCGACGCGAAGTCGAGCGCCTTCTCGTACGCGTAGGTGCGCAGGATGCGCGGCGCCGCGATGTCGGGCAGGAAGCCGTTGAAGGTCTCGCCGGTCGCGATCAGGTGGTTCTGCGCGATGAAGTCGAGCACGCGGTTGCCGGGGTTGAAGCCGACGGGTGCGCTCGGCTCGCCGAGGCGGTCGGGGCGCGGGCCGAGGGTCGCTCCGCGCGTGCTCGCGATGATCACGGGGCCGCCGGTCGGCAGGACGAGCTTCAGGAAGCCGGTCGTGTCGGCGCGCGGCTCGCCGTCGGGCCCGAAGTCGACGGGGCTCGGCGGGAAGCCGACGGCGCTGCCGACGTTCGGGTCGACCCAGACGACGTTGGCGGACGGGCGGCTCAGCACGACCGGGACGCCCTTGCCGGTCCCGGTCCGCACCTGCACGCTGCCCGACCCGAGGATGTCGCCATTCGCATCGATGATGTCGGTGAAGAGCGAAGAGGCGTCGACCGGCGCGGAGAACTCGAGCTGCAGCACGCAGTTGCGCGGCACGACCAGCGGCAGGTAGTCGGGGCCGATGCCGAGGGTCTGCAGCACGTCGACGTCGACGCCCGCCGCGAGCGGCTGCAGCGAGCCGGGGATCACCGTGCCGGTGATCGGGTCGTTCGAGACGGTCGTGAGCGGCGAGACGAGGCGCGGTCCGCCGCCGTCGTCGACGAGGCGGCCGTACTTGACGTCGGTGAGGAAGAAGGTCGAGGAGCTCGACCCGGCGCCCCCGCCGCCTCCACCGCCGCAACCCGCCGCGAGCAGCGCGGCCGTCCCCGCCAGGAGTCCGAGTGATCGCGCGACGGAGGCGTGCAGGATCGTTCGAGGGGTCGCGGCGATCATGTCCCGCTCCAAGGGTCGCCTCAAGAATCTCCCGCGCGGTCGCGCGGTCAGTCGCCGAGCGGCCGCTTGTAGGGGATCGCGATCAGGTCGAAGTTCGGCAGCAGGAGCGTCGTCAGGTTGCCGACGAAGGTCGCGCGGAAGCCCACGTTCGAGCGCAGGTCGGCGATGTTCACGTCGGTCGAGAAGCCGGTCGGGCTGGCGCCCTTCACGTTGTTCGCGCCCTGGAACTCGAGCTTCACCGTCGTGCCCGCCGGCTGGTCGGCCGGGTTGGGCTGGATCACCGGCGGGAAGTAGTCGGGGTTCGAGGTGAGCGCCGGGTACACGCGCACGTAGGGCGACGTGATGATCGAGGTCGACTTCACGTAGTCGAACACCGCGAAGTAGCGGTCGTTGTCGCCGTTGTTCTTCGGGTTGGGCGCGCCCGAGAAGTCGTCGACGTCGACCGGGTTCGCCGTGTCGTGGCGCGCGCAGAGTTCGTCCTGCGCGTTGCCGTCGGGGTTGACCGGCAGGCCCGGCGTGCCGACCGTGTAGGTCCGGAAATGGGGCTTCCAGTCGAGGAGGCAGCCGATCGCCATGGTGAAGCCGTTGGCGCGCGAGATGTTCGTCGCCTGCGGCCGGATGCGGTACTCGACCAGGAGGCTGTCGCCGCCGAGGTTGTTGTTGTCCTCGTCGGAGCTGTAGAGGCGCGTCTCGGCCCAGACCGTGGAGCTGCCCCCCGGGCAGTCGTAATTGTCGTTCTCCGCTTTCCTGAGTTCCTTCTCCGCCGCCGGGATGTCGCCGTTGTTGTACTGGAAGTGGGTGGTGAAGGCCGGCCACGGGCAGTAGGGGTGCGCGTCGAAGGGCGGCGTGAAGAGGCTCGACTGCGTGACCTTGTAGATCGTGCCCGGCGGGACCACCGTGACCAGCGTGTCGTAGTAGTTCGGCCCGAGGTTGTCGAAGCACTTGCTCTTGCAGACGTTCGGCGCCGAGGTGAAGAGGCTCTCCCAGCTCGCGAAGTCGAACGGAGAACCGAGCCCGCTCAACGGGAAGGAGGCGTAAGCGGTGTTGTTCGGCGTCTGCGGCCGGTAGGACGAGTGGGCGCAGTGGACCGAGATGTCGCTGTACGTGTCGGTCGTGACGTTCCCGCCGATCGGCGCCCAGCTCAGGCGGTAGAGGTCGAGCAGCGTGCCGGCGAGCGCGTCGCGGTTCGGCGAGCAGTCGACGTCGCGGTAGACCGTCTGGAAGCGCGCGCCGTCGTGCGGCTGCGGGCCGGCCGCCGTCGTGAGGCTGATCAGCGGGAAGCCGGCGCCGAGCGGGAAGGCGCTGTACTGGCCGTGCGGCGGCGGGAAGTAGTCGTCGTGGATCTTCGTGATGTAGACGACCGGGGAGCCGGCCAGGAAGCCGTTCGCCAGCAGGTTGATGTCGGCGATCGGCGAATAGTAGTTGGGCTGGTCGACGTACTTGACGCCCGGGAGGCCGGTGTCGGGGTCGATGCCCGTGTGGGGCCGCCCCTGCATGCGGTGGACGATCACGCCCCAGCTCTCGACGAGCGGCGCCGGGCTCTGCGTGCTCTGGCTCTCGTCGCTCGAGAAGGGCGTCGAGAAGGTGATCACCGGGTCGGAGGGGTCGAAGATCGAGTCGGGGAAGGCGATCGGCTGGCCGCCGAGGTCGGTCACGCCGCGGTTGCCCAGCTCCAGGAACGTGGTGACGTCGTCGGCGTCCATGTGCTGCTGCAGGTAGCCCGCCTTCGGGATCAGCGAGAGGCTGAAGCGCAGCACCTTGACGTTCTTGCCCCAGCCGATCACCGTCGACGTGGCGTTCGACTGGTCCTCGCGCGACGGCCGCAGGACCACGGTCCGCTGCGTCGCGTCGAGCAGCGCCTGCGAGAGGAACTCGGAGCCCGGCCCCTGATCGGGGTCGAAGCGCACCTGGAAGTCCTCGTATTGGCTGACCGAGTCGGTGGAGATCGGCTCGTTGAACTGGACGCGCAGCTCGGAGAAGGGCGGGATCGGGGTGGAGAGCGAGAGCGGTCCGCTCAGCTCGTTGCCGCTCGCGTCGATCTCGTACGCCGCCACGAAGTTCGAGAAGGTCGAGTTGTTGACGTTCTCGGGATTGTGCGGGTCGTACTGGTTCGGGTCGATCGGGTTGGCCGGGTCGGGCTCGAAGAACTCGGCCCGCTCGAGGCGGTACACGTCCCCGTCCTGGGGATCGGCCGTGAAGACGTCGACGATCGTCAACGTCGTGGCGGTGTTCGAGAGCACGCCGTGCGTCTCTTCGGTGGCGAGGCCGGGCCGCAGGACCAGCTGTCCGGTCGCCCACTCGCCGAGGCCCGACTTGGCGTCGGTCGAGAACGACGCGGCCGCGTCGGTGAGCGAGGAGCTGGTCGAGGAGTCGCCCGCCCCGAACGCCAGCGTCTTCGAGTAGGTGTGGGTCCGGATGATGCGCGGCGGCGAGATGTCGGGCAGGAAGCCGTTGAACGAATCGCCGGTCGGGATGAGCTGGTTCTGCGAGATGAAGTCGAGGACGCGGTTGCCCGGGTTGAAGCCGATCGGGGTGTCGACGTCGCCGAGCTTGTCGACGCGCGAGCCGAGCGTCGCGCCCTGCGTGCTCTGGATCACCGCGCCGCCCGTCTTCGGCAGCGTCAGGCGCAGGAAGCCGGTGGCGTCGGCGCGCGCCTCGCCGTCGGGCCCGAAGTCGACGGGGCTCGGCGGGAAGCCGACGGTGAGCGAGGTGACCGGGTTGACCCAGATCACGTTCGGCGACGGCTGGCTCAGCGAGACCGCCGCGCCCTTGCCCGCCTCCGTGCGCACCTGGATGCTGCCGTCGGAGAGGATCGAGCCGTCGGCGTCGATGATGTCGGAGAAGATCGACGCGGCATTCACGGGCGCCGAGAACTCGATCTGCAGCACGCCGTTCCGCGGGATCACGCACGGCAGGTAGTTGACCCCGATGCCGAACGTCTGCAGCGCATTGACGTCGACGCCGTTCGCGAGCGGCAGCAGCGAGCCGGGGACGACCTTGCCGGTGATCGCGTCGACGTCGACCGTGGTGAGCGGCGACACCAGGCGCGGGCCGTTGCCCTCGTCGATGAGGCGGCCGTACTTCACGTCGGTCACGTAGAAGGAGGAGGAGGACGAGCCGGCGCCGCCGCCGCCTCCGCCGCCGCAACCCATCGCGACTCCGACGAGGGCGAGCGCGGGGATCGATCGGACGAGGAGCGTCCGCGCTCCCGACGTCCGGCGCCGACCTTCCGGGTGGGGCATCGAATCGGTCATTTCCCGCTCCAGGTAAGGATGCATTCCGCGGCCGTCTCGGGAACGAAGGAGCCCGCCCTGCCTCCTGGGTGAAGCGGAAGGGCGAGCTCGGATCGGCACCTCGATTGGATCAGGTCTCGCGGGCTCCTTGCGGCGGTCGGAGATCGTAGCGCCCCCCCTCCGACTCGGCCACGCTTCGCCGGGGTCCCCCCCCCGGGCGTTCCCTCAGGGAGCGGCGGGCGCCTGCGCATCCCCCCGCCACCCCGTCATTCCCCGAGGGGGCGTCGGTACGGGATCGCGATGAGGTCGAAGTTGGGCAGCAGCAAAGTCTGCACGTTGCCCACGAAGGTGGCGCGGAAGGCGACGTTGGGGCGGCCGTCCGCGACGTCGATGCTGGTCGAGAAGCCGGTCGGGGTCGCCCCCTTGTTGTTGTTGGCCCCCTCGAACTCGAGCTTCACCTGCGTGCCGATCGGCTGCTCGGCGAGGCCGGGCTGGATCACCGGCGCGAAGTAGTCGGGGGTCGGCGTCGCCGGCGGGAAGACGCGCACGTAGGGCGACGTGATGATCGACGTCGTCTTCACGTAGTCGAACGCGGCGAAGTAGCGGTCGTTGTCGCCGATCGAGGCGGTGTTGGGGTTCTGCGTGTTGCCGATCGCGCAGCGCGCCGCCTTCTGGCTCAGGTTGTCGGGGTCGATCGTCTTGCCGGTCGAGTTGAGCGAGAAGAGGCGGAAGTTCGGGCTCGGGGCGAGCAGCACGCCGATCGAGAACGTGAAGCCGTTGGCGCGCGAGATGTTCGTCGTCTGCGGCCGGATGCGCACCTCGACCAGCAGGCTGTCGCCGCCGAGGTTGTCGAGGTCGGCGTTCGAGTTGAAGGTGCGCCGCTCGATCCAGGCCGGCTGCCCGAAGCAGTTGAACTGGTCGTTCGTCGCCTTGCGGAGCGCCTTCTCCGCCTTCGGGATGTCGCCGTTGTTGTACTGGAAGTTCGCCGCGAAGGCGGGCCACGGGCAGTAGGGATGGGCGTCGAAGGGCGGCGTGAAGAGGCTCGACTGCACGATCTTGTAGGTCGTGCCGGGCGGCACCACCGTGACCAGCGAGTCCCAGTAGTTCGGCCCCTCGTTGTTCTGGCAGCTCAGCGTGCAGGCGTCGGTGGTGTTCGGGTCGATCAGGCTCTGCCACGCCGCGAAGTCGAACGGCTGGCCGAGTCCGCTGGCGGGGAACGACGTGTAGCCGCCGTTCTGCGTCGTCATCGGCCGGTAGGACGAATGGGCGCAGTGGAGGGAGATGTCGTCGTACGTGTCGGTCGTGACGTTCCCGCCGATCGGCGCCCAGCTCAGCCGGTAGAGGTCGAGCACCGTGCCGGCGAGCGCGTCGCGATTCGGTGACGCGTCGATGTCGCGGTAGACCGTCTGGAAGCGCGCGCCGTCGTGGGGCTGCGGCCCGCCCGTCGTGCTGAAGCTCGCGAGCGGCGTCGCCGCGCCGAGCGGGAAGGCGCCGAACTGCCCGTGCGGCGGCGGGAAGAAGTCGTCGTGGATCTTGGTGACGAAGACGACCGGGGAGCCGGCGAGGAAGCCGTTCGCCTGCAGGTTGACGTCGGCGATCGGCGAATAGAAGTTCGGCTGGTCGACGTACTTCACGCCCGGGAGCCCGGTCGCCGGGTCGATGCCCGTGCGCGGGCGGCCCTGCATGCGGTGGACGATCACGCCGTAGCTGTCGAGCACCGGCGGCGGCACCTGCGTCGAGCGCGCCGGGTCGGAGAGGAACGGCACCGCGTAGGTCATCGTCGGGTGGTCGGGATCGAAGAGCGACGGCGGGAACGCGAGCGGCTGCCCGCCGAGGTCGGTGACGCCGCGCTCGCCGAGCTCGACGAACTCCTGCACGACCTCGGGCGGCAGGCGGTCCTGCAGGAAGCTCCCCTTCGGGACGAGCTTCACCTCGAAGCGCAGCGACTTCACGACCTGCGCCCACCCGACGATCGTGGCCGTCGCGTGGGCCGGGTCCTCGAGCGCCGGGCGCAGGATCACGGTCCGCTGCGTCGGGTCGAGCAGCGCCTGCGAGAGGATCTCCGACCCCGGCCCGAGGTCGGGATCGGTGCGGACCTGGAAGTCCTCGTAGACGCTGATCGACTCGGCGGCGATCGGCTCGCTGAAGCGGACGCGCAGCTCGGAGAAGGGGGGCAGCGGCGAGCCGAGCGCGAGCGGCGCGCCGAGCGCGTTGCCGTTCGCGTCGATCTCGAACGCCTCGACGAACCGGGCGAAGTCGCCGTTGCTCGCGTTCTCCGGATCGTTCGGGTCAAAGCTCGCAGGATCGATCGGATGGTCCGGGTCGGGCTCGAAGAACTCGGCGCGCTCGAGGCGGTAGAGGTCGCCGTCGAACGGATTCGCGGTGAACGCGTCGACGATCGTCACGACGGTGCCGTCGTTCGAGGCGACGACGTGCGTCTCCTCGGTCGCGAGCCCGGGCCGCAGCGTGAGCACGCCGCCGGCCCACTCGCCGAGCCCGAAGCGCGCGGCGCTCGAGAAGGCCGCCGCCGCGTCGGTGATCGACGTCGACGAGGCGCCGTCGCCCGACCCGAACGCGAGCACCTTCTCGTAGCGGTGCGTGCGCTGGATCCGCGGCGGCGCGATGTCGGGCAGGAAGCCGTTGAACGACTCGCCGGTCGGGATCAGCTGGTTCTGCGCGATGAAGTCGAGCACGCGGTTGCCGGGGTTGAAGGCGACCGCCGTTCCGGGGTCGCCGAGCTTGTCGAAGCGCGACCCGAGCGCCGCGCCCTGCACGCTCGTCAGGAGCGCCCCGCCATTCTTCGGCAGGACGAGGCGCAGGAAGCCGGTCGCGTCCGCGCGCGGCGAGCCGTCGGGCCCGAAGTCGATCGGGCTCGCCGGAAAGCCGACGCTCGAAGGCGTCACCGGCACGATCCAGAGCACGTTCGACGCGGGTTGGCGCAGCGTGACAGCGACGCCGCGCCCCGTCTGCGTGCGCACCTGGACGCTGCCGTCGGAGAGGATCGATCCGTCGGTGTCGATCAAGTCGGCGAAGACCGAGTCCGGCGCGATCGCGGCGGAGAACTCGAGCTGCAGCACGCCGTTGCGCGGCACGACGATCGGCAGGTAGTTCGGCCCGATCGCGAAGGACTGCGGGACGCCGACGTCGACGCCCACCGCCAGCGGCTGCAGCGAGCCCGGCACCACGAGGCCGCTGATCGGATCGATCGCGACCGTCGTGAGCGGAGAGACGAGCCGCGCGCCGCCCGGCTCTTCGATGAGCCGTCCGTACTTGACGTCGGTCAGGAAGAACGAGGCCGACGTCTCGCCGGCGCGACCGCCGCCGCCTCCGCCGCCGCACGCCGCGGCCAGGCAGGAGATGCCGAGCAGCGCGACAGTACGGACGACATTCGACAGCGACGCGACCTTCGAAAACGGCTCGGCAGACCTCATGAACGGCTCCGCGACACGCCCGGTGGGGACGCGCGGGAGCAACCCGGGGACCGCGCGCGGCGGACCGGCGGGAATTCCGCAAAGACCGCCGCGACGCCCCGCCTACATCTCCTGCAGCGTCGCGATGCCGAGCACCCGGAGGCCGTTCTCGAGTGCACTTTCGATCAGGCGCAGCAGCGAGACGCGCAATGCCCGCGTCGCCGGATCGC
Source organism: Planctomycetota bacterium (assembly GCA_036732755.1). Taxonomy (GTDB): domain Bacteria; phylum Planctomycetota; class B15-G4; order B15-G4; family SIAN01; genus DASRRB01. The sequence continues at coordinate 10,248 of DAINBU010000035.1, forward strand.
TGCACTGGACGACCGGATGGAGCGTCGTCCCGTCCGGCGCCTGCGCCGTGTACCAGGAGTTGAACTCCTTGGCGAGACGGAAGACGTGGTCGGCCACGTGGTAGGGCTCGAGGTCGCGCACCGCCTGGCTCACCGCCGCGGGGAAGCGCGCCGTCGCGAGCAGGAGCTGCGCCTCGGCGGGGGTGAGGCGCGCCGCGTCGACGGCGAGATCGAGTTTCGTCGCGCCGCCCGCCGCCTCGACCTTGCGCAGGATCGACCGGATGCGCGCCACCGCGTAGAGGCAGTACGGCCCGGTCTTGCCGTTCATGTCGAGCGCCTCGTCGACGTCGAACTTGATCGTCGACCGCTTGCTGAACTTGAGGAGGTTGTATTTCACGGCCGCGAGCGCGATCGCCTCGCCGCGCCGCGTCACCTCGGCGGCGTCGAGCTCGGGGCTGCGCGAGCGCACCTGCGCCTCCGCCGCGTCGTGCACCGTGTCGAGGAAGCCGTCGGCCTCGATGATCTCGCCCTCGCGCGACTTCATCTTCCCGTGCGGCAGCTCGACCATGCCGTACGAGAGGTGGACGCAGCGTCCCTTGAGCGCGGGCAGGAAATGTCCCACCAGCGCGAACAGCGTCTCGAAGTGGAGCTCCTGCTCGGAGCCGACCACGTAGACGATGCGGTCGGGCGCGTGGCGCCGGTAGCGGCGCACCAGCGAGCCGACGTCCTGCGTGATGTAGACCGACGTCCCGTCGGCGCGCAGGAGCACCTTCTCCTGCGGCGGCGCGTCGGCTGATCTACCGGGCTGCTCGAAGACGATCGCGCCTTCGGCGTTCTTCTTCGCGACGCCCTTCGCGAGCAGCTCGCCGACGATCTCCTTGCCGAGCAGGTAGACGTCGCTCTCGTAGTCGACGTGGTCGAAGCGGACGCCGAGGCGGCGGTAGGTCTGCTCGATGCCGGCCAGCACCCAGCCGTTCATCGTGCGCCAGAGGTTGCGGACCTCGGCGTCGTTCGCCTCCCAGCGCCGCAGGGTGTCGCGCGTCTTCTCGTGCAGCTGCGAGACCTCGGCCTCGAAGCGGCGCGCGACCGCGGCCTGCGCCCGCTTGAGCCCCTCGCTGCGCTGCAGGTCGGTGACGTCACTTGGGTGCGCGGCGAGCCACTGCGCGTAGTCGGCCTCGAGCGCCGGCTCCGCCTTCATCTTCTCGGGATAGACCTGCGGCTTGACCTTGGCCGGCTTGAACGGGAGCGCGCGGCCCGCGGCCTCCTGCTCGCCGAGGAAGCGCTTGCGCAGCGAAAGGTCGGCCCCCGCCGCGATCTCGACGCGCTTCGCCGCCATGAAGGCTTCGATCTCGGCCGCGCCCGGCCCCTTCGCCCACGCCTCGAACTCGAGCCCCGCGTTCTTCGAGAAGAGCGAGTACATCCGGCCGACGAGGTGGTCGCCCTTCTCGCCGCTGCTCTCCGGCGTGACGCCGCCGCCGAACTCGCGGTAGGCCACCATCGACTTGCAGATGTGGATGCCGCGGTCGTTCACGATGTTGTATCGGATCACCTCGTGGCCGTGCAGCTCGACCGCGTTCGACATCGCGAAGCCGAGGATCGTGTTGCGCAGGTGGCCGATGTGCAGCGGCTTGTTCGTGTTGGGTCCGGAGTACTCGACCAGCCAGCGCTCGCGCGCGGCCGCCGCGTCGGCGCCGAACTTCGCGCCGCCGCGTGAGACCTCGCCGGCGACCGTCCTCCAGAGCAGCCCGCGCTCGAAGCGGACATTGGCGTAGCCCTTCTCGGCGCGCGCGTCGGTGAAACGCGCGTCGGCCGCGAGCGCGGCGGCGACCCTCTGCGCGAGCGCCTGCGGGTCGCTCTGGAGCTCTTTCGCGAGCCCGTGGCAGCCGACGGCGAGGTCGCCCACCTCGGGCGAGAGCGCGTCGGCGCTGCGCAGCCCCGTCGCATCGGCGCGGCCCAGCGCGCGCGCCGCGGCGTCGAGAAGGGCGATTTCCAGCGTGCGAAGTGTTTCTTGGCTCATGGCGAATCGCGCGATCATCGGCGATTCGCCGCGACGTTCAATCGCGAAGCAGTCGCGTCGGTCAGGCCATCCCGGCGAGCGCGTCGCGGCACGCCTTCGCGACGGCGGGATGGCGCGACTTCGTGCCGCGCCGCAGGAGGTCGCGCGCCTGGGGCGACGTCTGCGCCGCGAGCTCCTTCACGACCGCGGCCGCGACCGGATCCTCGGGCAGCGACGCCACCAGCGACTTGAGCCGCATGACGAACGTGGCGGGCGCGGCCACGAGGCGCTCCTCGACGCGCGCCAGCGCGTCGTGGCGGCCGGTCGCGACCAGCGTCCGGTAGAGCTCGGCCTCCTCGCCGGCCGCGAGCGGCGTCTTGAAGCGCTTGTCGAGCCGCTCGAGCAGCAGCTTCGTCGCCTTGTCGCTCGCGTGCCGGCCCAGCAGCCCGAGCGCGGCGATGCGCACGACGGGATCGGCGTGGCGCAGCGCGACGGCGCCCAGCCGCGTCACGCGGTCCTCGTCGGTTCCCTCGACGACGCCGAGGGCGAAGGTCGCGATCGCCGGATCGGGATCGCTGGCGAGCTCGACCAGCCCCTCGCAGTGGTGGGCCGACGACGCGCGGCAGAACTCCTGCACCGGCTCGAGCAGGAAGTCGGGCATCGAACGGATCGCGAGCCGGGTCGCCGCCGCCAGCGAAGTGGCCGGCAGGATCTTCAGCAGCTCGACCAGCGCCTCGACGCGCGGCGGCTGCGGCTCCTTGTAACGCTGGAAGATCGCCTCGAGCGACGGCTGGCTCGCGGCCAGCTCGACCGTCGTCGCGCTGGCGCGGATCGCGTGGAGGTCGCGGCGCGCCGACGCCTCCTGCAGGAAGCGCGCGAGCACGCACGCCCACGTGTGGAGGCGCCCCTCGCGCGCGAGCCCGATCCCGATGCGCGAGAGGATCTGGGGCAGCGACGAGTCGCGGTCCTCGCCGGAGAGCGGCGCGATCGCGCAGAGCTGCTCCGCGCACTGGCCGATCAGCCCGTCGAATTCGGGGAACCCTTCGTGGCGCCGGATCTGGCGCAGCAGGTCCTTCACCTGCTCGAGACCGTTGCGGAACGACATCCGCGATCCGGTGGTGACGTCCGCCATCTCGATTCCCCACGGGCCGGAAACAGGCCCGTGGTTCTTTTCGAGCGATCGGGGGTCGCAGCGACGGGGGCAGCCGCGGGGCGGAGTCGGGAGCAATTTTCCATGCGCCGCGCGCGCACGGGCGGGCCGGGGCGCTTTGGTAAGAACTTCGGAGTTCCGTCGCACGTCGTTCGGGGAGAGCGGAGGAGCCGCGCATGGCCGTCGGATCACGAAGCGTCGCGGCGCGCCGGAGCGCCCTCCTCCTGCTCGCGGCGCTCGCCGCGGCCGCGTGCAAGCGGGACGAGGCAGGCGAGGGCGCGCCCGCGGGTTCCGGCGCCGCCGCCGGGCCGGTGACCAAGGACGACGGACTCGCGATCGCGCGTGAGGTCGGCGCCGGCTGGTTCGGCGAGGAGAAGTGGGAGGAGGCGCACGCCGTCCTCGAGTCGGTCGTGAAGAACCTGGCCGCGACGGCGCAGGACCGCGCGAATCTGGCGTGCGTCAAGCTGCACCGTTTTCCCGACGATCCGGCCAAGGCGCAGGCGCAGGTCGCGGAGGCGAAGGTGCTCTGCCAGAGAGCGGTCGCCCAGGATGCTTCGTGCGCGGCGGCCCACTACGTCCTCGGGCTGATCGCCTTCGACAAGGAGCTGCTGCCAGCCGACGCGTTGAAGGAGTTCGCGCTCGCGGTGAAGCTGGCGCCCGACGACGTGCCGGCGCGCATGCGCTGGTCGGAGGCGCTCGACGAGATGGGCGACCTGAAGGGCGCGATCGAGCAGCTCGAGTTCGTGAAGGCGCGCGGGATCGAGTACGCCGGCTCCTACTACAAGCCGGCCGTGTACCGACTCTCCCGCCTGATCCGCAAGCGCAACCAGGGCGACGACAAGGCGACGGCCGCGGCGCTCACCAAGGAGCACGGGCAGCTCACCAAGGACGGCGCGCCGGAGGCGTCGCTCGACGACATCCACCTCGGCAACCTCGCGCGCGTGAAGTCGCCGCCGCCGGTCGCGCGGCCGGGCGAGGCGCCGAAGTCGCCGCCGCCGGTGAAGTTCGAGCCGTACGGCGGCGTCCACCTGAAGGAGGCGGGAGCGATCGCGTCGCTCGCGGTCGCCGACCTCGACAACGACGGCTGCGACGACTTGGTCGCGCTCGGTGCGAACGGGCTCTGGGTCGCGCTGCGCGACGGCGCCGCCGCCGACGGCTTCACGACGCGTGAAGTGAAAGACGCGAAGGGCCGCATCGCCGGGACGCGCATCGTCGCGGTCGACCTCGAGAACGAAGGCGGCTCGAGCCTGCTCGTGCTCGGCCCGGACGGCGTGCGCCTCTTTTCGCCTGACGCCAAGGACGTATTGCGCGACGAGACCGGGCAGCTGCCCGCGCTCTCCGGCGTCGCCGACGTCGTCGGCGTCGACTACGACCACGAGGGCCACCTCGACCTGCTCTTCGCGACCGCGAGCGGCGTGAAGCTCGTCCGCAACGACGGCATCCCGAAGGACCCGTCGACGCTCGCGCGCCAGGGCTCGATCCAGTTCCACGACGTCTCCGCCGACACCGGGATGCCGGCCGGCGCCTTCGAGTGGGTCGCGAGCGAGGATTTCGACGCCGACCAGGACATCGACTTCATCGCGGGCGGCGCGGCGACGCCGCCGCTCGTCATCTCGAACCTGCGCAAGGGGCGTTTCGACGTCCAACCGCCGAAGACGACCGGGCTCGCCGAGTCGCTGCACGGTGAACCGCTCCTGATCGACCTCGACCACGACGGCAAGGTCGACGTGCTCGAGCCGGGCGCGCCGCCCGCGTGGCAGAAGAACGACGGCAAGGGCAAGTTCGGTCCGCCGCAGCCGCTGCCCGAGCTCGCCGCGCTGCTCGGCGCGCACGACGGACGCGACACCGCTCTCGTCGACCTCGACTGGAACGGCGAGCCCGACCTCGTCGGCAAGGCGGCCGACGGACTGCTGAAGATGCACTGCGGTTCACTGACCGCGGCGGGCGCGCCCGAGCTCGCGCTCGGCGGCCATGGGCTGGCCGGAGCGCCGCCGCTCTTCGGCGACTTCGACGACGACGGCGCGCTCGACCTCGTGACGATCGCACAGGCGAAGGGCGAGGAGGGCGTGCAGCTGCTGCGCGGCAGCGTCGCCGGAGGCCACGCGCTCACGCTGCTGCTGAAGGGCATCAAGGACAACCGCGGCGCGGTCGGCGCCGTCTGCGAGGTGCGCGCGGGCAGCCACTACGAGCGCCGCCTCGCGCAGGGCCGGCGACAGGTCTTCGGGCTGGGCACGCGTGAATCGGCCGACGTCGCTCGAATCAGCTGGCCCAACGGTGTCGTCCAGAACCTCGTGCAGCCGAAGAGCGGCGCCGAAGACAAGCAGTGTCCGGCGGTGCTCGCGGAGGCGTCGAAGCCGGGTGCCAGACCCGCGGGCCGCGCCGCCACCGTGGTCGGCGTGCCCCAGAAGGAAGGGCTGATCGGCTCCTGTCCCTTCCTCTATTCATGGGGCCCCGGGGGCTACGGCTTCGTGAGCGACGTCCTCGGCACCACCCCGCTCGGCCTCCCGATGAAGGAGGGGATGTACGTCCCGCCCGACCACGACGAGCTGGTGCGCGTCACGTCGGAGCAGCTCGCGGCCGTCGACGGCGAGTACCGCTTCCAGTTCACGGAAGAGCTGCGCGAGGTCACCTACCTCGACCGCGCGCAGCTCTGGGTCGTCGACCATCCCGCCAGCGTCGAGGTGCATCCGGAGGAGCGCTTCAGCTTCCCACCCTTCCCGCCGCAGAAGATCCACACCGTGCGCGGGGCGCTGCCGATCGTGAAGGCGGTCGACCAGAAAGGCCACGACTGGACGAAGGAGCTCACGAGCGTCGACGACGTGCACGCCGTCCCGTTCGAGCCGCTCGACTCGCGCTACCTCGGCCTCGTCACGGCGCACACCCTCGAGCTCACGCTGCCCGACGCGGTGAAGAGCGCGAAGCGGGTCCGGCTGCTCATGACCGGCTGGCTCTACTGGACCGACGCGAGCGTCAACATCGCCGCCGACCACACGGGCGCGTTCGACTTCGTGCCGCCGATCTTCTCGGTGCCCGATGGCCACGGCGAAGAGGGATCCCCCGGCGGCTGGAAGGAGTGCGGCCCGCCGGTCGGCTTCCCGGCCGGCAAGACCAAGACGATGGTGATCGACGTGACGTCGCTGCTGAACCGCGCCGACCCGCGGCTGCGCATCTTCTCGACCATCCGCCTCTACTGGGACGCGATCCGCGTCGCGATCGACGACGACGACGCGCCGATCACCGTGACCAAGCTCGAGGCGAAGCGCGCGCAGCTCTGGTCGCGCGGCTTCTCGGCGGCCGTCACCGACGACCACCGCGACCACCCCGCGCGCTTCGACTGGTCGAAGCTCGAGAAGGAGCCGCGCTGGAACCAGCACCGCGGGATGCTCACGCGCTACGGCGACGTCCTGCCGCTGCTCTCCGAGATCGACGACCAGTTCGCGCTGCTCGGCTCCGGCGACGCGATGGACCTGCGTTTCGACGCGACGACGACGCCGCCGAAGGCCGGCATGGCGCGCACGTATCTCCTCTTCCTCGACGGCTGGGCCAAGGACGCCGACCCCAACACGATGTTCTCCCAGACCGTCGAGCCGCTGCCGTTCCACGGCATGACCGGCTACCCCTACGGCGAAGGCGAGCACTACCCCGACGACGACGCGCACGATGCCTACCGCAGGAAGTGGAACACGCGGGCGGGGCGTCGGCTGATCGGAACGCTGGTTGAACCGGCCGGCGCCGCGGCGTCGAACTGAGTCGATTCGTCTCGCGATCGCCGCGTGCCGCTGGAAGGAGCCGCCATGTCTGCAGGTTCTGCCGGCGGCGTGCTGCTCGCCGCCGCGTGCGTCGTCGCGCTCGCCGTCGTGCAAGAGTCCTCGATCCAGGCCGAGCGGGAGAAAGGCGCGTCGCTCTTCGAAGAGCGGCGCTGGGACGAGGCGGAGATGGTGCTGCGCGGCGTCACGGCGCGCAAGGAGGCGACGGCGCAGGACTTCGCCAACGTCGCCTGTGTCCTGATGGGAAGGCAGATCGACCCGACGACCGAGCGCGCCCCGATCCCGCATCTCGCCGAAGACGTCGAGCAGCTCTGCGCCGAGGCGACGCGCCGCGATCCGGCGAATGCCGCGGCGGCCTACCTCCCCGGCGTCGTCTGGGCCAACTGCGCCGATCCGCGCGATCCGGCGCGCGCGCGCCCCTTCCTCGAGCGCGCGGTCGCGCTCGCGCCCGACGACGCCTTCCCGCACTACCACCTCGGCGACGTGCTGCAGAACCTCGACGAGCGCGATCCGGCGACGGCGCAGTTCGAGAAGGTCCACTCGATGGGGCTCGAGTTCGCGGCCGCCGTCTACCAGCCGGCGACCTACCGGCTCGGGATGCTGCTGAAGCGGCGCAATTTGCCCGGAGATCGGGAAGTCGGGACCAAGCTCGTCGACGAGAGCAACGTCCTCGAAAAGCCGCGCTCGGCGCGCGAGTTCATCTACCAGACCTGCACCGGCCGCCTCGGCCACGTGCGCGTCGTCGACCTCGACCCGAAGATCGCGGCGCCGGAGCGCGCGGCGCTGCCGGTCCGGTGGGGGATCGCCTACCCGCTGCTCGAGATGGCGGGCGAGCTGCGCTCGCTCGACGTCGGCGACTTCGACGGGAACCGCCGCACCGACGTCGTCGCCGCCGGCCCGACCGGACTCTGGATCGCGAGCCAGCACTCCCGCAATTTGTTCACGACGGCGCGCCTCGCGGACGGCGACTTCGATCGCGTCCTCGCGGCCGAGCTCGACCTGCGCAACGAGAACAAGGACCAGGACCCGACCTACCGCGCGCACTCGAGCGTGCTCGCGTTCGGGAAGTCGGGCGCGCGCCTCTTCTTCGCGCAGCAGCCCGGCTGGTTCACCGACGACAGCACGCGCCTGCCCGAGTTGCACGACGTCCGCGACTGCCAGCCGGTCGACTTCAACCACGACGGGCTGCTCGACCTGCTCTTCGCGACCGGCGACGGCGTGAAGCTGCTGCGCAACCGCGGCACGCCGATGTACGGCGCCGTCCCGATGCCGGTCGGGCCGATCTCCTTCGACGACGCGACCGGGCGCGCGTCGCTCGCCGGAGTGCGCGCCGACTGGGTCGCGATCGAGGACTTCGACCACGACCACGACGTCGACCTGCTGGTCGGCGGGAAGGACGCGCCGACCCTCCTCTTCAGCAGCCTGCGGCGCGGGCAGTTCGAGAGGCTCGATCCGGCAAAGACCGGGCTGCCGAGCCCGCTCGCGCACGAGCCGCTGCTCGAGGATTTCGACCGCGACGGCGTGCCCGACGTGCTCGTGACCGGGCTCGAGGCCGCGCTGCTGCACGGCAAGGGCGACGGTACGTTCGCGCCGCCGCGCCGCGTCGCGCCCATCCCCGCGGTGGCGACGCTGGACGGGCTCGCCGACCTCGACGACGACGGCGCCCCCGACCTCGTCGCGACGAACGCGACGGGCGGGCTCGACCTCTACCGCGGCGTCGGCACGGCGGGCGCGGCCGCGCCGACGGAGATCCCCGGCGTCCCCGACCAGCGCCAGCCGCTCGTCGACGACCTCGATTCCGACGGCGCGCTCGACGTCCTCGCGCTCGCGCAGCAGGGCGCGAGCCTCATCGCGGGCAACCGCGACGTGCAGCCGCCGCGCGCGCTGCTGGTCCTGCGAGGCCGCAAGGACAACCGCTTCGCTATCGGCACCGTCGTCGAGGTGCGCGCCGGCACGACCTACGAGCGCCGCTTCGTGCGCCGCTGTGGCCAGACGTTCGCCTTTCCGCGGAGCGACGTCCCGCCGATCCTGCGCCTCACCTGGCCGAACGGCGTCGTGCAGTACCCGCTGCAGTCGATCGACAAGGAGGACGTCGAGCTCCTGCCGCCGCTTTCCGAGGAGCGGCCGATCCTGACGCTCCCTGTCGATCCGTTCGCCGAGCTGCGCCTCTTGATCGAGCAGAAGAAGGGCCCGCCCGGCTCCTGCCCCTTCCTCTACGCGTGGGACGGGACGCGCTACCGCTTCATCACCGACGTGCTCGGCGCCACGCCGCTCGGGCTGCCGATCGACGAGAAGAGGTTCGTGCCGCCGGCTCACGACGAGTTCGTGCGGCTCGCGCCGGACCAGGTGCGGCCGGTCGACGGCGAGTACCGCTTCCAACTGACGGAAGAGCTGCGTGAGGTCACTTACCTCGATCGCGCACAGCTCTGGGTCGTCGACCACGCGGCCGACGTCGAGCTCCATCCCGAGGAGCGCTTCTGCTTCCCGCCGTTCCCGCCCAAGCGCATCCACGCGATGCAGCACGTCGTCGGTCTCGCGAAGGCGGTCGACCAGGACGGCGTCGACTGGACCGCCGCGCTCGCGCGGAACGACGAGACGCCGGCGATCCCGTTCCGGCCGATCGGCGAGGTCTTCCGCGGGATCGCGATCCAGAACACGCTCGAGCTCACGCTGCCCGACGCCGCGAAGACCACGAAGCGCGTGCGGCTGCTCCTGACAGGGTGGCTGCAGTGGGGCGACGCGAGCGTCAACCTCGCCGCCGCCAAGAACGGCTCGATCGAGTTCGTGCCACCGATCTTCTCCGTCCCCGAGGGCGGGGGTGAAGCCGGCGGCTACGGTGAAGCCGGCTCATCGTCCGGCTGGCGCGACTGCGGCCCGCCGATCGGCTTCCCGACCGGCAAGACCAAGACGATGGTGCTCGACGTCGGCGACCTGCTGAACCGTGCCGACCCGCGCCTGCGCATCACGACGACGCTCGAGCTCTACTGGGATTCGATCCGCGTCGCGCTCGACGACGACGACTCACCGTCGCACGGCGACGCGCCCTTCACCGTCACCCGGCTCGAACCAAAGTCGGCGAACCTCGGTTTCCGCGGCTTCAGCCAGCCCACCGACCGCCGCCCCGACCAGCCGCAGCTCTTCGACTGGAACCACCTCGAAGCGAACGCCCGCTGGAACCAGCACGACGGGATGCTCACGCGCTACGGCGACGTGCTCCCGCTCCTTGGCGACCCCGACGACCGCTTCGCGATCTTCTCCGCCGGCGACGCCCTCGACCTGCGCTTCGACGCCTCGGCGATCCCACCGACCGCTCCCGGCATGACGCGCACCTGGCTCCTCTACCTCGACGGCTGGGCCAAGGACGGCGACCCCAACACCGTCACCTCGCAGACCGTCGAGCCGCTCCCGTTCCACGCCATGTCGGGCTACCCGTACGGCTCCGACGAGCATTTCCCCGACGACGAAGTCCACGCGCTCTACCAGCGGGAATGGAACACGCGGCCGAGCAGGATCCTCGTACCGCCGCTCGCGCCGATGGCGTCCGCGCCCCGTTGAACGGGACTCGCGTCCGGCGCCGTTAAAGGCGCGAGAATGCCGGACGCGATCCGTACCGGGCGCAGGAGTCCTCGATGACGTCGGCGATCGTGCTCGCACTGTTCGTCGCGCAGTCTGCGCCGACGGTGCCGGCGGCCGTCGACGAGGTCGACCTCGATCGGTTGCGCGGGCTCGAGGCGGCGTGCTTCTGCCAGCTCGACTTCGTCCGCGCCAGCAGTTGCAGCGCGGCGCTCCTCGAATCGCGCCAGGCGAACGCGCAGGACCATGTCGACGCCGTGCTGATCGAGTCGGCGAGCCGCCAGCCGAACCCGAATCGCGTGAAGCTGCTGCTCGAAATGGCGCGCGAGCTCGGCGCCCCCGAGCTGCAGGTCGCCTACGCGGGAGCCGAGGCGGCGCGCGCGCTGCTCCACGCCATCGCCGACGAGCCGTGCAGCGACCGCGTCCTCAACCAGGAAGAGCGAGCCCGCTCCCTCCGGTCGCTCCGTTCCGACTGGTCCGCATCGCTGCGCCGCGTGCTCGAGCTCGAACCGACGAACGTCTGGGCGCGCTGGAACCTCCTGCTCGAGGACGCGCGTGACTTCGACGAGGCGGACGACTCGAACTCTCCCGCAGCGAGAGCGGCCGACGCGGAGTCGCGCAAGCTGCTGCTCGAGCTGCTGAAGGAGGATCCGGAGCGGCTCGGGCCGTTCGCCGTCCCGGTGCTCGGACGTTCGTCACGCGAGCTCGCCGGCGGTCCGCGCTCCGCAGACAGCATCCGTCGGTATCGCGCGTGGCGGGACTCGGACCTCGACGTCACGCTCGTGCCGTTCGTGCAGGGCGGACCGCTCGGCGTCGATCCGCCGCCGCCGCGCGTGGCGGCGCCGGCCGGCGTCGCGGTCGCGCCGATCGCGACATGGACGACGGCGCCGCAGCTCCGTTTCGCGACCGAGGGGGCGGTCCGCTCGCTCGACGTCGCCGACGTGGAGCGCGACTTCGACGACGACGTGCTGGCCGCCGACGCGCGCGGACTCCTCCTGCTGCGGCAGCAGCGCGACGGCACGCTGCAGCCCGAGCGGCTCGCCGAGGTCGACGTCGCAAACGCTCGGTTCGCCGACCTCGAGCGGCTCGCGGCCGGCGAGGACGCGAGCGTCGTCGCGGGCGGGGCGAAAGGGCTCGCCGTCCTCGATCCGGGTGCGGACGGCCGCTGGGTCGAGGAGGCGGCGGAGACGTCGCGCGGCGCCTGCTCCGACTTCGTCGTCTTCGACTTCGACGGGGACGGCGACGAGGACGTCGTCGCGCTCCTCGGCGGCCGCCTCTTCGCCTGGCGCAACGACGGCTTCGCGTCGAAGGAGGGCTACGAGCCCGGCGCGGACGGTCGCAGTTCAATCTGGAAGAGCGGCCCGCTGCGCATGGCCGACGCGACGGCGACGTTTCCCGCGATCGACGCGCCGCTCGGATGGCTCGCGATCGAGGACTTCGATCGCGACCGCGACGTCGACCTCCTCGTCGGCGGCGCCGGAAGCGCGACGCTGTTGCTGCGCTGCCGCAAGCTCGGCCGCTTCGAGGTCGTCACGCCGGCCGCGAGCGGGCTCCGGAAGAACGCGCCGCACCGGCCGTTCCTCGCCGACCTCGACCGCGACGGCCGCGTCGACGTCCTCTGGATCGACGCTCCGGTGGCGTGGCAGCGCGGCCGCGGCGACGGGACGGTCGACGCGCCGGGGGCACTGCCGTGGCTCGCGCCGTTCGCGGGCGAGCGCTCGGCGCTGGCCGACGTCGACCGCGATGGCGAGCTCGACCTCGTCGCGCCGGCGCCGGGCGCGAAGGGCGGAGAGCTCGTCGCGCGCCTCGGATCGCTGCTCGCCACGCAGAGCGCGACGCTCGCGGTCGGCGGGTGCGCCCCGGCGAATGCACCGCCGCTCCTCGCCGACCTCGATCAGGACGCCGACCTCGACGTCGTCGCCGTCGGCGAAGACGGCGCGGGCGTCGAGCTGCGGGCCGCCGAGGTTGACCCGATGCGCCACGCGCTGCATCTGCGCCTCTGGTCCGGCGGCCGCATGGCGCGAACCCGCGGCGCGGTCGTCGAAGCGTCCGTCGACAGCCGGCTCACGCGCCAATTCGTGCGCGGCGACAGCGTCGTCGTCGCGTCTGGCGCGAAGGCGCAGCCCGACTGGATCCGGATCGACTGGACGCACGCGCGCGACCTCGCGCTCCCGCGCCAATTCCTCTACTGCGATCCAGGGATCGCTTCGTTCGAGCCGTGGAGCCGCTTCCGCCTCGACGATCCGGGCGAGGACTCGACCGTCGTCGTCCCTCGCGCTGACCAGACGGTGCAACTCGTCTCCGGCTTCGACCTCCTGCGCGCCGCCGACGCGGATCGCGAGACCGGGATGCACGCCTTCTCGTTCGAGGGGACCCGCTCCCGGCTGCGCGTCCCGCAGCCGGGCGATCGCGGACCGCTCGTGCCGCGCACGCTCGGCGGCGACTGGAAGCTCGCGCCGTCGCGGCCGGGACCGTTCCGCGTCGTCCGGCAGCAGATCCTGCCGTACTCGGGGCCGCCCCGTCCGCGCGGCCCGTTCCGCCGTCCGCCGAAGTGACGCGCCTCCGCGCCGTCTCCCTCAGTCCCGCGACACCTCGAGCGCCGCCGGTCCCGCGACGACGTGGGCGTACCTCGCCTGGAACTCCTCGGACTTCATCGCCGCGACCTTCGCCAGCGCGGCGAGGCGCTCGGGGTTGACGAGGTCGTCCTTTTCGAGGCGGATCATGTACTTGCGGGCGACGTGGTAGGTCTCGGTGGTGACGTCGACCTCGCGGATCTGGATGCGGCCGGTCTTGGGGTCGCTGAAGCTGCCGAAGGGCATGGGGCAGAGGCGGCCCTGGTCGATGGCGACCATGCCGCCGTACTCCTTGCACTCGCCGCGGCGGATGCGGTGGAGGTACTCGATCGCGCTGCAGCCGAGGTCGCGCGTGTACTCGACGTCGAACGGGATCGAGTGGGCGCAGCGCAGCTCGTAGCCGATCGACTTGGCGACGATCGTGATCTCCTGCCCGCGCGCGCGGAAGCGCGTGCGCACGAGGCGCGTGAGCAGGCGGTGCAGGTGGAGCTCGGAGAGGCGGAGGTTGCCGTGCTGGTCGCGCTCGCAGTTCGGCTCGACGCGCGCGACGTCCTCGGGCGGCAGGCGCAGCCCGATGCCTTCGGCGAGCAGCGCCACGCCGAACGGCCGCCCGTGCGCCATGCGCTTCAACATCGACGTCTCGAGCACGTCGACCACGTGCTCGAGGCGGATCGGCTCGCCGGGGGCCCACTCCTCGGCGATGACGGCGAGCGTCGCGCCGGCCGCTTTCGCGATGCCGAGCGCGAGATGCCCCGCCGAGCGCCCCATCGCCACGATGAAGAACCAGCGCTTGGTCGTCATCGCGTCGGTCATCAGGTTCTCGACGATCTCGGCGCCGACGTGGCGCGCCGTCTGGAACCCGAAGGTCGACTTGCCGGAGGGCAGCGGCAGGTCGTTGTCGATCGTCTTGGGGACGTGGATCACCGGCAGCTTGCCGCCGAATGCCTCGCACACGCGCAGCGCCGAGTTGGCCGTGCCGTCGCCGCCGATCGTCATCAGCGCGTCGAGCCCGAGCGCCTTGATCGACGCGACCGTCCGCTGCATCGCCGGGACGGAGTCGCCCGCCTTCGGGTTCGTGATCGTCGGGTTCTCGCGCGAGATGCCGAGGATCGAGCCGCCGTTGCCGTAGATGCGCGAGACGTAGCCGATCGAGAGCGGCTCGACCTCCGTCGTCTTCCCCGCGATCAGGTGGCGGAAGCCGTCGCGGATGCCGACGACCTCCCAGCCGCGGTTGATCGCCTCGATGGTGGCGGACGAGATGACGGAGTTGATGCCTGGCGCGGGACCGCCGCCGACCAGGATCCCGAGCCGCGGTTTGTGCGCGTTCATCGGCGTGCCCGTCGCCGCATCACACCGCCGGCTGCACGTCGAGGATCTCGAACTGGCTCACCTTGCCGCCCACCTCGGCGCGGATCGTCGCGCCGACGCCGTGGCCCATGAAGGCGCGCGCGAGCGGGGCGCGGTAGTCGAGGCGCCCCTTGTCGAGATCGGCGTCCCACGGCCCGAGCAGCGTGAACTCCTTGGTCTGCCCGCTCGTCGTGTCGCGCGCCGTGACGACCGTGCCGATGGTCACCTCGCCCTCGATCAGGAGCGACTTGTCGATCACCTTGGCGCGGCGCAGCTCCTCGACCATCTCCTCGGCCTTCTTGGTCAAGCGCGCGCGATCTTCGAGCGCCGCGGTGTACTCGGCGTTCTCGGAGAGGTCGCCGAAGCTCGCCGCCTTGCCGACCGCCTCGAAGACGCGCGGCAGGTCGACGTTGACCATGCGCTCGTACTCGTCGTTGCGCGACCGGATGCCGGCGTCGGTGCAGTAGATGACGGCCTCGTCGAGGTGGGGGGCGGCGACCTCCTCCTTCTTCTTGAGCTCGCGGTGCACCTCGCCGAAGACCTGCATCATCTGGACCTTGGCGTGGTCGGTCAGCCCGCGCAGCATCTCGATCGAGCGCATCAGCAGGCGCGCGTCGTCGACGGTGAGCTTCTTCACCAGCGCGCGGAACTCCTTGCAGTCGCCGTCGGTGAGCTCCTTCGCGACCTGGCGCGCGAGATTGCGCAGCCACTGGTTCACGCCCTTGCCGTGCTGCTCGCCCAGGCGCAGGCAGCGCTCGACCAGGCTCTTCGGCTCGATGTCGGCGAGGAGCGCCGCGAAGCGCGGGCTCGACTGGCGGCGGCGCGCGAAGACCAGGAACTCGGGCTGCACGTCGGGCTTGCGCATCGCGTCGACGAGCAGCGCCTTCACCTCGGCGACGCGGCCGGCGTCGATCAGGTCGGCGACCACCGACTCGAGCATGCGCGCGGAGGCGACGCGGGCGAGCTTCATCAGGAGGTCGGTGTAGGTGGTGCCCGCGAACTCGCGCAGCCGGTCGAGCGCGCGCTTCTCGAGGCGCGCGTTGCCGAGCGCGGAGAGGCGGCGGAAGAAGGTCTCCTCGTCGGTCATCTGCGTGCGCAGCCGCTCCTCGAGCGGCGCGCGGTTGAGCTGGTTCGCCTCGCCGATCTCGTCGGCGAGCAGCAGGAGCTCGAGCGGCGCCGGATCGTCGGTGCGCGCGTGCTTCGCGGCGCCCTCGAACAGGATCGGGAACAGGTCGACCATCAGCTTCGGTTCGGGCTGGCCGCGATCGGCGAAGCCGCGCAGGATCTCGTTCGCGCCGTCGAGCACCTGCGCCGCGGTGACCGCCTTGCGCATCTTCCCGAGGCGGCCCTCGGAGTCGACCTTGCGCCACACGATGCGGTTGCCCTGCATCTCGCAGTCGGGCCGCGCGAGCGCGGCCTTGCGCGCCGACGTCCACCACCGCGACCACTGCGCCGGCGGGATCACCGAACCCTCGAGGAATCCCTTCATCGACGCGACGTCGAGCGGGCGGGCCACCTGCTTCAGGATGCGCGCGACCACCTCGCCCGGATCGCTCTCGCAGAGCTCGCGCAGCTCCTTCGTCTTGAAGTGCTTCAAGACACGCCAGTCGGTCTCCGGCAGCGGCGTCAGCGTATCGACCGCCGACTGCACCGGCATCGAGTGCTTGCGCTTCCCCTCGAACTCGATGGTGAGCTCGCGCGCGACGGTATCGACGCCGTCGACGAGGCCGACGCCCCAGCCCGACGCGTGGAGCACGAACTTGCCGACCTCGAAGTGGAACATCTTCTCCAGCCGGCTCATCGCCTGCTCGACCGGCGCTTCGTGGCGCAGCCCCGTCGCGTCGAGGAAGAGCTCGAAGCCTTGGCGCTCGCCGTGGAGATCCTGGAGCGCGCGCACGAGGGCCTGCCGGTGGTTGCGGTCCTTGTCGAGGTTGGCCGCGACGAAGGCGAGCAGGCGGACGCGTTGCTCGGCAGTGCCGTTCTTCTCGTAGTGGTCGAGGGTGAGGGAGAGGAGGGTTCCCGCGCGTTCCTTCCTGCCGGTCGACCGCAGCTCTTCACCGACCCTCAGATAGACGTCGAGTTTGTCGGGGTTGGCGGCGAAGGCTTCGAGGAACTTGTCTTCCAGCGGTTGGGGCGCGGCCTTTCGAGCCAGCGCCAGGAGTTCTTCGAGGTAGGTGTCCGCGGCGATGGTGCTCAATGGTTCTTCTCAGAATTGGGGGCACCTAGGATACCGCGGCCGGGCTCGTTCGAGCCTGCGCCCGTGGCGCACCGAGGGCGTTCGCAGGAGGCGGAGGCGACGAATGGCGCGATTGAAACGGCCGCCGAAGGCGTTCGAGGTGTTCGTCCGGCGTTTCCCCAAGCTGGGCGCGGCGTGGCAGCTCCTGGGGGACGGGGCGGAGGAGGCGGGCCCGCTCGACACGAAGACGCAGCGGCTGATCAAGCTCGCGATCGCGATCGGGACCCGACACGAGGGCGCCGTCCACTCGGGCGTCCGCAAGGCGGTCGCCGCCGGCGCGAGCGCCGCGGAGGTCGAGCAGGTGGTGGCACTCGCCGCGTCGCTGGTCGGGCTGCCGGGCTGCGTCGCGGCCTTCGGCTGGGTGAAGGAAGAGCTGGCGAACACGTAAGGGGAGCCCCGGACGCCCCACCCATCGCGGGATCGGCGGGGCGCCGTTAGCGTCTCGCCCCGCGTCCAAAAGAAGCCTGGGAGGAACCCGCGATGTCCCTTCATGCCCTCCGCACCGCCGCCGTTTCGGCCGTCGGCGCGCTCGCCTTCACCGCCATGGTCGCCCCGCCCGCGCACGCGCAGCTCGAGGCGCGCTACCGCGGCGGCGAGCTCGGCGACACCATCACGTTCGTGATGCGCGGCACTCCCGGCGACACCTACATCAACATCATCAGCCTCACCGAGGGGCCGACCTGCCTGCCGCCGGCGCACCCGGTCGGCTGCATCGACGTCGACTTGGGCCTCTTCTGGGTGACCTTCGCGGCGCCCGGCTTCTTCGGCGTCTTTCCGGGCAGCGGCGAGGTGACCTCGACCTTCGCCATGCCGGGCGATCCCGCCTTCGACGGCTTCCTCCTGCGCGACCAGGTGATCAAGGTCGTCGCGAACAAGTTCGACGACAAGAGCAACCTCGACCGCATCCTGTTCACGCTCGGCGACCGGTGGCACGACTCGGTCGACTCGATCGGGAGCGACCGCCAGGCGGTGCCGGCCGTGCAGCTCGACGACGGCCGCGTGCTGCTCGCCGGCGGCGCCGGCGCGAGCCTCGAGCTGTGCGAGGTCTACGACCCGTGGCGCCAGGAATTCTCCGACGTGGCGCCGCTGAACCAGGGCCGCGCCGGCCACACGGTGACGAAGCTCTCGGACGGAACCGTGCTCGTGGTCGGCGGGAGCGACTTCAGTCTCGTCGCGCTGACCAGCGCCGAGATCTACGACCCGGTCGCCGACACGTGGACGACGGTCGGCCCGCTCGCGACGCAGCGCGCCGGCCACACCGCGAGCCTCCTGCCCAGCGGTCACGTCCTCGTCGCCGGCGGCTCGACCGACCTGAGCGACGTGGTCGCGGGCGCGACCTCGGCCCTCAAGACGACCGAGATCTACGACCCCGCCACGCAGCTCTTCTCGGCGGGCCCCAACCTCGCGCGCCCCCACACCGTGCACGCCGCGGTGACGCTGGCGAGCGGCGACGTCCTGATCGCGAGCGGCGGCAGCTTCACGACGATCCTCGGCATCAAGTTCCCGGAGATCACCAACAAGGCGCAGGTCTTCTCCGCCGGCGGTGGAACGTTCAGCGGTGAAGTGACCATGAAGGCGGGCCGCGTCTATCCCGGCGCCGCCATGCTGGCCGACGGCCGCGTCCTGCTCGCGGGCGGCATCGGCGGGACGATCACGACGCTCACGAACCTCGCGAGCGCCGAGCTCTACGACCCCGGCACGAACACCTTCGCGTTCACCGCGGGGAACCTCGGCACGGCGCGCTCGGCCACGACGATGCTGCTCCTGCCGCAGAGCCACGAGATCCTCGTTGCCGGCGGCGCGACCGGGACGAGCATCACGACGCCGATTCCGACCGACGCGTGCGAGCGGTTCGATCCGACCACCGGGACCTTCCTGGCCGCGACCAGCCTGGGCGTGGCGCGCGCGGCGGCGGGGGGCGTGCTGCTGGAGAACGAGCTGGTCGCCGTCTTCGGCGGCGTCGGCGCAATTGCGCCGGCGGAGCTCTACCGGGACTGACGCGGGCTTTACAGGACGCGGGCTTTACAGGCAGACGGCGGTGCTTAGGATCCCCGCGTCATGACGACGAGCAACGAACGCCGGCAGCATTGGTGGTGGCCCGCATAACGCAGGCTGCCTCGTTCGTTCGCATCCGATCCCGACCCTGAACTGAAACGATCTCAAGAGAGGCAGCCTCCCGCGTGGACGGCTGCCTCTCTCGCTTTCCGGGCAGTCGTCACGCGCGAGGACCTGGAGTCCTGCGCATGCCGACCCTCGAGAAACCCAGCGCGCCGCCCCGCGTGCGGTTCGCGGCGCCGCCTTCGATCGCGTTCACGCGCCGTGAAGCCGAGCGGCGCGCGGCCGACTGCGTCGGTGCGACGGAGTTGCTTGCGCGGCTGCAGCGCGACGGACGGCGCGGTCTCGCGCTGCTGAAGAGCGGCGGGACGACGCGCGTCGCGGCTGATGCGCTGCTGCGCGTCACGCTGCGCGGCGGGCAGATGCGGTTCGAGCCGCTCGCGGCGCGGACCGTCCCGCTGCTCGAGAATCTCGAACGCCGTGTCGGTGGTGCCTCGAGCGGCGACGCGCTCGAGGTCGAGGTCGCGCCGCCGCTGGGCCGACTTGCCGCGGGCGAAGGCGTGGCCGACGACGAGCTCCTGCGTGCGCCGTCGTGCCTCGATCCGGTGCGCGCGCTGCTGGCGGCGCTCGAGGAGCGGGGCGTGGCGGCGCCGCTGCTCGCCGGAGTCTTCGCGTACGAGATGGTCGACCGGTTCGAGGCGATCGGGCCGCGGCGCGAGGATCCGGGCGACGACGACGACCTCGACCTGGTCTTGATCGGCGCCGCGGTGAATTACGAAGCAGGAGGGCGCGTGCGTGTCGTCACGCGTGGGCTGCCGTGGGAGCGGCGCGCGGACGTCGATGCGCGGCACGACGAGCTGCTCGAACGGCTCGCGCGGCGGGAGCGGAGCGAAGTGGCGGCACGGTCGTCGGTTCCGGTGCTCGCGCGCGGCCGCTCCGACGTCGAGGCGCGGAACTACCTCGCCGCCGTCGGCGCCGTGCACGAGGCGATCGCGGCGGGGGACGTCTTCCAGACGGTGCTCGCGCGCAGCTTCGAGATGGAGTGTCGCGCGGGCGCGGCGGAGCTCGCCGCCGCTTTCGCCGAGCTCGAGCCCGACGCCGATCCCTATTGCCTCGACTTGCGCCAAGGCGCGCTGGTCGGCGCGTCGCCAGAACTCTTCGTCGACGTCGCGGGCGGCGCCGACGATTCCGTGCTCGTGCGGCCGATCGCCGGGACGTGCGGTCGGCCGCTGCGCGCGGACGGGTCGCGCTGCCGCGACGCCGACGCGCGCGCCGCCGCGGCGCTGCAGAGCTCCGCCAAGGAGCGCGCCGAGCACGCGATGCTCGTCGACCTTGCGCGCAACGACGTCGCACGCGTGAGTCGCGCGGGCACGACCGTCGTCGAGCGCCCCTTCGTCGTCGAGGCGCAGCGCCACGTGCTGCACCTCGTGAGCTCCGTGCGCGGGCGACGGCGGCCCGGGCTCGACGCGCTGCACGTGTGGCGCGCCGTCGCCAACATGGGGACGCTCACCGGTGCGCCCAAGGTGCGCGCGATGGAGCTCCTGCGCGCGATCGAGCCGATCGGGCGCGGCAGTTACGGCGGCGCGGTCGGGATGCTCGACGGCGACGGCGCGTTCCGGAGCTGCATCGCGATCCGCGGCGTGCGGCTGCTCGGCGGCCGGGCGCTCGCGCGCGCCGGCGCCGGGATCGTGCGCGCCAGCGTGGCCGAGCTCGAGCTCGCCGAGACGGAGCAGAAGCTCGCCTCGGCGCGCGAGGCGGTCGCGCTCGCGAATGCGCGGGCGGGCGGGCGCGCAGGCGAGCGCGAAGGCGGTGCGCCGTGAACGCCTTCGAAGTCCTGCTGCTCGATCACGAGGACAGCTTCTCGTTCCTGCTCGGCGACCAGTTCGCCGCGCGCGGATGCGAGGTCGCGGTGGTGCGCGCGAGGATGGCGCTCGCGGCGCTCGAGCGGCGGCTGCGCGAGCGGCCGCCCGCGCTCGTCGTGCTCTCGCCCGGGCCGGGGCGGCCGGCCGACGCAGGCGTCACGCTCGAATGGCTGCGCACGCGGCCGCGCGTGCCGGTCTTCGGCGTCTGCCTCGGCCACCAGGCGATCGCGGAGGCGGCCGGCGCGTCGATCGTGCGCGCGCCGTCGCCGCGGCACGGCGAGGCGACGACGATCGAGCTCTTGGGCGCGGCGCCGTTCGGCGGCCTGCCGCGCGTGCAGGTCGTCGGGCGCTACCACAGCCTCGTCGCCACGGAGCTGCCAGCGTCTCTCGAAGTCATCGCGAGGACGCGCGACGAGGGGCCGGAGCTCGTGATGGCGATCCGCCATCGCGAGCTGCCGCAGCTCGGCGTGCAGTTCCATCCGGAGTCGCTCCTCACGCCGTGCGGCGCCGACTGGATCGACGCGGTGATCGAGTGGGCGCGCGCCCGCGCGCCCGTCGCTGCGGAGGCCGCGTCATGAGCGGCGCACTTGTCGCTACTGATTCGGTCGCCGCCGAGCTCGACGAGCTGCTCGAAGGCGGCGTCGAGCCGGCGCGCGCCCGCGCGCTGCTCCTGCGCTGGAACGAACTCTCCTGGAGCGGCGCCCTGCTCGCCGCGGCCGCGCGGGTCGTCCGGCGGCGCGGCGTCGCGATCCGTCCGACCGTCGCGCCGCTCGTCGACACCTGCGGCACCGGAGGGGACGGCGCCGGCACGATCAACCTCTCGACCGCCGCCGCGTTCGTCGTCGCGGCGGCCGGCGGCGCTGTCGCCAAGCACGGCAATCGCGCCGTCTCTTCCACGGTGGGTAGTGCCGACGTCCTCGCCGCGCTCGGCGCGGCCGTCGAGGTCGGGCCCGTTTCCGCGACGCGCCTGCTCGACGCGACCGGCTTCGCGTTCCTCTTCGCGCCGCGCTTCCATCCGGCGCTGCGCCACGTGGGCGCCGTGCGGCGCGAGCTGCGCGTGCGCACGCTCTTCAACGTCCTCGGTCCGCTGGCCAATCCGGCCGGCGCGCAGAGGCAACTGGTCGGCGTCTTCGAGCCGTCGCTCACGCGGCCGGTGTGCGAGGCGCTGCGCGAGCTCGGCGGGGAGCGGGCGCTGGTCGTCCACTGCGCGGGGCTCGACGAGCTCGGGTTGCACGCGGCGACGACGGGCCACCGGCTCGAGGGCGGGGCGGTCGAGCCGTTCCGGTGCGATCCGGCGGAGCTCGGGCTCGAGCGCGCGCCGCTCGACGCGCTGCGCGGCGGGACGGCGCCCGTGAACGCGGAGCTCGTGCGCGCGGCGCTGACACGACAGGGTGGGCGGCCCAGCTCCTCACAGCGCGACGCCGTGCTGCTGAACGCCGCGGCCGCGCTCTGGGTCGCGGGGCTCGCGGCGACGTTGAGCGAAGGGCTCGCGCTCGCGCGCGCGACGGTCGAGCGCGGCGACGCGCTGCGCACCGTCGAGCGTTTCGTCGAATCGTCGCGCCGGCTCGCCGCGAGCGAGGAGCCACGTCCGTGAGCTCGCTCCTGGACGAACTCATGGCCGCGGCGGAGCGGCGCGCGCGGCACATTCCGAGGTTCCTTCATCGTGCGCTCGGCGCGGGCGACGCGGCCGGCGCGAGCGGCACCATCGGCGTGCGCGGCCGCTTCGCGCGCGCGGTGCGCGGCCGGGAGCGGCTTCACGTGATCGGCGAATTCAAACGCGCGAGCCCGAGCGCGGGGAAGCTCACGTCACGCGGACCACTCGACGTCGCGCAGGAGTACGCGGCGGCGGGCGTCGCGGCGCTCTCGGTCGTGACCGAGCCGACGCGCTTCGCGGGCTCGCTCGAAGACCTGCGGCGCGTCGCGGCGCACGTCGCGCTGCCGGTCCTCTGCAAGGACTTCATCGCGTCGGAGCGGCAGATCGAGGCGGCGGCCGAAGCGGGCGCCGCGGCGGTGCTGCTGATCGTGCGCGCGCTCGACGGCGGGCGGCTGAACGAGTTCGCGGCGGCCGCGGCGGAGCTCGGCCTCGACGTGCTGGCCGAGTGTTGCGACGCGAAGGAGGTCGAGCGCGTGCTCGCGCTGGACGACGCGCTGATCGGTGTGAACAACCGCGACCTCGCGACGCTCGAGATCGACGTCGCGCGCGCGCCGCGGCTGCTGAAGCGCGTCCCGCCCGAGCGGATCGCCGTCGCCGAGTCGGGCTACGCGAGCGCCGCCGACCTCGCACCGCTCGACGGCGTCGCCGACGCCGTGCTGGTCGGGACGGCGCTGCTGCGCGGCGGGGACGTCGCGGCGTTCACGCGGAGGCGAGCGTGAGGCCGCTCGTGAAGGTGTGCGGCGTGCGGCGCGTCGAGGATGCGCGGCTCGCGGTCGCGCTCGGGGCCGGGTGGATCGGCTGCGTGCGCGCCAAGGATTCGCCGCGGTGCGCGACGCTGCGCGAGGTGGCGGCGATCCGGCGCGGGGTCGACGGGCGGGCGGGGGTCGTGCTCGTCGGGCGGGTGCGGCGGGGCGAAGGACACGCGAACGGTGACGGGCGCGAGAGGCGCGACGAAGGAGACGTCGTCGCGGCTCTCGTGCGCGAGGCGAAGCGGGTGGGGGCCGCCGCCGTGCAGATCCACGGCGCCTCGCGCGCGGCGCTCGCGCGCGTGCGCGACGCCGGGCTCGTCGCTTGGAAAGTGATTTCCGTGGCGCGCGGTGCGACGCGGCTGCCGCGGTCGCTGCGAACGGCAACGGTGGCCCGTTCACCGGTCCTGCTCGACGTCGGAGTGGGCGGCAGCGGGACGCCGTTCGATTGGCGGCTGCTCGGTCGCGTCGCGCCGCCGCGCCTCTGGATCGCGGGCGGCATCACGCCGGCGAACGTCGGTGAGCTGCTCGAACACGATCCGTTCGGGATCGACGTGAGCAGCGGCGTCGAGCGCGCGCCGGGGGTGAAGGACGCGCGGAGGTTGCGCGAGTTGTTCGCGGCCATCGAGGAGAACGAGACATGAAGGCGATTCGAGCGCCGAGCGCGTGGCAACCGCGTTTCGGCGCGTTCGGCGAATTCGGCGGGCGCTACGTCTCCGAGCTCCTCTGGCCCGCGCTCACGGAGCTCGCCGACGCCGTCGACAAGGTGCTCCCCGACGCGGGGTTCCGCGCGGAGCTCGACGAAGGGCTGCGGACGTGGGCGGGGAGGCCGACGCCGTTGCAGCGCGCGGCGCGGCTCTCGGCGGAGTGCGCGCTCGAAGTCTGGCTCAAGCGCGAGGACCTGCTGCACGGCGGTGCGCACAAGACCAACAACGCGCTCGGCCAGGTGCTGCTCGCGCGGCGGCTCGGCAAGCGGCGGCTGATCGCGGAGACCGGCGCCGGCCAGCACGGCGTCGCGACCGCGATGGCGGCGGCGCGCGCCGGGCTGCCGCTCACCGTCTACATGGGGGCGCGCGACGTCGCGCGGCAGTCGGTGAACGTCGAGCGCATGCGGCTGCTCGGCGCCGAGGTCGTCGCGGTGAGCGAGGGCTCGGCGACGCTGAAGGACGCGATCAACGAGGCGCTGCGCGACTGGGCGACGAACCTCGCGACGACCCACTACGTCCTCGGTTCGGTCTGCGGGCCCGATCCGTTCCCACGGCTCGTGCGCGAGTTCCAGGCGGTGATCGGCCGCGAGGCGCGCGCGCAGTTCGCGGCCGCGGCCGGCGGGCGGCCCGACGCCGTCGTCGCCTGCGTCGGCGGCGGCAGCAACGCGATCGGCCTCTTCGCCGGCTTCATGGACGACGAAGACGTCGCGCGGATCGGCGTCGAGGCGGGCGGCCGCGACGGCGGCGGCGCGGCGAAGTGCGCGCGCGGGCGAGCCGGAGTGTTGCACGGCGCGCGCACGCTCGTGCTGCAGGACGGCGACGGACAGATCGAGCCGAGCGCGTCGATTGCGGCCGGCCTCGATTACCCGGCCATCGGGCCCGAGCACGCCGCACTGCATGCCGCCGGGCGCGCGCGCTACGTCGCCGTGAACGACGACGAGGCGCTCGCCGCGTTCGCGGCGACGGCGCGGCTCGAGGGGATCGTGCCGGCGCTCGAGTCGGCGCACGCGCTGGCGTTCGCGCTGCGGGCGGTGCGCCGCGGCGAGCTGCCGAAGGGCGCGCGCGTCGTCGTCAACGTCTCGGGGCGCGGCGACAAGGACCTGGCGACGTGGATGAAAGTGGAGCGACGACGATGAACCGCGACGTGCTCGTTGCGGCGCTTGCGCGGCAGCGCCGCCACCTGAGCCCTTTCCTCGTGCTAGGCGATCCGACGCCAGAACTCTCCCTCGAGCTCGCGCTCGCCGCCGTCGCGGCCGGCGCGACCGTGCTCGAGCTCGGCCTGCCGTTCAGCGATCCCTGCGCCGACGGGCCGGCGATCCAGGCCGCGACGCGGCGCGCGCGCGCCGCCGGCGTGTCGACGCGCGAGGCGTTCGCGCTCGTGCGAGCGCTCGCCGACGCGGCGCCGGCCGTGCCGCTGAACCTCCTCGCCTACGCAAACCTCGTCCATGCGCGCGGGACGGAGACGTTCTGCGAGGAGGCCGCGGCGGCGGGCGCGACCTCGCTGCTCGTTCCTGACATTCCGTTCGGCGAGGACCTCGAGCTGAACGCCGCCTGCCGCGACCACGGGCTCGCGTTCGTGCGGATGGTCGGGCCCGGGACGGCGCCGGCGCGGATCGCGGCGCTCGCGCGCGACGCCGACCTGCTCTACGTGGCGGCGCTGCAGGGCGTGACCGGCGCGGCCGGCGGCGACGCGGCCCAGCGCGCCGAGCTCCTGCGACGCGCGCGCGCCGCGAGCGACCGTCCGCTGCAGTCCGGCTTCGGGCTTTCGAGCGCGGACGACGTGCGAGCCGCGTTTGCGAGCGGGGCCGCCATTGCGATCGTCGGCAGCCACCTCGCGCGCGCGATCGAGCGCGGCGTCGCGCTGGCCGGGGCCACCGCCCCTGCAGCGATGGATGGTGCCGCGACCGGCGCCGAGCTCGGGGCCGAGGTGCTCCGGGAGTTCCGGGCCGCGCTCGTGCCGCTGCTCGACGGAGTCGAAGTCCCGCCGGTCGCTGCCCGAGTCGTTTCGCCCAATGAGGCGCCGCTCGCGGCGCCGTCCGTTTCGGAGCTCCCGTCATGCTCGTGATCCTCCACGCCGACTGCACCGAGGCGCAGAGCACCGCCGTCGAAGCCGCGATCCGCGCCCTCGGCTTCACGCCCCTGCCCGTCCCCGGCCGCTCGCGCACCGCCATCTGCATCACCGGCAACCGCGGCCCAGTCGACGCGTCGACCTTCGCCACCCTCCCCGGCGTCCTCGAGTGCATCCCCGTGACGAAGCCGTGGAAGCTCGTCGGCCGCGAGGTCGCCCCCGAGTCGACCGTCGTGCGCATCGGCCCCGTCGGACATGCCGTCGAGATCGGCGGCGACCGTCCCGCCGTCCTGATCGCCGGCCCGTGCAGCGTCGAGACCGAGGCGCGCACGCTCGCGATCGCGCGTGCTGTCCAGTCCGCCGGCGCCAGGATGTTCCGCGCCGGCGCCTTCAAGCCGCGCACGAGCCCCTACGAGTTCCAGGGCCTCGGCGACGAAGCCCTGCGCACGCTCGCGCAGGTGCGCCGCGAAACCGGCCTCCCCGTCGTCTCGGAGATCATCGACGCCGCCGCCATCGAGTCGATGGTCGAGTGCGTCGACGTCCTGCAGGTCGGCGCTCGCAACATGCAGAACTTCGTCCTGCTCAAAGCCCTCGCGCAGCAGCCCCGTCCCGTCCTGCTCAAGCGCGGCCCCGCCGCGACCCTGACCGAGTGGCTCATGGCCGCCGAATACCTCCTCGCCGGCGGCAAGCGCGACGTCCTCTTGTGCGAGCGAGGCATCCGCAGCTTCTCCGACCATTCGCGCAACACCCTCGACCTCAACGTCGTCCCCCTCGTGAAACGCCTCTCCCACCTGCCGATCCTCGTCGACCCCTCGCACGGCGTCGGCGTCCGCGACCGCGTGCGCCCCATGTCTCGCGCCGCCCTCGCCAGCGGCGCCCACGGCCTCCTGATCAAGGCGCACCTCGACCCCCGCACCAGCTACACCGACGCCGCGCAGACCATCGACATCGCGACGCTCGCCGGCATCGCGCGGGACGCCGAGGTGATCGCGCAGCTCGAAGCGACCGACCTCGTCGAGGCCCGACAACCCTCTCCCGCGCAAGGAACCCGATCCCTTCCTTGACCCCTTCCACCGCCGCCACTAAGACCACCCGTCCCTGCGCGATCCGCGGAGCCGCTCGCGGCCCCTCGCTTCGCGCGTCCGAGTTGAGTTCACAGGTCGGGCCGTGGCGCAGCTTGGCTAGCGCGCTTGCTTGGGGTGCAAGAGGTCGGGAGTTCAAATCTCCTCGGCCCGACCATTCATGTCTCCAACGTCTTCGGCGGAGGCGGAGGACGACGTCGATTCCAGCAAGCTTCCAGATTCCCCGACTGCGAAGAAGAGGCGGAAGTCAAAAACAAGCGCCGTTCGTGAGGGCTAGACCGCGCTCTAACAGTGGTTTTTCAAGGCGATAATCCCCTTCGCGATTACCTCGGGTTTCGTCGCCGGTGAAGTTGGGAGATCTCGTTGAGCGTTGAGGCGAACGTCATGGTCTTCGCGGGCGCTCCACTCGGCGGAACGTCCTGCGGCCGTGCAATCGTGACCCGGCCTTCGTCGTCGTAGAGTGCGAGGTACGAGAGTTCGATGCCTTCGGGACGATTGTTGACGTCTCGACCGGTGCGAGCGTGTAACACCTCCGCCGCGTGGCGAGCACTCGAAGGCCCATCGCCAGCGCCGTCCGTCGCCGACTCCAGTGGCATGAAGAGATAGGCGGCGATTACGGCGTACGGCTGGCGGCCGTGACAGTCCTGGGCCTCCGCGCGGAGTTCGCCGTCGATGCGTTTTACGTTCTTCGTATACCGCTTCGACTTCTCGTCCGAGAAGTTCAAGGTCTTCACCGAGACCGCGAGTTCGAGACCGCTTCGAGTCGTCGAATAGTTGACGTCGATCTTTTTCAGCCCGAGCGCACCTCTCGACAGCGACTCGTGGCCCTTTCCGTCGCAATCCGGGACGATCTCGGGCAACGTCTTCCGCATCTCGTTGGCGATCTTCTGAGCGATCGACGCCGAGAAACGCTGCGCGAAGTTCTTTTTCGCCGCTCGACCGGTTACCTCGATGAACTCGAAGTCAGCAGGAGCAAGAATCTTCTCGAGTTCGTACTTCAACGCGCGTGCGCGTGTGAGGATGTGCGTTCGATTCCCTGCGCTCCCCAACTCGGTGGCGAAGTCTTCCAGGTCCCTCGAAGTCGGAGGGCAACGACCGCGTTCGTTGTCAGCATTCGTCCGGCGAGACATGGATCCGCGGATTGTATCGCGCCCAAGTACCGACGACGGAGTCGGATCTGCTCGTTTTCCTGGGACGTCGATCAGTATCCCTGCAAAGACCCTGGGCTGAGAAACAATCACCCCCGTGACGAGATTCGTCGACCGACGATTCGGTGGATCCTCGACGCGGCTTTCCCAGGGTCTTCGTGCTCCCAGACGCGCATGACGGTCCACCCGGCAGATCTGAGGATGTGGTCCGTCGATCGGTCGCGCCGCTGATTAGCGATGAGTTTTCGTCGCCACCAGGCTGCATTCGCCCGCGGCCAGCTCGCGTGTCGGGGACAGACGTGCCAGAAGCATCCATCGACGAAGACGACTACACGAGTCGAGACGAAGACGATGTCCGCGCGGCGTCGAGCCGTGGCCACCGAGCGCTGCAGTCGAAACCTCAGACCCAGCTTATGGAGTGCAGAGCGCAAGCGCATTTCCACGGCAGTATCGCGCTGCCGCTGCGCGCTCATCCGCGCCGCGACTGTGCTGGTCGACGCGGGTGGAGCCCGAGGCGCGATGCTCGCGCCGCGGTGCCTCTCTCCACGCAGAGGCGGTCGGGGCTTCCTGAGCGACCGGATCAAGTGTGATGGAATACTGTTACACACCACAAGACTTCGAATCCAAACTTCGTCGAACGACGTTGCAATTGCCACCAGTTGACGAGCCGAGCTGGAGCTCTCGCAGGTTCAGTCATGACGCGGCGGCGCGCCTCCCGAGGTCATCGGGTTCACGCATCGCCGCCTCGTGTTTACGGAGGTCGTCGAGGAACCCAGCTTCGAAACGGAGACTCGATCGCTGCGAGCGCTCGAGGAAGCCGCGAGTCGCCTTGAACGAAAGCGGCCGCGGTGCGAACTTGAGCCATTTCATGAGGGGCGGACGTTCGACGCGCGCCGCCCAGCGAGTGACCGCGACGGCCTCCATCGCGCCTTTGCCCATCGACCAGCCCGCGATCGGAAGCGTTCGATCAGTCGCGAGCGGCGGATCAAGTTGGTGGACGTAGGTCCCAGGTGTCGCCAGGCGGCGACCGAGCCACTCCGAGGCCATCGCCGAGACGGCGTTTCCGACGAGCTTCCATCGATGCCCGGCGCGAGCAACCGATTCGGCCGGTTTGGTCCAGTCGACGTCGAATCCTTGCATCCGCTCGGCATCGCGGATGTCCGGCGTGAATGCGCCCTTACCATGCACCCAAATCGCGGGAGGCGACGGGATGCCGATTGTCGACCCACCTTTGAGCGTCGGCACCGCTTCGGGCGCCCACCCGATGCCCCGTATTCCTTCGGTCCAATAGAACCCGCTTGCCGGCGGTGTTCCTCGCGGCGTCGGTGGCGGAGCGGCGAAGTTGTCGGCGAAGAGCACTTGACGGGGATCGAGTTCGCGCGACGCGACGATGAATACGCGTTCGCGGCGCTGGGGTCGTCCGAAGCCCAGGGCATCGACGACTCGGTAAGCCCATCGATACCTGAGCCGCTCCAGCGATCGAAGGATGAGGAGCAACCCTTCACCTCGATTCAAGTGCAGCATGAACGGGACGTTTTCGATGACCAAGTTCGGGACGCGAGTGTTCGCCAGGATCCGGAAGACGTGACGCACGAGCGAGGATTGGGCACCGTCGATGCCTTCCTTCTCGCCAGCCAGCGACAGGTTGATGCACGGGAAACCGGCGACGACCAGGTCGATCGCTCGCGGCAGCTGCTCGATCTTCGCGACGTCATCGATGAAGCGCCGAACCTTCGCGAAGCGGTGCTTCAAGACGGTGTTCGCGGCGGGGTCGATCTCGCAGAGGAGCTCGGTTTCGTGCCCGGCTCTCGCGAGACCGAGCTCGAATCCGCCGATGCCTGCAAAGAGTCCTGCCGTGCGCATGACGTTCCCCAACGCCGAGGACCGATGTTCGTCGATATCGCGGACAGGATCAACTTCGGCGTCGCATTGACCTGCCTCTCGTCACCCGGAATCGCAAGACGAAAGTCGGACTCGCTGGGAACAGACGTCCGAGCGGGAACACCCCCGACGAGGCCGATTCGCGGAGAATCAATCGGTCCAGGTCACCAGCTGGACGTCGATCCACGGAGGCTCGGGACCGACGGCGGAAGATCGGTCCATGCCGAGTTGGGGAGATGAACCAGACCGACAGAGCGGGGATGATCGGTGGCTCACTTGGGGAAAAATGCCTCCATGACCTGTGCAGGCGGAAGCAAGTGGAACGGCCTCTTCGAGGAGGACGAGGCGTCGAGGGACGCGCGAGCGGTAGTCACACCGTCGGGACGTCCTGCGACGTCATCAAGGACGCGCCAACCGTCCGCAAGCCCCGATTGGCGTGCGCGTCGACATAGACGCAAGTGGGACGCTCGCCGTCGCGCATCGGGAGCAGCCTTCGCAGGATCTCTCAGCGGCGTTAGAGCGGGAACACGTTGTCCCGCTGGCCGCCCGCGATCGACTCGAACTTGTCGAGGGACACGTGCACGAGTCCCTCCCTGTCATTCGCGACCGTCGCACCCCGGCGCTTCGCCTCGATCGCGGAGCTGACGCGGTTCAGGTCATCCTTCAGCTCGCCGATCGCGGCCTTCACTTCGGTGACGGGGTCGTCGCCGAACGATCTGGCAGGACTGGCTCCAAGTCTTCCGCTCAAGATCACGTGCAGGGGCGTCAC
The DNA here is from genome assembly GCA_036732755.1 of Planctomycetota bacterium. GTDB lineage: Bacteria > Planctomycetota > B15-G4 > B15-G4 > SIAN01 > DASRRB01. The sequence goes on from DAINBU010000035.1 coordinate 40,841, forward strand.
GTCGAGAGCCGGACGAAACACCTTCGCAGGGGAGTCGACTTCTCAGGCGCGAGCGCTTCCTGATTGCGCCTTGGGGCTCGGCCCGCTTACGCTGCATGAATGTCTGAGACCCCCCATTCTCACGAAGACCAGTCACCCCTTGTCGGCGGGACTGCAAGCATCGTCGGGAGTCGTACTCCAATGCTCCGTATCGACGGAATGTGCCTCCAGGGAACACTCAAGGCACTCGAGGCTGGCATAGGCGCGAAGCCGATGCCTGTCTCTGCACTTGCAAAGGTGAGAAGTGATGGGTTGGCCTTGCTCGAACGCATCGTCGAAGCGTACTCGAGAGAGATTGCACCTGGTGAGGTTGGAAAGGATGGTTCAGCGCGCGCCGGCGACGCTGTGCCGACGAGGCCGTGTACCGGGCTGCTATACGGCAGGATCCAGAGCGGAAAGACGGTCGCAATGATCAGCCTCGTCGCGGCCGCGATCGACAACGGGTTCAGGGCTGTAGTTGTGTTGACTTCCGACAATGTGAAACTGGTGCGCCAGACAACTGATCGGTTTTGCGCGCTGGAAGGACCAATCACAGTCGATGCCCTGAATCCAACACTATGGGCTGACGACGACAAACACATCGCAAAGAACCTGACCCGCTCCGGTGTGGTGTTCGTCTGCTCGAAGAACAAGGCTCGCCTCGACGCCCTGATCGCGTTCCTGAAGCGAATCGGAGCCCCAGCCGTACCGGCGCTGATTCTCGATGACGAAGCTGACCAGGCGACCCTTGACGCAAATACGGCTGCCCGGAGTCGACAGCGTCAAAGGGGGGATGTCGAGTCGGATGCTACGATCAT
>DAINBU010000036.1:0-5011 GCA_036732755.1 Planctomycetota bacterium
TGCCGAAGTCGTTGGCCGCGACCGGTCCGATCGGCGCGCCCAGCACGAACTGCGGCAGCTCGACCGGCCCGACGTCGAGCACGCTGACGTCGGTCTCGGGGTCGGTCCCGATGATGCGCGCGCGGCGCGGCCGCAGGCCCTGCTTGTTGACGAAGCGGACCGAGACGCGCTCGGCCTGCGCGAGCGCGTTGCCGAAGGTCACGACGTGGCCGGCCGGATCGAGCACGAAGCCCGAGACCTCGATCGTCGCGATCTGGAGCTCCGCGCCGCCCCGCTCGCCGGGCGCGCGCTCGGCGAGGCCGTGCTCGCCGACGCTGCGCTCGATCGTCAGCCGGATCACGTTGCCCCGCAGCTTTTGCGCGACGTGGGCGAAGCGGACGCGCAGGTCGGCGGCGCGCCGCTCGTCGAGTTGGATCCGCTCGCGCAGGGCGCCGTCCTCGCGCAGCTCCGTCTCGATGCGCAGGTCGACTTCGCCCTGCGCTCCGTCGGCCGGCTTCTGCGCCGGCGCCGGCGCCGGCGCCGACTGCGGCCCCGCGAGGGCGAGCGTCGCGACCAGCGACCCGAGCGATTTCGTGAGGAGCCAGGCCGACATCGGGCGCGCCTCAGTAGCTCTTCGTCGAGCGGTGGACGACGGTCTTCACGTCGTCGGCGCGGCGCGGCGCGCCCGTCCGCGACGGCGACAGGAACTCGTCGAGCTGGTCGCGCAGGTCGCGCTCGATGCGCTGGTCGACCAGCGTCGGATCCTTGACGCCCAGGGGATCGACCAGCCCCTTCGGGGCGTTCATCTGCCAGCGGTACCAGCCGACGGTCAGGCCGAGCACCAGCGCCGCCGCCCAGCCGCTCGCCATCGCCAGCCGCGGCAGGAGGCGCGGCGCGGCCGGCGGCGGCCCCTGGATGCGGCTCAGCACGCCCTGCACGAAGTCGTCGGCGGGCTCGCGCGTCCGGGCGACGTCGTCCGGGCGGCTCGCGCCGCGGACCGCGGAGAGCATCTCGCGCATCTCGACGTACTCGCGGTAGCAGGCGAGGCAGCGGCGCAGGTGCGCCTCGACCTCGGCCGCGTCGCGCCCGGCGAGGTCGTTGCCGGCGAGCAGGTCGAGCTTGGGTCGGATCCGCTTGCAGTTCATGGCTTCATCCCTTCGCTGCGCGTCCGCTCCATGCGCTCCCAGTGCTCCTTGAACATCCGCCGCGCGATGTGGAGGCGCCAGCGGACGGTCGCATGGGTCGAGTGGACGATCGCGGCGATCTCCTTGCAGGAGAGGTTGTCGAGCTCGCGCAGAGACATCACGGTGCGGTACTTCTCGGGCAGCTTCTTCAGGACCTCGCGGACGCGGACCGCGGTCTTTTGGTATTCGATCCGGTCGCCCGGCTTTTTCTCGCCCGGCGGCGCGGCGAGCTCGTTGGGAATGTCGTCGAGGTTCACCGGACGCATGCGGCTGCGCTTGCGCAGCGCGTCGATCGAGAGGTTCACGACGATCCGGTAGAGCCACGTGTAGAAGCTCATCCCGAAGTCGAACCGGGCGAGCGCCCGGTAGGCGCGCAGGAACGCCTCCTGCGCGATGTCGCGCGCCTCCTCGCCGTCGCCGAGCAGGTGGTAGGCGGCCCACCAGGCGCGCTCCTCGTAGCGGCGGACCAGCCCCGCGAAGGCGTCCTTGTCGCCCTCGAGCGTGCGGTGGACCAGCTCGTTGTCGGCCGGGTCGCTCCGCTGCGACGCGTCGGACGTCGGCTGCCGGATCGTCAAGAGCGCTCCCATGCGCGCCGCCGTCATCCGCCGACCTCCGCGTCCGCCGCCCCTCGCCGCGGCGGCCCTCGGCCGCTCGCCCGGCGATGGACGAATGCCGTCCCCTACGGCACGACGCCCCGGTCGTTGGCCCGGGGAGCGCCGGCGGCGCCGGCGACCTCCCCCCGGGAAGTCCCCGATCGGCCGGCGGCGGCGGGCTCGTGCCCGTCCGTCCCGCGGAATCGGCCGACGGATCGGTGCTTACGGTAGCGCCGTTCGAGGAGCTCCTGCACGGGCAGCCGCCCGAGCTCGCGCAGGTGGCGGGAAATCGCTTCCGCCAGGGTCTTCGCCATCGCCGGCGGGTCGCGGTGCGCGCCACCGGCCGGCTCCTGGACGATCTCGTCGACGATCCCGAACGAGAGGAGGTCGGGGGCGGTGAGGCGCAGCGCCTTCGCCGCTTCGGCCTTCTTCTCGGCGTCCTTCCAGAGGATCGCGGCGCACCCTTCGGGGGAGATCACCGAGTAGTAGGCGTGCTCGAGGATCAGCAGCCGGTCGGCGACGCCGATCCCGAGCGCCCCGCCGCTCCCCCCCTCCCCGATCACGACGCTGACGATCGGGACGCGCAGCACCGACATCGCCTGGATGTTCTTCGCGATCGCGCCGGCCTGGCCGCGCTCCTCGGCGCCGATGCCGGGAAAGGCCCCCTGCGTGTCGATCAGCGTGACGACCGGGACGCCGAACTTCTCGGCGAGCTCCATCTTGAGCAGCGCCTTGCGGTAGCCCTCGGGGTGGGCGCAGCCGAAGTTGGCGGCCACGCGGTCCTTGGTCGACTTGCCCTTGCGGTGGCCGACGAGCATCACGCTGGTGCCGTCGATCCGCGCCAGCCCGCAGATGATCGCCCGGTCGTCGCCGTAGCAGCGGTCGCCGAAGAGCTCGAGGAACCCGGAGAACGCCGACTCGACGTAGTCGGTCGCGTGGGGCCGGCGCGGGTGGCGGGCGAGCCGGACGCGGTCCCACGGCGTGAGCTCGGAGAAGATCTTCCGGATCAGCTTGTCGCGCAGGTTCTTGAGCGGGCCGACCTCGGCCAGGACGTCGGCGGGCGTGAGCGCGGTCGGGGAGGTGGTCGCGAGCTTCTCGATCTCCGTGATCTTCTGCTCGATCTCGGTGATCGGCCGCTCGAAGTCGAGCCAGTCCTTCATTTCGTTCGACGCCATCCGGCCCAGCTCCTCGCGCCTCGTCGCGCCGCGCGCGAGCGCCGCGGCGCGTGCGCGAGACCCCGCGCGCTGGAGCGCGCGAGCGTCCCACGATAAAGAATGGCCCGAATGGGCGAGCCTCCCGCCGCGACGATCCCGTTCCTACGCGTCGAAGTCCGGACGCGGCCCGGTTTTCCCGACGCGACCGCGCGCAAGATCGGCGAGCAGGTGCGCCGGCTGCTCGGGCGCGACGCCCCGGTCGAGGTGATCCGCGGCTTCAGCCTCGCCTTCGCGCCCGCGGCGCTCCCGCGCGCCGACGACGGCGTCGAGAAGCTCCACGCGGTGCTCGCCGACCCGGTGCTGCAGGAGACGACCGTCCTCGCCGCCGACGCGCCCGTCCCCGCAGCGCCCGCCGGGATGCGCCGGGTCGACGTCCTGCGCCGCCCCGGGGTCATGGACCCCGCCGCCGACTCGGTGCTGCGCGCGCTGGCCGCGGTCGGGCTCGAGTGCCGCTCGGCCCGGACGTACCGCGCCTACCTCGTGCGAGGCGCCACGCCGGCGGAGCTCGAGCGGATCGGGACGCGCATCCTCGCCAACCCGCTGATCGAGGAGGTGCGCGTCGACCCCAAGGAGGCGGTCGCCCCCTTCGCCGACCTCGCCCCCGCCCGGGCGGCGCGCGTCGAGGTGCCGCTGCGCACGGCCGGCGACGCGGAGCTCGCCCGCATCAGCGCCGACGGCCTGCTCGCGCTCGACCTCGCGGAGATGCGGGCGATCCGCGACCAGTTCGCGAAGGAGGGCCGCGACCCGACCGACGTCGAGCTCGAGACGCTCGCGCAGACCTGGTCGGAGCATTGCAAGCACAAGACGCTCACGAGCGCGGTCGAGCTCTCCGGCGACGGCGCGCCGCGCAAGTACGGCAACCTCCTCAAGGACACGATCTTCGCCGCGACGAAGCAACTGGCGCGCGACTGGTGCCTCTCGGTCTTCCGCGACAACGCCGGCGTGGTCGCCTTCGACGACGACTACGCCGTCACCTTCAAGGTGGAGACGCACAACCACCCCTCTGCGCTCGAGCCGTACGGCGGCGCGGGGACCGGCGTCGGCGGCGTGATCCGCGACACGCTCGGCACCGGGCTCGGCGCCAAGCCGATCCTCTCGACCGACGTCTTCTGCGTCGGGCCGCAGGAGCTGCGCGAGGAGCAGCTGCCGAAGGGGACGCTGCCGCCGCGCCGCATCCTGCAGGGCGTCGTGGCGGGCGTGCGCGACTACGGGAACCGCATGGGGATCCCGACGGCGAACGGCGCCGTCTTCGTCCATCCCGACTACCGGACCAACCCGCTCGTCTTCTGCGGGAGCGTCGGCTTCATTCCGCGGGATCAGATCGCCAAGGCGGCGCGCCGGGACGACCGCATCTTCGTGCTGGGCGGCCGCACCGGGCGCGACGGCATCCACGGCGCGACCTTCTCGTCGCTCTCCCTCGACGCGGCGAGTGCGACCGTCGCCTCGGGCGCGGTGCAGATCGGCAACGCCATCGAGGAGAAGAAGCTCCTCGACGCCGTGCTCGACGCGCGCGATCACGGCTGCTTCAGCGCGGTCACCGACTGCGGCGCGGGAGGCCTCTCCTCCGCGGTCGGCGAGATGGCGGACGAGCTCGGCGCCGAGGTCGAGCTCGCGCGCGTGCCGCTCAAGTACCAGGGGCTCACACCGGGCGAGATCTGGATCAGCGAGGCGCAGGAGCGCATGGTCGTCGCGGTCCGGCCCGAGAAGGTCGACACGCTGAAGGAGCTCTGCCGAGTGCACCAGGTCGAGGCGACCGACCTCGGCCGCTTCACCGGCGACGGCCGCCTCCGCCTCACCTGGGCGGGAAAGGTCGTCGGCGACCTCGACGTCCGCTTCCTCCACGACGGCCTGCCCAAGCGCACGCGCCCCGCGCGCGTCGCCGCACATACGCAGTCTTCGCAAGGGCGGCTCACGGACGTCGACTGCGCGAAGGCGCTGCTCGCGCTGCTCGCTTCGCCCGACGTCACGAGCAAGGAGGAGATCGTCCGGCAGTACGACCACGAGGTGCTGGCCGGCTCGGCGGTAAAGCCGATGGTCGGGC
>DAINBU010000036.1:5021-17111 GCA_036732755.1 Planctomycetota bacterium
GGTCGGGCCGGGGGGCTTCGGACCTTCCGACGGCTGCGTCGTCGCGCCGCGGCTGGGCTCGCGGCGCGGCGTCGTGGTCGGCTGCGGCCTCTCGCCGACCACCGGCGCGATCGACCCGCACGCGATGGCGCTGCTCGCGGTCGACGAGGCGGTGCGCAACGTCGTCGCGCTGGGCGGCCGCTTCGACCGCGTCGCGCTGCTCGACAACTTCGCCTGGCCGTCGGTCGACGACGAGGCGACGCTCGGCTCGATCGCGCGCTGCGCCGAGGGGTGCCGCGACGCGGCGCTCGCGTACGGGGCGCCCTTCATCAGCGGCAAGGACTCGCTGCACAACCAGACCAAGACGGCGGACGGCGTGATCCGCATCCCGCCGACGCTGCTCGTCTCCGCGCTGACCCTGATCGACGACGTGACGAGCGCCGTCACCATGGACGCGAAGACGGCGGGCGGCCTGATCGTGCTGGTCGGGACGACGCGCGACGAGCTCGGCGGCGCGCGCCTGCTGCAGCACCTCGGGCGCGACGGCGGCCCCGATCGCGGAATCGTCCCGCAGGTCGATTTGACGTTCGCGCGCGCCGTCCACGAGGCGGTCGCGCGCGCGCTCGCGAGCGGCGCCGTCCGGGCGTGCCACGACCTCTGCGAGGGCGGCCTCGCCGTCGCGCTCGCGGAGATGTGCCTCGCCGGCGGGCTGGGCGCGACGCTCGACGTCGCGAGCGTCCCGCGCCCGGCCGGCCTCGACGACGACGCGATCGTCCTCTTCTCCGAGAGCGCGCCGCGCTACCTTCTCGAGACGACGTGGGCCGACGTCGAGCGCGTCGAGAAGGCGCTCGCCGGCGTGCCGCACGCCGTCGTCGCCACGCTGATCGAGCAGCCGCAATTCGTCGCGACCGGACTGCGGCCCGGCCCGCTGCTCAATCTCCGCCTCGCCGACCTCACGAGCGCGTTCCGGACCGGACTGGGGATCTGAACCGATGGCGCAGCCCAGGGCCCTGGTCGTCCGCTCCGCCGGCACGAACTGCGACGCCGAGACGGCGTTCGCGTTCGAGAGCTGCGGCGCCCGGGCGACGATCCTGCCGGCGCTGCCCTTCCTCGAGCGGCCGCAGCTGCTCTCCGACTACCAGATCCTCGCCATCCCCGGCGGCTTCTCGTACGGCGACGACATCCTCGCCGGCAAGGTCTTCGGGCTCGAGCTCGCGCACCGCGCCGGCCCCGAGGTCGTGAAGCTCGTCGAGCGCGGCGGCGTCGCGATCGGCATCTGCAACGGCTTCCAGGTGCTGGTCCAGATGGGGCTCCTGCCCGGGCTGGCGGCGCCGTTCGGCGCGCCGGAGGTCACGCTCACCGACAACGACGTGAACCGCTACCAGGACCGCTGGGTCCACCTGCGCGTCGTCACCGACCGCTGCGTCTTCCTCGAGAAGGGCGAGCGCCTCTTCGTCCCGATGGCGCACGGCGAAGGCAAGCTCGTCCCGCGCGACGAGGCGATGCGCCGGCGACTGTTCGCCGACGAGCGCGTGGCGCTGCGCTACGTCGCGCCCGACGGGAGCGACGACCCGCCCTTCCCGTGGAACCCCAACGGCGCCGTCGACGCGGTCGCCGGCCTGGTCGACCGTACCGGCCGCATCCTGGGCCTGATGCCCCACCCCGAGCGCCACCAGTTCCCGTGGCAGCATCCGACCTGGACGCGCGACGGGCTCGCCGACGTGCCCGACGGCCGCAAGCTCTTCGCGCGCGCGGTGCGGGCGGTCTCGTGAAGGACCCCGAGCCGCTTCGCCTCAAGCCCGAACAGCTGCGCTGGCGCTGCGACCCCGCCGCCTTCGCGACCCCGCCCGGACCGATCGACGAGCTCGACGCGTTCGGCCAGGAGCGCGCCCTCGAGGCGCTCCACTTCGGGCTCGAGCTCGAGTCGCCCGGCTACCACGTCTTCGTCTCCGGCCTCGCCGGCAGCGGCCGCGTCGCGATCGTGCGCCGCCTGCTCGAACGCTTCGCCGACCGCCAGGCGATCGTCACCGACAAGGCCTACCTGCACAGCTTCGACGACCCCTCCCGTCCGCGCCTGCTGCAGCTCCCGGCCGGGCGCATCCGGCCGTTCGCGCAGCGCATGCACGAGCTCGGCGCCGAGATGCTGGCGCGCCTCGAGGCGGTCGGCGAGGACGCGCAGCACTGGAAGCGGCGCCGCCGCCTCGGCGACGCGCTGACCGAGGCGAGCACGCGCGAGCTCGAGCAGCTCGCCGACGACGCGCGCGCCGACGGCTTCGCGATCTTCGACGTGAAGGAGCACGGCTACACGCGCCCCGCGCTCGGCATCCCGCACGAGGACGAGGTCTTCCCGGTCGAGGCGCTGCGCCTGCTGGTCCAGCAGGGGCGCATCGCGGCCGAGGAGGCCGACCGCCTCGAGGAGCGGGCGCGCCCGCTGCGCGACCGCGTCGAGCGCGTCGCCTTCGCGCTGCGCCGCTCGGCGCGCCGCCTCGCGCGCGAGCTGCACCAGTTCGACCGCGACCAGGCGCGCACCGTCGTCCACCCCGAGCTCGAGGAGATCGCCGCCGAGTTCGCCTACCCGCCGGTGCGCGCCCACCTCGAGGCGCTCGAGCGCTGGATCCTCGACCACGTCGAGGCGACGCGCGCGGTCGGCTTCACGCGCGCGCTGCGCAAGCGCCTCGCGGTGAACGTCCTGGTCGACGCCTCCGCGCGCCACGAGACGCCGATCGTCTTCCCCGCCTCGCCGACGCTGGCCGACCTCTTCGGCACGATCGAGTCGCGGACGACGCGCTCGGGCTTCGCCGTCGCCGACCACCGGCGCGTGCGCGCCGGCTCGCTGCTGCGCGCCGACGGCGGCTTCCTGCTGCTGCGCGCGGAGGAGCTGCTCGCCGAGGAGGGAGCCTGGTCGGCGCTCAAGCGCGCGCTCAAGCTCGGCCAGATCGAGATCCCGCCGCGCGAGGCGCAGGCGCTGCCGGTCGCGCTCAAGCCCGAGCCGATCCCGCTGCGCGTGAAGGTGGTGCTGATCGGCGACCCGGGCCACCTCGACGCGCTCGAGGCGAGCGATGCGGAGTTCCGCAAGACCTTCAAGGTCGTCGCCGAGTTCGAGGACCCGATCCCGCGCACGCCCGCCAACATCGCGCGCCTCGGCGCCTTCCTCCGCAACGTCGCAGAGGAGGAGCGCCTGCCGCCGCCGACCCCCGAGGCGCTCGCCGTCGCGGTCGAGGCGGCGGTGCGGCGCGCCGGCTCGGGCGGGCGCCTCTCGACGCGGCTCGACGTGCTGCAGGACCTCGCTCGGGAAGCCGCGCTCTTCGCGCAGCGCGACGGCGCGCGCGCGACCGACGCGGTCCACGTCGACCGCGCGCTCGCGGCCGCGCGGCGGCGCGAGGACCTGATCGAGCGCGAGCACCTCGACCAGCTGCGCGACGGCACGCTGCTCATCACCGTCGACGGCGGGCGGATCGGGCAGATCAACGCGCTCACCGTCGCGACGTCCGGCGACCACTCCTTCGGCCGGCCGTCGCGCATCACCGCCACCGCGTCGGCGGGCGACCACGGCATCCTGAACATCGAGCGCGAAGTCGAGCTCTCGGGCGACATCCACGACAAGGGCGTGCTGATCCTCGCCTCGTTCCTGCGCGAGCGGTTCGGCCAGGGCCACCCGCTCTCGCTGTGGGCATCGCTCTGCTTCGAGCAGAACTACGGGCCGATCGACGGCGACTCCGCCTCGCTCGCGGAGCTCTACGCGCTGCTCTCGGCGATCGCGTGGGTGCCGCTGCGCCAGGGCATCGCGGTGACCGGGTCGGTGAACCAGAAGGGCGACATCCAGCCGGTCGGCTCCGTGAACGAGAAGATCGAGGGGTACTTCGACGCCTGCCGCCTGCTCGGGCTGACCGGCGGCCAGGGCGTCGTGATCCCGCGCCGCAACCTGAGCGACCTGATGCTCGCGCCGCGCGTGGTCGAGGCGGTCGCCGCCGGCCGCTTCCACCTCTGGGCCATCGACCACGTCGACGACGCGCTGCAGCTGCTCACCGGGCTCGCGGCGGGCGCGGCCGACGCGGAGGACCGCTTCCCGCCCGGGACGCTCAACGCGCGCGTCGCGGAGAACCTCTGGTTCCTCGCGGAGATCGCGCGCGACTTCAAGGCGGCGCACGAGACGACGGCGTCGCCGCCCGTCGCGCCCTCGTCGCCGCCCGTCGCTCCGTCGCCCCACGGCCCCGTGCTCGGGCCGTCCGACGGCGCGACCGAGCCCGGCACGGCGGAGCCGCCGCGGCCGTGAACCGGGCCGTGCTCTGCTGCATCGGGGCGAACGTCGTCGCGGGCACCACCTTCGTCGTCATGCGCCGCGCGCCGGGCGGGCTGCCCGACGTGACCTTCACCTTCTTCCGCATGGCGCTCGCGACGCTGCTCTTCTTCGCGTGGGTGGCGCGCAAGCGCGAAGCGCGGACGCCCTTCTCCGCGCACGACCGGCTGCTCGCGCTCTGCGTCGCGCTGCCCGGCTGCGCGATGCCGCTGCTGCTCGGCCTGCGCGGCGTCGCGCTGTCGACGCCGGGGAACGCGTCGATCCTCGCGCTGCTCGAGCCGATCGCGATCGTGCCGCTCTCGTTCCTCTTCCTCGGCGAGCGCTCGCCGCGGGTGCGGCTCATCGGCCTCGTGCTCGGGCTCGCGGGCGCCGCGCTGGTCGTCACGGCCGAGGTGGGCAGCGGCGACCTCGCCTCGAAGACCCATCTCTCGGGCAACCTGATCCTCGCGCTGCAGGGCGTGTTCTGGGCGATCTTCACGGTCGCAGCGAAGCCGCTGCTCGCGCGCCACTCGGCGCTGCGGGTCAGCGCCTGGATCACGCTGCTCGGCACGCTGGCGTGCGGCGCCGTCGCCCCGCTCGAGTGGACGTCGCTGCGGCCCGCGTCGCTGGCCGGCTTCGCGCACCTGCTCGGCGTCGTCGACGCGCCGGAGGCGACGACCTTCGCGGCGGCGTTCGTGGCCTCCCTGCCGGCGATGGCCTTCCTCGCGCTCTTCGGCAGCTTCCTCTCGGTCCTGCTCTGGAACGCAGGGCTGCAGGGCGTCGACGCCACGAAGATGGCGGTCTACATCTTCCTGCAGCCGGCGGTCGGCCTCGTGCTCGACGCGGCGTGCTTCGGCGAGACGCCGGCGCCGCGCGCCTGGCTCGGGTTCGCGGCGATCCTGGTCGCCGTGCTGCTCGTCTCGCGCGAGCCGGCGCCCGCCGCCGCGCCCGTCAGCTGAGGCCGGAGCGCGCCAGCCATTCGCGCAGCAGCGCGAGCGGCCGCGGGAAGCCGATCGGGTGGACGGCGCCCGCGACGACGCGGCGGTCGGGCGCGAGCAGGAAGGTCGCGCGCTCGCAGATCCCCTCGCGCCGCGCGACGCCGAACGCCGCCGCGAGCGCGAGCCGAGGGTCGGAGACGTGGGTGAGCGCGCCCGCGTCGAGGTCGCGCAGGAAGCGGCGCCCGTGCTCCGCCGCGTCGACGCTGACGACGAGCAGCGGACGGCGCGGCGCGCCGACCTCGGCCGCGGCGCGCGCGAGCTGCCGGACGTCCTCGCCGCAGACCGGCGCGTATGCGAGCGGCAGGAAGCAGACGAACGCGCCGGCCGCGCGCGCCGCCTGCGCGACCGCGTCGTCGAGCGGGAGCTCCGGCGCGATCGCGCCGGCCCCGAGCGGAGCGTTCGCCGTCACGCGTCGGCCACTTCGAGCGGCGCGCCGCCGAAGCCGATCGGGTGGACCGCGGGCGACAAGCCGAAGCGGCGCGCGAAGCCCTCGACGACGTGCGCCTGGAAGGACTCCTCGCAGCCGCGCCGGACCACCGCGAGCGCGCAGCCGCCGAAGCCGGCACCGGTGAGGCGCGCGCCGTAGCAGTCGGGGTGGTCGACCGAGAGCTCGTGCAGCGCGTCGAGGCGGTCGGTCGAGACCTCGTAGAGGTGGCGCGACGACTGGTGCGACTGCCCCATGAGCGAGCCGAACTCGAGGAGCTCGCCGGCCGCGAGCAGGGCGCGCGCGCGCTGCACGCGGGCCACCTCGCCGACGACGTGGCGCGCGCGCTTCCACTCGACGTCGGTGAGGTCGCCGCGCGCCGCCTCGAGCTGCGCCGACGTCACGTCGCGCAGGCAGGTCGCGCCGGGCGCGGTGCGGCGGATCTTCGCGAGCGCCCCCGTCGACTCGTCGACGCGCCGGTTGAAGCTGCCGCCCGCGAGCTCGCGCCGCGTCATCGAGTCGAGCATCATGAACGACATGCGCTCCGACGGGAGCGCGACGTAGTCGTGGCTCTGGTCCTTGCAGTCGAGCCAGAGCGCGTGGCCGGCGCGGCCGAGCGCGCTCGCGAACTGGTCCATGATCCCGCAGCGGACGCCGACGAAGCGCGTCTCGGCGCGGTGGGCGAGGCGGCCGCGCTCGAGCGGCGGGAGCGCGATCCCCTGCGTCTCGGCGATGGCGGTCGCGGTCGCGACCAGGATCGCGGCGCTCGACGACATCCCGGCGCCGGGCGGGACGGTCCCGCCGAACGCGAGGTCGAGCCCGCGCAGCCGCGCGCCCCCCTCCTCGAGCGTCACGCAGATCCCGAGCGGGTAGGCGGCGAAGCCCGCCGCCGCGGCGTTCGGCGGGGCGTCGAGGTCGAAGTCGTGCGCTCCGGGGAAGTCGAGCGAGACGGCGCGCAGCCGGCGGTCGGCGCGGACGCGGGCCGCGACGAAGACGCCGCGGTCGACGGCGACTGGGAGCACCGGACCGCCGTGGTAGTCGACGTGCGCGCCGAGCAGGTTGACGCGGCCGCTCGCGAAGAAGAGCCGCTCGGGCGGACCGCCGCCGCCGAAGCGTTCCCGGAAGAACTGGCGGACGCGTCGTCCCGTCGCGAGGTCCATCGCGTCAGCATCGGCGGCGCGCGCGGGCCGATCAACTTTGACTTTGACAAGCCGCGGGCGAGCGAATTAGCGTGCCCGGTCCGGCGCAGGTCGCGAGGCGCCATCGGTGGTGGGTGTAGCTCAATCGGTTAGAGCACCAGACTGTGACTCTGGGGGTTGCGGGTTCGATTCCCGTCACTCACCCCATTTCCCGATGGGCGCCGCGACCCAGTCCCCGACGGGCGTCGCAACGTTCCTTCGCCGCGACGGTCGCGCAGGCTTGCATGGAGTCCGCGGGGCAGTAACGTGCTCCGCTTCGTTTCGCGCGCCCGTAGCTCAACTGGATAGAGCATCGGGCTTCGAACCCGAGGGTTGCAGGTTCGAGTCCTGCCGGGCGTACCACTTCGTTCCGCGCTTGGACGTGCAGCGGGCGGAAGCCATTGGGTGCGATCGGCGGCGCGCGTGATCGATCCAGACCGACAGGACCGCGACCCGCCGACGACACCCGACCCACGACCCTCCGAGATTCGCGCGCCCGCGTAGCTCAGTTGGTAGAGCAGTTGATTCTTAATCAACGGGCCCTAGGTTCGAGTCCTAGCGCGGGCACCACCCTCTCCTCCGCCGATGCGCCCAGCGCGGGCGACGCTACTACCTGCGCGCTCCTCCCGGGCCAGGCGCCCTCCTCCCCCGATCTTCACCGTAGTCGTCTCCGGACCGGGCCCGTCCGCGCGATCGCAGTTCGTTCCCAGGAGTACCGACCCTTGCAGTCAGCGCGTCTTCTCGCGGCCGTCGTCGTTCTCACCGCAGCGATCGGCTGCAACCGCTCGGGCACCCAGGCCGGCGTCCATGGCGTCGCCACGATCTCGGGAATGGTCTCCGACCCCGCGCGCCAGCAGATCTACCTCGCCGACGCGTCGGCGGGCCGGATCCTGGTCTTCTCCGCCTCGGACGGACACCTCGTGCGTCAGGTCGCGGTCGGCACCTCCATCGGCGGCATCGCCGTCGACCACTGCATGGAGCGGCTCTTCGTCGCGGTGACGGGTGCGAACCGGATCGACGTCTACGACTGCGACACGTTCACGCGCGTCGGCGTCCGCAAGATCGGCGCGCCGCTCTACGCGCTCACGGCCGTCGGCGACCGCATCGCGCTGGTCGCGTCGACCGGCCTCTTCCTGTTCGACCCCGCCACGGGCGTCCTCCAGGAGATCCGCGACGAGATCTCGACCGATGCGCTCCTCGCGAGCGACCGCGAAGCCGAAGCGCTCTGGATCGCCGACTCCGTCGAGGGCGCGACCGCGATCTCGCGCATCGACCTGGCGCAGTCGAACTTCCCCGAGCTGGAGTCGCCGGCGGAAGACCTTCCCGGGACACCGGTCGGCATCTCGCTCTCGTACGCGGGTGACCGCCTCTTCGTCGCCGCGACCGGTTCGGGCGGCGTCCATGTGCTCGATGCGGGCTCCCTCGTGCTCGACGAGATCGTGCCGAACCAGGGGGAGCTCGCGGAAGCGGGCGCCGGCCTCTCCGCCTTCTGCGTCAATCCGACCTCGACGCGCCTGTACTTCTCGCGCGGCGACACGGTGATCGAGAGCGTGAACCTCGACCTGCACGCGCCCGGCGCGACGCACGAGGCGGACCTCGACGTCGCGGCCCGCGGCCTCGCCATCGGCGCCAATGCCCTCACCCTGTTCTGCCACGAGAGCGACCGCAGCGTGCGCTCCTACCAGCTCTTCGACGTGCAGCTGAACGGCCCCGGCGCGGTGCGCCAGCAGCGGACCTACACGGCGTCGCTCGAAGGGGCGCCCAACGCCGCCTGGTTTCTCTTCGCGAGCGGCGACCCGGGCTACATCTACCTCGATCCGCCGACGTCCGTCGACCCGCGCTTCTTCGATCTCGCGCTCGGCGCGGGCTTCCGCGTGGTCGGCTTCGGGAACCTCGGCCCGTCGGGTCTCGCCACGGTCACCGGCAAGATCCCGGACGGTTTCACGGAAGAGGCGACGGTGATCCTGCAGGCGGCGGTCCTGCAGCAGCCCGGCCGCATCTTCGCCGAGGTCAGCAATCCGCTGGTGACGCGCTTCCTGGACGCCGACTGCTCGAAGTGACGGTCGCAGACGCGTCGCCTGCACGACGCACGCGCCGCTGCACACGCGAGGCGCTGCAGGCGCAGCGCTGTACGCTGCGCTGGTTTTTCGCAGAATGCGCCGCGCGCGAGGATGGCGGAACTGGCAGACGCGCCGGGCTTAGAATCCGGTGTCCGCTCTGGGGAAACGGCCGAGACTGCTAACAGTTCCGCACGCCGGGACGAGGCGCCCCCGGGGACGTCGAAGGTCGTGTGCACCGACGCGCACCGACCGACAGACGCCGGGTTGCGCGAAGTGGTCGACTGCTGGCCGACGCTGCCGGAGGCAATGCGCGCGGCGATCGTGGCCCTCGTGATCGCGAGCCGGCCAGCATGAGCGGCTCGGAGCTGGCCGCGTCGTCGTGCGAGGCGCGACGGTTCCTGCCGTTTCAGATCGCGCCCCCATTCCGCAGGTCGAGTTGCGTGTCGTGGCAGCGACTCGTCAGAGTGTCGCCAGCGATGCGCCGACCCGTGCGGCCGACCGTCGGCACGGCTTCGACGTGGCGACCGTCGGTGCATGGATCGCGAGCACTCCACCCCCACCGGGGGTCCCCCTATCCGTAGCATCTTGGGAGCCCGCTCGATCTCCTGCGCTTACCTCCTACCGACCTCGGCGCGCGCGACCAGCTACGGGTTTTCTAGAGGGAGCGGTTGCTCTAGATCGCGAGCAAGTCGACCGCTGCCGAACCGTGGTCGATTCCTTTCCGTGGTCGCTCGCGAGGGGGAATTAGGGGGTGTCGTACGGTAGTAGTGCAGCCGGGGAGGCACCCGTGGCCGACGAACTTCTCGCTCAGCTTCGATCTGTCCTCGCCGCTCATCCGCTCGGCGCCGATGCCATCGCGACCAACGATCGCTCCCCCGAACAGGTCCAGGAGTGCGGCGAAACCATCCTCCGCGTCCGGCGACACGGCAAGCGCGAGGAGCTTCGAGTCGTCTCCGACGAGTTCTGCGGGAAGCGGTTCGCCACGGTCCGAGTCTGGTTCCGCGACCCCGAGGATCGGGACGCGTACCTACCGACGGGGCGAGGAGTGACGGTGCGACGCCGCGAGCTGCCCGCCGTGCCCGCCGCGCTGCATGAGATCGCATCGCGCCTCGGCGTCGATGTCGGGGAACGCAGCCAGACGGAATCCGGCAAAGGCAGCTCTCCGGCGTGAACTGGCGCCCACCCCTCACCGGGGTGCCAGGGAGGGGGGAATCGCGCGAACGCGGGAATCGATGGGCCCCAGCGCGCGCATCGGACCCGGACGGGGGACCCCGGGGGAATCGAGCGGGCGGGGGGGTCGAAGGACCCGAGCGCGTCCACAAGCGCTCAGAGTCGGTGGGGCTGGTCGATCTCGCGCCGCCGTGCAATGCTCTGCACCCTCTCGCAACTTGAAGGGGGAAGACATGCGCGCCATCGTCTCGCGCCCGCTCGTCGTCGTGCTCCTCGCCGTGTCCGCGCCATGCGCGAGCGCCAGCGACATCCACGTCCCCGCCGACTACCCAACCATCCAGGCGGCGATCGACGCTGCCGTTGCTGGCGACGTGGTCCTCGTCTCGCCCGGCACCTACTTCGAGCACTTGGACTTCAAGGGGAAGGCGATCACGGTGCAGAGCACGGATGGGGCTGCTGTTACCACGATCGACGGGACACTGACCGGAAGCTGTGTCCGATTCGTCAGCGGCGAGGGAAACGACTCCATCCTTCGATCGTTCACTCTGACCGACGGCGGAGTGCCGGGATACACCGGTCACCGCGGCGGCGGCGTCGACATTCAGTACGCTTCACCGACTGTCGAAGAGAACGTCATCGTCTGGAACACGGCGCAAAACGGTGGCGGGATCAGCAACGTCTACTCCAACGCCGTGATTCAGCGCAACGTCATCGCGTTCAATCACGGCACCGGGCAAGGCGGAGGTATCTGCGTTGACACCGGTTCGGCTCCGCTCATCGCTAACAACGTGATCTATGGCAACCTGGCCGATGGGGGCGGCGGCGGAATCCATGCGTTCAACTCGACTCCTCTGATCGTCAATTCGACGGTGTCGGGAAACTCGAGTCCGGCGGTCTTCTGTGCAGGGGGAGCGGTCGCTGGCGCCTGGAACTCCATCGTATGGGGGAACACCGGAACCCAGATCTCCGTCGATAGGAGCAGTTCGTTCAACGCGACGTCTTGCGACGTTCAGGGCGGGTGGAACGGAACCGGCAACTTCGATGCGGACCCGCTCTTCGTCGACCCGCCCAGCAGTGACTATCACCTCGGACCGGGATCACTGTGCATCGACGCTGGCGACAACTCTGCACCTAGCCTTCCAGCAACCGACATCGACGGCGACCCGCGGATCCTCGGACCGGCAGTCGATGTCGGCGCTGACGAGTTCAAGCCCCCGCTGGTCGTCTCCAGCATCACTCCGAATCGGATGCGGTACGACGGCTTCCAGAGCGTCTCGATCGTCGGGTCGGGCTATTCGCTCGGCGCTTGGACAATAGTCCTCTTCGGGCAAACTCCGGCCGCGAACGTCGTCGTCATCGACGACCAGAACATCGCCTGCGACGCACCCAGCGGCGAACCCGGACCCATCGACATCACCGTGAGCAACGACCTCGGGGATGGGGTCCTTTCAAACGGGTTCACCTACACGCCGGCCACCATCCTCGAAGGCACCTTCACGCCCGGTGGCAGCGTCACGGTCAACTACCTCTGCGACCCTCTCGACGGCATCTTCGCCATCTACGGACTGCCGCCAGAGCAGAGCATCCCGACCCCGCCCTTCCACGGCGACCTCTGCATCCTGCCCTTCAACTTCCTGACGTACATCCCGTCCTGGCCGTTCGACGTGATGAGCTTCACGAACAGCATCCCGAACGACCCCTCGCTCTCGGGCGTCGATGTCCTGCTCCAGGCCCTAGTCGGTCCGAAGCTGACCACCCCGCCCAAGGACGGCGCGTGGACGAACTGCGCGGTGCTCTCGATCCACTAGGACAGGAGGCGCGGAGAAGCGCCGGAGCAACGTCCAGCCAGTGCTTCCCCACCGGCAACGAGGACACGTCTGCGCAGTCCTCCGCTAGAGTGCCGTTTGCCCATCCCGGGAGAGGAAAGCGAAAAGGTCCGCCGCCGCGGAGCCGCCGTGCGCCCCGAGCGCGGCCCAGCAGAGCGTGGTCGTGCTCAGGTTGCTGG
>DAINBU010000036.1:17121-41262 GCA_036732755.1 Planctomycetota bacterium
GAGTGCCGTTTGCCCATCCCAAGGAAAGAAGGCGAAAGCAAGCGGTTTCAATGGGTCTCAGTCACTCACCTCCAGCGTCCGGCGAATCGAAGCAGCGTCCGAACAGGCGGTGCCGGCCCGAGCTGCGGTGCTCCGCAATCACGTCGAGGGGCTCCTGCCTAGCGCCTCGGCGGCCGTCGGAGGCCGTCTGCTACTGGCACTCCGCCGAATTGCGCCAGCATCGCTTGGAAAGTTGCGCGCGAGGCGGAGAGAGGCCGCGACAAGGGCGCGCCGTGCCCTCGCTCGTCCGATTCGATTTTCGGACGCTCGGCACGGAACAGGGCTTCTATCGCCTGCGCCAGCTCCTCGCCGTCGGTTTGGTGGAGCAAGAGCTCACGACGGCGAAGGCGCGTCTGCTTCTCAAGATCGCCGAGGACCTGCGCGATTCCTTACCCCGCCCAGAATCGCCCCGATTCGCCCACCTGCTCGCCGAGGCCGTGCAGCAACGGACCGACGATGCGGTGCCAGCGATCGACGAGGCGGAGCCGTGATCGATTGATCCAAGAAAAAGGGCCGAGCGCGCGCGACTGCGAATCACTGCGCACCCGGCCCCTTCAAGGAGTACGGAAATGAGTCTCGCGCAGGGCGAGCCGGAGCGCAATCCGGCTCCGTCCGACGCGGTCACTCTCGGCGATCGCCTCCGAGGCATGTTTGAAGTCGTGACGCGCGGTCTCGCCCGGCTCGACGACATCGCCTGCTGCGTCCCCGTGCATCGTGGTGCCGGACGCAACCAGGAATGTCGGCACGGCGACCGTTTGCCAGGTGATCCTGAACTCCAGCGAAAACCGAATGCTCGGCGCCACTCGTGGATGTCCCAGGAGACCGCCAATCCGTGGTTCCTTTCGCTCGCGGACGAACTCCGCGCAACGACCGCCGGCATCGGCGAGATTACCGACGACACACTCGCTCCATTCGGGCTCGTCGGACCTCGATTCGTGGAGGGAGCCAAGACGTGGGCGAGCGCGGCCCACGCGGCGCGTGACGTCGTTCGCTCCGTACGGGAGGCGGTGGCAGCGGCAGAAGCGGCCGCAGCGCGCCGGCAAGCACCATCACCCTCCACGTACTCCCGCAAGGAATACGAAAAGGGGCAGGACGAGGCGTTGGACCGCTTCGAGGCGATCGCGAAGTCGGACGAGATGCGCGCGGCCGCGGAGGAAGAACGTAAACGTATCCGCTCTGAGCGCTTCAACATCGATTGGGACGAGGCGATCCTCGTCGAGCGGGACTACGCGGTGGAGCGGAAGCACTTTAAGCGCACGCTCACCGACGAGGAACGACAGCGGCAGGCGGTCGAAGGAGCCGCGGCGGAGCTCGCGAGACGTCGGCGCGATGAATTGCTCTATGCGCTCGCAGCACTGTGTCGGGGGCATCCCGTCGATCTGCGCCGCCGGATCAGCGCGGAGCTGGCGGTCGAGATCGAGAAACTGCGCGTCACGGCGAACGGCGTCCACGGCGGCGGCGCGCGCGTGGAGGCGGCTCCGGGCGCGACACACTCCGAGGACTTCGCCACAGTGAACTGGTTCGGCGTGAAGTACCACTTCAACCCGACGCAGGCGCGCTGCATCGGGCTGCTCTGGGCCGAGTGGAAAAAGGGCGATCTGGGTCTCAACCAGTCGACGATCGGCGACAAGATCGAGACCGCTTCTGACAACTTCCGACTCGCACACTCGTTTCGCGACCACCCCGCGTGGGGGACGCTGATTCAGAAGGAAGCGGAGGGAGTCTTCCGGCTCGCAACGCCGAAAACCTAGCCGGCCGCGCGACGAGTCCCGTAGGAATCACGCCGGAATCACGGCCGGCGCACGGCTGCTGCACAAGGCGATCGCCAGTCTGCGGGAATGGAAAAACCACCCGCATCCCTGGTCACGGTCCGAACGCTTTCGCGGCTCTTCGGCGTCCCCCCGAAGTGGCTGAAGAACGAGGCGCTGGCGGGCCGCATTCCGTCGCTCAAGGCCGACGGTCGCTGGCTGTTCAACGTCTCAGCGGTCGAGCGGGTCCTCCTCGACCGTGCCGCGCGCGTGGCGGTGACGTCGGAGGGCGCCCGCGATGAGTGACGCCCCTCGGCTCCCGTCCTTCTGCAACCGGCGGCGTTCGATCGCGCCGCCCGTCCCGACCTCGCCGGTCGTATCGCAGTACGCGAGGCTGTTCAGCGTCGAGCAGACCGCGACCTACTGCTCATGCGCGAAGCGACAGGTTCGATACTGGATCGCGCGCGGGCTGCTGCACCCCGTCCGGCTCGACCGGCGACTTCGGATCGACCGCGTCGAGGTCGATCGACTAATCGAGCGCGCCATGCAGCGCGACCTCCGGCCGCCGCCCCGAGCGTCGACTCCGAAACGAGTGGATCCGTCTCCACCAGGGGGCTCCGCGTCCAGGAGCCTCACCGGGTCGATTTCTCGGGAGGCCGCCCCATGAGCGGGCCGGAAATGGATCGACCGCGCGAGCCCGAACCGGACCAGGGAGTGGGCTCGACGCGGCCGACCGTCGAAAAGAGCGACGACCAGTCTATCGCCGCACGCCTTGCCACTCGCTTGACGAGCGAGCACCTCGCGCAGCTCAAGGCGTCCGGCATCGACGACGAGCTGATCCTCGAGCGCGGCTACGAGAGCGTGCGCACGCTCACCGAGGCGAACGACGTCCTCGTCGATCGCGGCTTCTCGCGCGACGCGAAGCAGCTCCGGACCGGCCTGCTGATCCCGCTGCACGGCGTCGCTGGCGGCGTGGTCGGCAACCAGCTCCGGCCCGACTCGCCGCGCGTCACGAAGGACGGCAAGCCGATCAGGTACGAGACGCCGAAGGGCGCCCGGATGCGCCTCGACGTGCACCCACGCGTCTGCCCGATGCTCGCCGACCCGAGGGCGCCGCTGCTCATCACCGAAGGCGTGAAGAAGGGCGACGCGGCGGCGAGCCGCGGCCTCTGCTGCGTCGCGTTGCTCGGCGTCTGGAACTGGCGCGGGAGGAACGAGCAAGGTGGAACCACGGCGCTCGCCGACTGGGATTCGATCGCGCTCAACGGTCGCGAGGTGTTGATTGCCTTCGACAGCGACGCGATGACGAAGCGAGCGGTCGCGTCCGCGCTCGCGCGCTTGAAGGCGTTTCTCGAATTGCGCGGCGCGCGCGTCCGAGTCGTCTACCTGCCGGGCGGCGAGAACGGCGACAAAGTCGGCCTCGACGACTTCTTCGTCGGCGGTGGAACCGTCGAGCAGCTCTTCGCCCTCGCAACCGACGTCGTGCGCGAGCCGCCGCGCGCGGCCCCGACGAACGGCGCGACGGGCGCGGACGAGCAGCCGCACCCGCGCACCGATTCGGCGAACGTGCGGCGCCTCGTGCTCCTGCACGGGAGCGACCTCCACTACGTGCCGGTGTGGAAGCGGTTCCTGACCTGGACCGGCCGGAAGTGGGCGACCGACGACGGCGGCGTGCGCGCGCTCGCCATGACCAGAAAGGTCGCGCCCGCCATCCGCGGCGAGGCGGTGGCGGCGAAGACCTCGGACGAGCGCGACGAGCTGTGGCGCTGGGCGAAGTCGTCCGAGTCGCGCGAGCGCCGGCAGGCGATGCTCGCGCTCGTCCCGGCCGAGGACGGAATCGCGATCGATCACGAGCAGTTCGACACCGACCCGATGTTGCTCGGCGTGAAGAACGGCGTCATCGACCTGCGGACGGGCGACCTGCGGCCGCACACGCGCGAGGACTACATCACGCGCGTCGCGCCGGTCGAGTATCTGGACGCCGCTGCGCCGACCTGGAACACCTTCCTGGAGCGCGTCCTGCCCGACGGGGAGGTGCGCCTCTTCGTGCAGCGCGCGGCGGGCTACTCGATCACCGGGGACGTTGGCGGGGAATCGCTTTTCTTCGCATACGGCTCCGGCGCGAACGGCAAGTCGAAGTTCCTCGGCGCCATGCTCGACCTGCTCGGGCGCGACCTCAGCTACGCCGCGCCGTCCGAACTGATTGCGATGCAGAAGCACCGCGGCCACCCGACCGAGGTCGCCGCGCTGCACGGGAAGCGGCTCGTCACCTGCAACGAACTCGACGCCGGCCTGCGCCTCGACGAGGCGCGCGTGAAGCAGCTCACCGGTGGCGATCGGCTCACGGCGCGCCGCATGAAGGAGGACTTCTGGGACTTCGCGCCCACCTTCAAGCTGTGGCTCGCCGGCAACCACCGACCGCGGGTCCTCGGCACCGACGAGGGAATCTGGCGCCGGCTGCTGCTCGTCCCCTTCACCGTCACGATCCCGCCCGAGGAACGCGACCAGCACCTCGCCGCGAAGCTGCGCGCCGAGCTGCCGGGAATCCTGCGGTGGGCAATCGACGGCGCCCTCCTGTGGCAGCGCGACGGGCTCGCGCCGCCGGCGACGGTAACTGCTGCGTCGAATGAGTACCGCGCGGAGCAGGACGGGCTGGCCGACTTCCTCGCGGCGCGCTGCGCGCGTCTTCGCAACGCCCGCGCGGGCGCGGCGCAGCTCTACGCCGCCTACGGGAACTGGTGCGCCGAGGTCGGCGAGGAGCCCGTCAGCGGCACGCTGTTCGGCACCATGCTGCGCGAGCGCGGCTTCGAGCGCGTGGTGTCCGGCGGGCGCCGCTTCTACGTGGGCTTGAAGCTGCTCGAAGCCGTCCTCGACGACGCGCAGGCAGGTGCGCCATGACCAGGGCACGCGACGGCGTGGTGAAGGTTGGTGAAGGTATTCCCATTCATTCGGCAGTGCAGCTCTCGCGATATCGGCGAGCCGGAGAACCCTCACCGACCCTCACCGACTTGCCGATGTCATCTAGGGCTTGCGCAGGGTCGCAGGACGGCAATACTACGGGAGTGCCGAAGCAGAAGTCGCTCACTGATCAGGTTCGCCGCGCAATCCTCGACGCGCCGATCAGCCGCTACGAGTTGGCGAAGCGGCTCGGCGTCTCGCAAGGAACGCTCGGGGACTTCGTTCACGGCCGGACGGGGATCGGGAGCGAACTGCTCGACCAGGTCGCGGTCGAGCTGGGACTGCGGCTCGTCGTAGCCGACACGCGACCGCGGCGGCCGAAGAAGACGAGGAGGTAGGCAATGGCATCCCTGCTCAAGCGGAAGGGTTCCCCGTCCTGGTGGGTCGCGTGGAGCGATCGCGGCGTGCGTCGCTTCGTGAGCGCGAAGACGGCTGACAAGTCGGGCGCGGCGCTGGTCCTCGCCAAGTACGCCGAGCGCGAGCTGAACTGGCGTCATGGCCTCTCGACCGCCAGCGAGGACCGCCTCGAAGACGCTGCGGCGACCCCGCTGCGCGAGCACGCTGGCAACTACGTCGCGAACCTCAAGGCGGAGGGACGCAGCGACCAGCACGTCGAGGACGTGCGCCTCGCGTTGGAGCTGCTCGTCGCGCACCTCGGCGGCGACGCCGCCCGCCTCTTCGACCTCGATGCGGACTCGGTGCGCGCCTTCCTGGAAGCGCGGAAGGCGTCGGAGGGCTGGAAGTCGTCGCGCTCCTGGAACAAGTGGCGCTCGATCGCGGTCTCGTTCGCGAACTGGCTCACGAAGACGGGCCGCCTCGCCGCCAACCCGCTCGCGTCCGTGCCGGTGGCGAAGGGAGCGCCGACCGTGAAGCGGCGCGCGCTCACGGCCGACGAGCTGGCGCGCCTCTTCGAGGCCGCCGACGAGCGCGGGCCGCGGGTGGGCCTCTGGTTCCGCCTCGCGTTCTACGCGGGGCTGCGCCGCGGCGAGCTGGCCAAGCTCAAGTGGGGCAACGTCGACCTCGACGGCGCCGTCCTCACGATCACGCCCGACGTCGGCAAGGCGAAGGGACGAGTGGACCGCGTGCCCCTGCACGACGCGCTGCGCGCGCCGCTGCGGGCGTTCCGACCGGAGCTGTGCACGCCCGCCGCGCTCGTCTTCGGCGGGCGTCCTGTCGGGCACGAACTGCGGCGCTTCGTCTTCAAGCGCGCCGGGATCGCCACCGAGAACGCCGCCGGCGAGCGCGTCGACCTGCACGCGCTGCGCGCGACGCTCGCGACCAACCTCGCGGCGGCCGGCGCGGCGCCGATCACGACGCAGCGGCTCCTGCGCCACTCCTCTTTCGCCGTGACCAGCGCGCACTATGTCCGCTTGGGCGACGACGCGCTGCGCGACGGCCTCGACCTCGTCGGCACGCCGAAGCACGCGGCACCGGCCAACGTCGTGCGCCAAGCCGCGAGCGGCGAGATTCGGCAGGCGGCGACGGACACGAACAGCTTGACAGCGGCCACTGCTAACAGAACTGCACGCGGTCGGTGCAACGTCCCGGGAGAGAACGCTACTCTCAGTGCACTCGCGATCGCCGAGAACGCGAAAACGAGAAGCGCTGTAAACAGCGTCGAATCGCCGAACGGAAGCAAAGTAGCGAGGATGGCGGAACTGGCAGACGCGCCGGGCTTAGAATCCGGTGGAGCAATCCGTGGGGGTTCAACTCCCCCTCCTCGCACCAGGCGCAAGAGGTCGATCGCCGTCAGTGGCGCGCGTCCGCGCCCCTCCGAAGCCGGACCGGCAGCACGTTCGAGGTCGTGACCGCGAGCTCCGTCCCCGTTGAGCGCGCCGCATCGGGACGCGCCTCGAGCACCAGGAAGACGACGTCGCCGGGGTAACGCGTCGCGATCTCGCGGAACCACGCACCCGGATGGCCGAGGCGCGCGACCAGCCGGTCGGGCCCGCTCTCCCGGCGCTCGCGCACCAGGTCCATCGCGGGCGGCGGGCGCGGCGGCGCATCCGGCGGCAGCGGCGGCGCGGGGAGCGCGGTGACGAAGACCGGCGCGATGCGATTGACCACGACGAGCTGCAGCGCGCCGGGCGCGTCGCCCGTCACGAAGAGCTCGATCTCTTCGCGCTCGTCGACCACGACGGTCGGCGCGTCGGAGAGGTCGGCGGCGAGCACGGGCTCGCGCCCGCTCGCGTCGGCGAAGAGGCGCAGCGCACCGGCGCCGGCGCGCGGGGGTGGGCGCGCGCTCGCGGCGACGTCCGCGTCCGGCGTGGCGCCGCAGCGCAGCGGGAGGAGCCAGGGCGAGGCGGCCAGCGCGTCGAGCGCGGCGGCGGTCGCGAGCCGTTCCATGCCGTCGCTCCTCCGGAAGATCGGGTAGGCGTCGAGCGGAGCTTCGCGGCACGGCGGCCGCAGCGCGGCACCGAGCCCGTACTGCAGGACGCGTGTCCCGGCGAGTCCGGGCGCCGCGCCGTTCGCGACCGGGACCTCGAGGACGAGCAGCCGCGTCGCCTTCGCCTCGTCGGCGCGCGCCGCGACGCCGTCGCAGACGCGCTGCGCCCATGCCACCGCCTCGGCATGGACGGCCTGGATCGGCGCGCGCAGCGCGAGCTCGACCGCGGCCCACGGCAGCGCCAGCGCGAGCGCCCCCCACCACCGCCGTCCCGAAGTCCGCCCGAACAGCCACGCCAGCGCGAGCGCCGCTGCGGCCGCCGCCGGCCACGTCTTGTAGGCGAAGACGATCTCTTGGGGCCGCGTCGGCGGCTGGCCCGGCGGACCGCCGAGGTTGAAGAGGTCGGGCGCGAAGCCGACCAGCCCGACGACGAGCAGGGCGAGCGCCGCCGCCTGGCGCGCGGCGACCACGAAGCTCCCGCCGCGCGTGCGCACAGCGACGACGACCGCGCCGAGCGCGACCGCGGCGAGGGTCGCGTACGCGATCGCCGCGAGCGCCGCGGAGTGGAGCTCGCCGGGAAAGATCGCGGCGAACTGGCGCGCGACGACGGTCGCGACGCGCGGCACGAACTCGACCACCATCTGCCGATCGGGGCGGACCGGGTAGCCGAGGTAGCCGACGCCCAGGAGCACGCGTGCGGCCACGACCGCAGGCGGCACCAGCAGCAGCAGCCACGGCACGCGCCGCTCGCTCCGCGGCAGGAGCCAGGCGACGGCGCAGAGGAGCGGCGCGACCAGCAGCGCCGGGTCGTAACTGAGCGCCGCGGCAGCGGTGCAGGCGAGGAGCCGTCCGGCGCGCGCGTTTCCGTCGCGCCATTCGCCGAGCTCGCCGAGCGCGAGCAGCGTGAAGAGCGCCGCCAACAGCGTCGGCATGCCGCCGTCGAGGTAGGTCAGCACCGCCGGCGCGAGGGGATGCACGACGACGAGCAGCGCCGCGGCCCACGCCGCCCCCACGCTCAGCCCGAACGTCTTCCGCAGCGCGCGCCCCGCCGCGGCCGCCGTCGCCGCCTGCAGCAGCACCAGGGCGAAGTGGACCGCCCACGGCCGCGGCCCGAGCGCGTGGACCAGCCCCCACGTCGCGACGTCCGCGAGCGGACGCCAGTAGCGCAGGAGCTCCATCCCGAGGTGCGACCCGGCGACGACCTCGCGCAGGCTCGCCCGCGAGTAGTACTCGAAGTCGAGGAAGTCCTCGGAGCGGAACCCCGCCGAGAGCGCGGGCGCGAGCAGCCAGGCCGCCGCGATCAGCACCGCTCCGCCGAAGAGTCGGGACTTCGGAGTCAAAGCGCGGCCTACAATAGTCGGAATGAGCCAACGCGCGCGCCCGCGACGCGACGACCCGCCCGACGACGAGAGCGAGGAGGAGGCGCGCCGCCGCGCCCTCTCGACCTCGGAGTCGGGCGCGCCCAACGTCCTGACGGTCGGCCTCGACTGCCGCTCGATGAACCTCTACCGATTCCTGCGCGTCCGCTTCCCGCGGGTGCCGCGCGGGACGCTGCGCGGCTGGATCGTCGACGGCGCGGTCACGTTGAACGGCACGCCGGTCACCGATTCGCGGCCGCTGCGCTTCGGCGACGTCGTCGAGATCGACGCCGACGTCGAGCGGCCTGCGATGTCGGTGAAGTCGGCGAAGAAGACCGGCCTCATCGAGCTCTATTCCGACCCGAGCCTGGTCGCGGTCGACAAGCCGGCCGGGCTGGCCACCGCCGGGGAGCGCGACGACAAGCGGCCCCACCTGCTCGGCCTCGTGAAGCGCGCCCACCCCGACGACGCGATCAAGCTGGTCCACCGCATCGACAAGCCGGCGAGCGGCGTCGTCGTCTTCGCCCGCTCGCGCGACGCGAAGCGGCGGCTCCACGAGGAGTTCGCCGCGCGGCGCGTCACCAAGGACTACCTCGCGATCGTCTCGGGCCACGTCGACGACGCGCCGCAGTTCGTCGCGGCGAACCTCTCCCCGCGGCGCGGGCGCGTCTCCCGGATGGTGGTCACGCCGAACCACGGCAAGCCGGCGGTCACGCTGGTGCGCCCGCTCCTCCATTTCCGCGGCTACACGCTGGTGCACGCGCGGCCGGTGAGCGGGCGCACCCACCAGATCCGCGCCCACCTGCGCCACCTCGGCCACGCCATCGTGGGCGACGCGACGTACGACGGCGAGCTCGAGTTGCGGCTCTCGAAGCTCAAGTTCGGCTACCGGCGCAGCCGCGGCGAGGACGAGCGCCCGCTGCTCGCGCGCCTCGCGCTGCACGCCTATCGCATCCGGCTCGCGAGCCCGGCGACCGGCGCCGCGGTCACCTGCACCGCGCCGCTCCCCAAGGACCTGCGTTCGACGCTGCGGCAGCTGCAGAAGAGCGCGGGCACGCGCATCGTCGCCGACCTCGAGGCGCGGCTCGCCGAGCCGCTCGCGGCGGCGCCCGGCGCTCCCGACGACGACCCGTTCGCACCGCTCGAGCCGCAGGCGCGGGCGGCACTGTCGCGCGAGGAGCCCGACGCGGACGCCGATTGACCCCGCGGCGCGCGCCCGTACACTCCCCCGCCATGAAAATCCGCAACTCGAATACGAAGCGCTCCAAGCGGACCGGCTTCCGGTACCGCATGAAGACGCGGGGCGGCCGCAAGGTCCTGCGCCGCCACCGTCAGCGCGGCCGCCACATGACGCCCAAGCAGCCCTGAGCGCCGGCCTCAGGCCGGCGGCGGCGGCGGACGCGGCGCGCGCTCGAGCTCCCAGAGCTTCGCGTACTTGAGGAAGACGTAGAACGCGCCGATCGACGCGAGGACGAAGCCGCGCCAGCCGTCGAGGAAGCCGCGCCGCAGCACGTACATCTTGAGGAAGTGCGCCGGCGGATGGGTGAGCAGGTCGATTGCTCGGAAACGGACGCCGCGGGCGTGCAGCCCCGTCGCCATCGTGGTCGTGTAGCGGTTCACCTTCTCGACGTGGTGGGCGAGGTCGCGGTAGGCGTAGTGGTGGAGCGCGCCCTCGAGACGCGCCGATTCACCCTCGAGCTCGATCCGGTCGTGCGGGTCCTCGCCCGCCCAGCGCGCGCGCGCGCGGTCGAAGAGGCGCACGCGCCACTCCGGCCACCAGCCGCCGTGCTCGATGAAGCGGCCGGCGTAGGCGGTCTTGCGCGCCACGGCGTAGCCGGCGGGCGCGCCGTTCCCCTCGTCCGCGAGCGCCCGCTCGATCGCGGCGCGCAGCGGCGGCGACACCTCCTCGTCGGCGTCGAGCGAGAGCACCCAGGGGTGCTTCGCGAGCTCGATCGCACGGTTCTTCTGCGCGACGTGGCCGCGGAACGGCTCGACAAAGACGCGGGCGCCGCGGGCGCGCGCTAGCTCGACGGTGCGGTCGGTCGACCCCGAGTCGAGCACGACCACGTCGTCGGCGAAGGCGGCGGAGTCGAGGCAGCGCGCGAGGTTCTTCTCCTCGTCGCGCGTGATGACGCACAGGCTCAAGGGACGCCGTGGCAACGTCGGGTCGAGCTCCGGGAGGGGGCCGCGCCCGGGCCGGGGGTGCGCGCGGCGGCGCGCCATCATGGGGCGGCCGCGCGCGCGCGGCAACTCGCGCGCGGCGACGCCCGCGTCGCGGCGGCCTGAACGCGGACCTACCTGCGCGCGGGGCTGCCGATCACGCTGGCGACGCTGGCGGTCGCGCTGGCCGGACTGCTCGCCGTCGCGCACTTCGCGCCGACGTTCGGGTGAGCGGCGCGATTCGCGCCGGCGCTCGCCTCACCCCGTCGACTGCGTGCGATCGCTCACTTCTTCGTCTTCGAGCGGTCGAGGAATTCCGTCATGCGGCGGACCTTCTCCTCGCTCTCGAAGAGCACCGCCTGCGCGAGCGCCTCGCCGAGGTAGCCGGCGCCGGGGCGGAAGCTGCCGTCGAGGCGGAAGAGCATCTTCGCGAGGCGGACGGCGAGGCGGTCCTGCTTGACGACGTCGTCGGCCAACTTGCGCGCGGCGGCATGGACCTCGGCGTCGGGGACGACCTGGTTCACGAGGCCGATGCGCAGCGCCTCGGCGGCGTCGACGATGCGGCCGGTGAAGACGAGCTCGCGCGCCTTGCCGGCGCCGACCAGGCGCGGCAGACGGTAGGTCGCGCCCGCTCCGGGGACGATGCCGAGCGAGACCTCGGGCTGGCCGAACTTCGCGGTGTCGCCGGCGATCCGCAGGTCGCAGGCGAGCGCGAGCTCGCAGCCGCCGCCGAGGCAGAAACCGCGGATCGCCGCGATCACCGGGAAGGCCGCCTCCTCGACGCGCTGGAAGAGGCGCGAGTTGATGCTCAGCAGCGCCTCGCGGCGGCGGCGGTCGCGCAGCTGCGCGATGTCGGCGCCGGCCGCGAACGCCTTCTCGCCGGCGCCGGCGAGCACCATCGCCCCGACCGTCTCGTCGCCCTGCAGCGCGTCGAGCACGCCGTGCAGCGCGTCGACCATCGCCTGGTCGAGCGCGTTGCGCCGCTCCGGCCGGTTGAGCGTGACGAGGACGAGCGCGCCGTCCCGCGCCACCTGCACGATCGGCTCGCCCGCGTCGTTCACCGCGACCTTCGCGTCCATGCCTTCCCTTGCGCCTCCGTCCTCAATTGTTCTTCAGGACGACCTTCCCGTTCACCTCGCGTGCGTCGAGGATCCGGTGCCCCTCGGCCACGTCGCTCATCGGCAGCACGCGGTCGACCACCGGCCGGTAGTCGCCGCGCTCGAAGTGCTCGAGGATCACGTGGAGCTCGCCCAAGCTCCCCATGGTCGAGCCCAGGATCGAGAGCCCCTTGAAGAAGACGAGGCGCACGTCGGTCTCGAGCTTCGGCCCCGACGTCCCGCCGCAGGTGACCAGGCGCCCCCCCTTGGCGAGGCAGCGCAGGCTCTTGTCGAGCGTCGCCTGGCCGACGTGGTCGACCACGACGTCGACGCCGCGCTTGGCGGTGATGCGCCGGACCTCCTCGCCGAACTCCTTCTGCCCGTAGTCGATCGTCTCGTGCGCGCCGAGCTCCTTCGCGCGCGCGAGCTTCGCGGCGCCGCGCGCCGTGGCGACGATGCGCGCTCCGATCCGCTTCGCGACCTGGATCGCCGCGGTCGAGACGCCCGATCCGGCCGCGTGGATCAGCACCGTCTCGTGCGGCGCGAGGCGCGCGCGGGCGACCAGCATGTGGTAGGCGGTGAGGAACGTGAGCCCGATGCTCGCCGCCTCCTCGAAGGAGAGCGCGGCCGGCTTGCGCAGCACGTTGCGCGCGGGGGCGACGAGGAAGTCGGCGCAGGCGCCGTCGCGGGTCTCGCCGAACATGCCGTACGACCGGCAGAGCTGGTCCTCGCCGGCGGCGCAGCGCGCGCAGCTCCCGCAGCCCAGCCCCGGCGCGAGCAGGACCGCGTCGCCGACGGTGAGTGTCGTGACCCCCGGCCCGATCCGGTCGACCACGCCGGAGGCGTCGCAGCCCGGGATGATCGGGAGCGGGAACTTCACGCCCGGGATGCCTCCGCGCACCCACAGGTCGAGGTGGTTCAGCCCGACCGCGCGCACCGCGATGCGCGCCTCGCCGGGGCCGGGCTCGGGATCGGGGCGCTCTTCGTGCAGGAGGCGGTCGAACGAGCCGTGCTCGCGGACGACGACGCAGCGCATGGAGACCCTCGGAGTCGCCGGGTGCGAAGGGCGCGGCAGCATAGCGCGACGCCGCTACGATCCCGGCCGTGCCGGACGACCGCTTCAGCCGCCAGACCCGCTTCGCGCCGTTCGGCGCGCGCGGGCAGGAGAACGCGGGCCGCGCGACCGTCGCGGTCGTGGGGCTCGGCGGGCTCGGGAGCTGGATCGCCGAGCATCTGGCGCGCGCCGGCGTCGGCACGCTGCGACTCATCGACCGCGACGTCGTCGAGGAGAGCAATCTGCCGCGCCAGGGGCTCTACGTCGACGAGGACGCGCGGCGCGCGCGGCCGAAGGCGGAGGCGGCGGCGGAGCGGCTCGCGGCGATCGGCGGGCCGACCCGGCTCGAGCCGCTCGTGCGCGAGCTCACGCGCCGCAGCGCCGACGCGCTGCTCGGGCCAGCCGACCTCGTCGTCGACGGGCTCGACGCGTTCGCGCCGCGGTTCCTGGTGAACGACTGGTGCCGCGCGCGGCGCAAGCCGTGGGTCTACGGCGGCGCGCTCGCCGGCACCGGCAGCGTGCTGCTGATCGCCGAGGGCGGCCCCTGCCTGCGCTGCCTCTTCCCCGGCGCGGACGGGCTGCTCGGCGGAGAGACGTGCGAGACGGCGGGCGTCTTCTCGCCGCTCACGGCGGCGATCGGAGCGCTCGAGGCGGGCGAGGCGCTGCGCTGGCTCGCCGGCGACCGCCGGCCCGCGCGCCTGCTGCAGGTCGAGCCGTGGGACGGGCGGCTCGTCGCGCTCGATCCGGGGGGCCCCTCCCCCGACTGCCCCGTCTGCGCGGGCCGCTCCTACCCTGCGCTCGAGCGCGACGACGACGAGGCGACGACGAAGCTCTGCGGGCGCGACACGGTCCAGGTGGCGCCGGAGAGCGGCGGGAAGGCGCTCGACCTCGACGCGCTGGTGAAGCGCTGGGAGGGGCTCGGCACCGTCGAGCGCACGCGCTTCCTCGCGCGGCTCCAGCTTGGCAAGGGCGACGGCGACCTCGTCGTCACCGTCTTCGACGACGGGCGGGCGCTGGTGCGCGGGACGACGTCGGTCGAGCGGGCGCGCGCCACCTACGCGCGCTACGTCGGCCACTGAACGAGCGCCGCGCGCGACGCGCGGCGGCGCCAGAAAGCGAGCGGCCCCGAGGCTTTCGCCTCGGGGCCGCCGTCGTTCGACACTCTCGAATCGTCGCCGCTACGGCTTCTGGACGGCGTAGATGCAGATGACGCCGGTCGTCGTGCCGATCTGGTGGCCAGGCGCGTCGGGGCCGGTCGTGCCGGTGAACTTGTAGTTCGTCGTCCCGTTCAGCGAGAAGTAATAGAACTTGCCGTCGTGCGGATTGTCGATGTCGGCGGCGGTGTTGTCGTCACCGAAGCCCGCGATCAATGCGGGCGGCGCAGCACCGGTCGTGTCGCCCGCATTGCCCGCGCGCAGCCAGAAGATCTGGCCGAGCGCCATGGCGCCGAGCTTCGACGTCTCCGTGAGGTCGTCGCGGAAGTAGTAGAGGAGGTCCTGGTACTGGAGATCCGCGAGCTGGGTGCTGATGCCCCAGGACCACGCGCAGCCGAGCGACACGGGGCTCGGCGTGAGCGACTCGACGAGCTGGTTCGCCGTCGTGTCGGTCGTGAGCTGGATCGCCGTCGTCGGGAAGTTGGCGTCGAAGACCCACGGGTTGCGCGAAGTCGTCCCGTCGATCGCCGTCGCGAAGTAGCAGAGCGACGGATACGCCCCGCCGGCGAACGAGAGGTGCCAGTCGAAGTTCTCGCCGTACGCGCCCGGATTGCTGGTGGTCGACGTCTTGGCGCCGGCGAAATCGCCGCCGGTGACGTTGATCAGCTTGCCGGTCGCGAGTTCGACCGCCACGAGGTTGGTCTTGCTGAGCGACGAGATGCCGCGCGAGAAGACCATGTACTTGCCGTTCGGCGAGACGAAGTAGCCCTCGGGGTAGATGGTGCCCTTGACGGTGACCGGGAAGGTCGACGAGCCATTCGTCTGGGTGACGTTCTGGATGACCTTCGTGGTGTCGTTCCAGGAGAAGAGGTCCATGTCCTTCGTCAAAGCCCCCGTCCACGCGCCGTAGAAGAAGTAGAGGTGCTCGTTGTCGGGCATGAAGAGGTCGGCGGTCTTCTTGATCTGGCCCACGTGATTGAAGTTGCCCGAATTCGTGATCGGGTTGTTGAACTTGGTCGAGCCGGCGTCGTCGCCGGCGTTGTCGCCGTTCGAGTCCCTGGTGGTGTAGATGTTGACCTGTTCGGTGAGGGTCCCGTCGTTGCTGTGCATTGCGGTGAGCGCGAGCAGGGAGCCGTCGGGCGAGAGCGAGGCGTAACCCGACTGGCCGTTGTAGGTGTCGCCCGCGGTGTAGGTCTGCACCTTCGTAGTCAACTCCGGGAACTGCGTGAGGTTGACGGCCTGCGTCGGCTTGAGCTCGGTCACCGCGTACCAGTCGCCGTTTTTGATGGCATCGGGGAAAGTCGCGCCGCCCGGGACGAACTCGTCGCCCGCGACGAAGCAGAGCGTCGATCCGCCGCCCGGGCTCACCACGAACGCCTTGTCGGGGATCTGGTCGACCTGCGGAGAGGTGTAGTTGGGGTTGGTCGGGATCGCGACGATCTGTGACGCCGGCTGCGTCGCCCGGGCATTCACGGTGTACAGCTCGCGCGGAGTGGCGGTCCCGGTGTCGCGCGTGAACCAGAGGCGGTTGTTCGTGAAGATCTGCCCCTTGACGAAGAGGTTCTTGGTGCCGTTCGGCGTGACGTCGACGATGTCGGTCGGGTTGCCGAGCCCGTCCGTGAACGGCTTCGAGCAGTCGGTCGCGAACAGGAACATCTGGGGGGTGGTGGCGACGGCGGTGTCGTCGTAGATCGCCGACATCCGCGAGCCGTCGGGGCTGAACGCCGTCGCGATCTTCCAGGAGTTGTTGACGGGTACCGAGTCCTTCTTGCGCCCGACGACGTAGAAGTCCTCGCCGGGGGTATTGGGGTTCGGCCCCTTGTTCACGATCAGGAAGAAGCCTTCCTGCGAGACGTTGTCGTAGCAGCGCATCACCGAGCGCGCGGGGATGTCGTCCGAGGTGCCGAGGGTCCCGTCGTTGCCCGGCAGCGGCGGCAGCTCGACGCGGCCGTACTCGTAGTTGTCGGCGTTGAACGCCGGCACCTTGTTGCCCTGCCAGCCGACGTCGCGCGCCCGGCGGTTGGCGCCCGTGCCGTTGATCGAGTGGAGCGCCCAGGGGTTCATGTCCCCCATCGCGATCGAGTCGACCTTGATGTCGAGCAGCACCGGATCGGCCGTGTAGACGCCGGACGAGGGCGTCCCGTTGGTGAACTCGAGGACCCCGAAGCCCGCGTGGTCCTGCTTCGGGCTGCCGGTCGTCGCCAGCGAGCAGACGACGCGCGCCGCCGTGGTCGGCGCGCCGAAGGTGACGGCGATCGCGTTCGAGACGTCGGTCGCCGTGGTCGAGCCGGTCTTGAGGACGACCGCCTGGAAGTAGTAGGTCTGGCCGACGATGTTCTTCGGGATGACGAACGAGAGATTCAGGTGGCCGCCGGAGTCGAGGTGGAGGTTCGGGTTGAAGGGACGGTCGGGCGAGATGTCGACCGGCGGGTAGTTCGCCTCGACCACCGCGGTGGCGACCCCGGTCGCGACCGGCATCGGCTTCTTGCCGCCGCCGTTGACGGCCAGGTACCAGCCGGTGTTCGCGCCGTTGTTGGCGAGGGCGACGAAGAGGCCGTAGGGCCGGTTCGCCTGGGCGACGTTGTCGACCTTGACCGTGAGCGTCGACCCGACCGTCGCCGACACGGACAAGGTGTTGTTGCTCGAGGTCTGCCCGTTGATCGTGAGGGCCGTGGTCTGACCGAGGGCGGTGCCGGCGAGAGCGAGTGCGGCGACGAGTCCGGCAGCGGCGCGCAGTCCGGGGATGCCGCACTTCGAGATGTGATCGTTCACGTCCTCTCCATGGCTCGGGGGCTCGGGGGTTCGGGGATCGGGCCCGCGTGCACCATCATCCGGCCCGCAGGAGCCTGGACGGTGGACGCGCCTCTCGTCGGTCGCATTTGTCCCTGGGACGAAACCGACGCGCCCCGGGGGGAAAAGCCGCGAAAGGATAGCAAGCCTTCCCGATTCGGAAACGTCGCGGGGGCTACGGCAGCGACGGCGAACGGGGCCGGGTCGGGACGACCTGCGCGCGGCCGCGATCGCAACGCCTGCGCCGACGCCGGGTCGCCGCCGTCCCCGGGTCAGGCACCGTCCGTAAGGGGCGCCCCCCAGCGCAGCCGCTCGCGGATCGTGCGAAAGCGCGTCCGCTCGACGACCGAGGCGACGCGCAGGTCCTGCTCCGCCTCGCGCACCTCGACGAGGGTCCCCTCGCGGAGCGGCACCGTCTGCTGGCCGTCGATGGTGAGCGCCGTCCCGTGGCGCGCCTTGACGACCTCGAGCTCGATCTTCCGGTTGGCGCGCAGCACCAGCGGCCGGTAGGTGAGCGCGTGCGACGCGAGCGGCGTGATCAGCAGGCAGCGGTCGGTCCGGTCGACGATCGGCCCGCCGGCCGAGAGCGAGTAGGCGGTCGAGCCGACCGGCGTCGCGACGATCATCCCGTCGCCGCGGTAGCGCGTGACCTGCTCGCCGTCGATGCGCAGGTTCACGTCGACGAGGTGGGCGACGCGCGAGGCGGTCACCACGACCTCGTTCAGCGCGGTGCCGAGCTCGCGGACGCGTCCGCGCGGCGGGTGGATCCGGCAGCGCAGCCGCAGCCACGACTCGACCGTCCCGCCGCCGCCGAGCAGCCGCGCCAGCCCCGGCTCCCATTTGCCCGGCTCGAGCTCGGCGAGGTAGCCGAAGGTCCCGAAGCGGATGCCGACGATCGGGACGTCGCGCCCGCCGACGGCGCGCGCCGCCCGCAGGAACGTCCCGTCGCCGCCCAGCACCACGACGAGGTCGGCCTCGTCGGCCGCGCGCAGCGCGGGCCGGAGCGGCGCGACGAGGACGCGGACGTCGCGCTCCTCGAGCCAGCGCTGCAGCCGGCTGCGCTCGGCGCCCACGCGCGGGGCGCGCGGGTCAGCGAGCAGCAGAACCGTGGAAAGCGGCTTCACGCAGGTGTCCCAGGACGGCGTCACGGATCCCCGACGCGGTGAGCCCGAGCTCGGCGAGGAGCTCGGCGCGGCTGCCGTGCTCGATGAACCGGTCGGGCACGCCGAGCGTCAGCACGCGCGCGCGCGCGGTGTCGTGCCCGGCGGACTGCCCCGACTCGCGGCGGGCGGCGTGCTCGAGCACCGCCGACCCGAAGCCGCCGGCGAGCGCCGCCTCCTCGATCGTGACGACGAGGCGGTGGCGCTCGAGCAGCGCGTCGAGCAGCGCGTGGTCGAGCGGCCGCGCGAAGCGCGCGTTGACCACCGTGCAAGAGCAGCCCTGCGCGTCGAGCAGGGCGGCCGCCTCGAGCGCCGTCTCGCTCATCGGTCCGTACCCGATCAGGGCGACGTCGTCGCCCGCGCGCAGCCGCTCGGCGCGGCCGAGCTCGATCGGCGCGACCGCGCGGCCCGGCGCCGCGGTCTGCGCCTTGGGGTAGCGGATCGCGATCGGGCCCGGGTGCGCGAGCGCGAAGCGGACCATCTCCTGCAGCTCGGAGCCGTCGCGCGGCGACATCAGCGTGATGCCCGGGATCGCGCGCAGGAACGCGATGTCGAACAGGCCGTGGTGCGTCGCGCCGTCGTCGCCGGCGAGCCCGCCGTGCGACATCACGAGCACGACGGGGTTGTGCTGCAGCGCGACCTCCTGGAACACCTGGTCGTAGCCGCGCTGCAGGAAGGTCGAATAGATGGCGCAGACCGGCCGGCGCCCGCCGATCGTGAGCCCCGACGCGAAGGCGATCCCGTGCTGCTCGGCGATGCCGACGTTGAAGAAGCGGTCGGGGAACTTCTCGGCGAAGGGCTTGAGCCCGGTCCCGTCGGGCATGCCGGCCGTGATCGCGCAGACGCGCGGATCGTTCTCGGCCTCGCGCACGATCGCCTCGGAGAAGCACTTGGCGAACTCGTACTTGGGCGGCCCCTTCTTGGCCGGCGCCGCCGCGGGCACCTTGTCGACCTTGCAGGCCGACTCGCCCTCGAGGACGAAGCTGTCGCCCGGCTTGGCGCCGTGCAGCGCGAGCGGATCCTCCTCGCAGCCCTTCACCCCCTTGCCCTTCACGGTGAGGACGTGCAGCAGCTTCATGCCGGGCTGCGCGCGCATCGCCTCGAGCACGCTGATCATCCCGCCGAGGTCGTGGCCGTCGAAGATCCCGAAGTACCGGAAGCCCAGCGCGTCGAGCACCTGGCCCGGCACGATCACGTGCTTCAGGTGGTCGGCGATGGCGTGCACGGTCTTGTCGAAGCGCTCGCCGATGCGCGGGATCTTCGCGACGAAGTGCTCGAGCTTCTCGGCGGCGCGCATCGCCGCCGTGTACGGCCGCGACAGGCGGACCTTCGAGAGCACGCGCGAGAGCGAGCCGACCGTCTTCCCGATCGACTGCTCGTTGTCGTTCAGGATGATCAGCAGATCGCGGTCGAGGTGTCCGGCCGAGTTGAGCGCCTCGAGCGACATGCCCGACACGATGCTCGCGTCGCCGACCATGGCGACGACGCGCCGCTTTCCATGTTCAGAGGGGGGGGCGAGGGCGTCGCCGAGGCAGGCGCCGAGCGCCATCGAGATCGCGGTGCCGGCGTGGCCGCTCGTCATCGCGTCGAAGGGCGACTCGTCCTTGTTCGGGAAGCCGCTGATGCCGCCCTTCTGGCGCAGCGTGTGGAAGCGGTCGAAGCGGCCGGTCAGCAGCTTGTGCGGATAGCCCTGGTGGCCGGTGTCGAGGAAGAGCCGGTCGTGCGGGAAATCGTAGACGCGGTGCAGCGCGACGGTGAGCTCGACCACCCCCATCGACGAGCCGAGGTGTCCGCCGTTCTTCGTGACGGTGTCGAGGATCGTGCGGCGGATCTCGGTGCACAGCGCCGGCAGCTCGGCGGCCGGCAGCCGCTTGAGATCGGCGGGGGAACGGATGCTCTCGAGGATCATGTCCCTTCCTACGCCACGCGCCGTTCGAGTTCGAGCGCGAGCGCGTCGAGCTCGGCGGGCCGCGGCAGCTTCGTCGCCGCCTCCCGCGCCCGCGCGGTCAGCTCCGCGGCGCGCGCGCGCGCCGCCGCGATGCCGATCGCCGCGGGATAGGTCAGCTTGCGCCGTTCGTCGTCCTTGCCCACCGGTTTACCGGTCCGGGACGGATCTCCGCCTTTTCCCAGCAGGTCGTCGACGACCTGGAAGGCGAGCCCGATCGCCTCGCCGAACCCGGCGGCGGCGTCGAGCAGCGGCGCGGGGGCCCCGGCGCAGCGCGCCCCACAGCCGACGGCGGCCCGGAAGAGAGCGGCCGTCTTCCTGGCGTGGATCCAGCGGACGCGCTCCTCGGTCGGGGCCTGCCCCTCGCCGAGGAGGTCGGCCGCCTGCCCGTTCACCATCCCGGCGATGCCGGCGGCGTGCGCGAGGTCGGCGGCGCAGGGCGCGGCCACGGCGGGCGGGAGCTCGCGCGCCACCACCTCGAATGCCCGCGTGAGCAGCGCGTCGCCGGCGAGGATCGCCATCCCCTCGCCGAACTTCTTGTGGCAGGTCGGCCGGCCGCGCCGCAGGTCGTCGTCGTCCATGGCGGGCAGGTCGTCGTGGGCGAGCGAGTAGCAGTGGATCAGCTCGAGTGCGACGGCGGCGGGCAGCGCCGCGTCGGCCGCGCCGCCGCACGCCTCCGCGACCAGCAGGCAGACGAGCGGCCGCATCCGCTTGCCGCCCGAGAAGACGGCGTACTCCGCCGCCTCGCTCAGCTCGCGCACGAGCTCCTCGTGCGGCGGCAGCAGCCACCGGCGCAGCGCCTCGTCGACGCGATCGCGCAGCGCGGCGAGCCGCGGCTTCAGCTCCTCGGAAGCGGCCGGCGGCGACCCCACGTCAGCGTGCGACCTCCACGACCTTGCGCTCGCGGATCAGCGTCACGCGGATCTCGCCGGGATACGTGAGCTCGTCCTCGATCTTCTTGGCGATGTCGCGCGCGGTCAGCAGCGCCTGCTGGTCGTCGAGCTTGTCGGCGTCGACCAGGACGCGCAGCTCGCGCCCGGCCTGCACGGCGTAGGCGGAGACGACGCCGGAGAACGACGTCGCGGCCGCCTCGAGCTTCTCGAGCCGCTCGATGTACTGCTCGACGGAGTCGCGGCGCGCGCCGGGCCGGCCGGCCGAGATCGCGTCG
This sequence comes from Planctomycetota bacterium, assembly GCA_036732755.1. Taxonomy (GTDB): domain Bacteria; phylum Planctomycetota; class B15-G4; order B15-G4; family SIAN01; genus DASRRB01. The sequence continues at coordinate 38,139 of DAINBU010000036.1, forward strand.
CCGACCTGCGTCAGCACCGCGTAGGTCGACTCGTACGGCATGTCCTCGTGGTGGGCGCCGATGGCGTTCCAGATCAGGCGCGGCTCGTCGAAGCGGCGCGCCTGCTCGGCCCCGAGCACCGCGTGGCTGCCGTCGAGCTCGTGCGTGAGCGCCTTGCCGATGTCGTGCATGAGGCCGCAGCGCTTGCCGATCAGCGGGTCGAGCTTGAGCTCGCTCGAGATCGAGCTCAGGATGTGCGCGATCTCGATCGAGTGCTCCAGCACGTTCTGGCCGTAGCTCGTGCGGTACTTGAGGCGCCCGATCAGGTACTGGATCTGCGGGTGGACCTTCAGCAGGCCGAGGTCGGCGCAGGTCTTCTTGCCGGTGTTGCGGATGTCCTCGTCGATCGCCTTCTTCTCGGTCTCGATCAGCTCCTCGATGCGCGTCGGGTGGATCCGGCCGTCGTTGATCAGCTTCTCGAGCGCGCGGCGCGCGATCTCGCGGCGCACCATGTCGAAGCAGGAGATCACGATCACGCCGGGCGTGTCGTCGACGATGACGTCGACTCCGGTCGCCTTCTCGATCGCGCGGATGTTGCGGCCCTCGCGGCCGATGATCCGCCCCTTCATCTCGTCGCTCGGCAGGTCGATCACCGAGGTGACGGTGTCGGAGACGTAGCGCACGGCGCAGCGCTGGATGGCGGTGCCGACGATGCGCTGGGCGAGCTCGTCGGCGCGGTCCTTCTTCTCCTCCTCCTTCTTCTCGAGGTACTTGGCGAGGTCGGACTGGCACGCCTCCTCGAACCTCTTCATCACGATGTCGCGCGCTTCCTGCGCGGAGAGCTGCGCGATCGAGAGGAGCTTCTGCTCCTCCTCGGCGATCTTCGCCTTGAGCTCCTCGTCGCGGGTCTTCGCCTCGGCGAGCTGCGTCCCGAGCTTCTCCTTCTCCTCCTCGAGCGTCTTCTCGAGGACGGCGACCTTCTGCCGCTCCTGGTGCGTCTCGGCTTCACGCCGCGCAAGTCGGCGCTCGACGTCGAGCATCTTCTCCTGCCGTTTGCGCTCCTCCTCGTTCCACGCCGCCTCCGCCTTGTTGCGCAAGTCGCGGATGTCCGACTCGGCGCGGTTGCGGGCGGTGTTGGCGTGCTGCTCCGCCTGCTGGCGCAGCTGCATCGCCGCCGACTCCGCCTCGTAGTGGATGCGCTGCGCCTCGAGGCGCGCGCGCTCGACGTCCTCCGGCGGGGCGGCGGCGCGCGGCGCGGACGGCTCGGGCGGCCGCTGCTGCGGTACGGGCGCCGGAGCGCCGGGCCGCGGTGCGGCGGCCGGAGGCGCTCCCGATCCCTTCTTGCGGCCGAGGACGAAAGCGACGGCGCCCACGAGCGCGGTCGCGCCTGCGGCGACCGCGACGATCTGCATCGTGTCCACGAATCTCCCTTCCGAGCCGGCCGCGGGGTCAGGCGCGGCCGCTCCAGGTCGGATCCCGGGGGCGATGCGCGAGGAGGGAGACGTCCGTTCCGATCAGAGCAGGGGCCGCCGGAGCGTCCGCGGCTGCGGACGGCCCGCGCGTGGCGATCTGCGGCATCGCCACCGGCTCCCTGTCTGGCTTCGACCGATCGCAGGAACTCCCGACGGTCTTCGGAAAGTCGCCGAACCGGAACTCGCGTGCGGCGTGCGCAGCACGTGAGATCAAGCACCTCGTGGATCGCGTATCGCCGCCGACCGGTCCGCGAATGCGGAGGTCGGCGCAGCCACGGCCCCCCGGGACAGCTGCCGCCGTGGCGCCGCAAATATAGGCGCCACAATCGCTTGGACCAAGGTTCTCTTCCCGCCGGCCCGACTTGCAGCGGCCCTCAGGAGCCGGCCACCCGCTTGAGCGACGGCATCCCGACCCATTGCGAGGGAGAGATCGAGTAGAGCGTCCAGCGCAGTCGCCCGCGGAAGAGCGGCCGGCGGCTCCCGTCGATCACCATCTCCCCGCCCTCGCAGACGAGCTCCGCCGAGTCGTGCTTGGCGTCGATCTCGAACCAGGCGAGGTCGGCGTAGACGGTCTGCCGGGGCGCCCCGTGGTCGTCGTAGAGCAGGTCGATCACCGCCTTCTCGAGCTTCTCGCCGGTGAACTTGTCGCAGCCGCGCACGCGCACGGCGACCGTCTTCTCGAGCTCGAGCACGCGGTTGATGGCCTTCGTCACCTGCGTCGGGTCGGCCGGGTCGAAGCGCGCCGCGCTGCCGATCGCCCCGCTCGCCGCCACGCCGAACAGCGACGCGAGCTCGGGCGCGACGAGCTCGAGCGGCAGGACGCCGGGGATGTCGAAGCGCGTCGTCCCGTTCGGGAAGGCCTCCTCGACGCCGAGATCGATCTGCCGCGCGCCGCTCAGGACGAATCCTGCCACGCCGGAGGCGGCGTCGCGCTCGAGGGTCAGCCGGTCCGCGGTGAGCGAGCCGGTCGCGGTGCCGCTCGGATTGGAATGGACGAGCACGACGCGGCGCAGCGCGTGGTCTTCGGCGACCGGATCGGCCGAGAGCAGGCGCCAGCGCTCGAATCCGCAGTCGCGGAGCAGCGTGTTGAACGCGGCGAGAACCGCGTCGGGCGGCCGCGGCTGCGCCTCCTCCACGACGGGTTTCTGCGGCGCCGCCGCCGCGGCGCCGTCGGTCGCGGGCGCGACCGCGCCGGGGACGATCGTCTCGGGCGCGAACGGCGTCGCGTCGGTCGCAGGCGCGTGGCCCGCCGCGGCCTGCGCCGGATCGGCGAGCTGGCGCGCGCGATCGAGCGCGCGCACCACCGAGTCGTCGCCGACGCGGCTCGCCCGCTCGCGGGCGTCGAGCGTCGAGCCCGACGGCTTGCCGGCGATCGCCGCGTCGCTGCTCTCCTTGCGGGAGGACGGTGCCGCGACCTCGGGCGGCGCCGACGACGGCGCGCCGCGCGGCTGCGACGTGAGCGCACGCAGCTGCGCGGCGAGGACTCCATTCCCGTTCTCGAGCTCCGCGATCCGCTTCGTGACCGCGTCGTCGGCCGCCGGCGGCGCGGGGAGCTTGAGCCAGCCCGCCGCGTGCACGGCGAGGATCGCGAGCGCGCCGAAGACCGCCCCCACCGCGCCCGCGGTCAGCGCGGCGCGCCAGGAGCGGCGCCGCTCCCGGTCGAAGAAATCGAA
>DAINBU010000037.1:0-37290 GCA_036732755.1 Planctomycetota bacterium
CTCAAGCACCGGTGAAGCTGAAGTTCAAGCAGGCGGTCGGTGACAGGGGGGTCACCTCGAGGTCGAAGAGCATGTCCTGCTCGGGGAGCTCCCCGGGGTGGTCGAGCCCAGAGGCCTCCATCCAGCCGTCGTCCAGGGGGACCGCCTGGGGGGCGAGCGCGATCTCGGCCGCCAGGGTCTTGTTCCCCCCGCCGATCATCATGAGGCCGCCCGCCTCGGGGCGGACCTCCTCCGGGTCGTACGTGAAGTGGGTCTCGAACTCGGCGCCGAAGCGCTCGAAGAAGCGCCGGATCAGCATCGGCCGGAAGTCGGAGTAGGCCTTCGCGATGCGCTTCTCGATCGTCCCTCCGGCGGACGTGACGTAGAGGTCTCCGTCGTCGATCCGGATCGACTCGCCGGGCAGCCCGACGACGCGCTTGACGTTCAGCTTCTCCGCGGCGAGTTCCTGCGTGTCCTCGTTGCTCGGGCGGTCGAACATCGCGAGGTCGAAGCGCTCCGGCGACCACGCCTTGTAGTAGGGCGTGAAGACCAGGAGCTCGTCGCCGCGCGCCGGGTCGCCGTGGAGCGTCGGCTCCATCGAGCCGGTCTGGACGCGCAGCACCGCGCAGAAGATCACGCGCACGAGGCCGATCAGGACGGCGAGCACCAGGAGCCCGCGCCAGGGAAACGCCCATCCGGAGCGCTTCTTGGGAGTCGTCGCCGTCGCGCGATTCAATCGCTTCTCCGCCGCGGTTCACACATCCTGGACGATCGACCTCACCACGCCGTGGCGGAGCGCGAAGCGCGTCGTCCGGATCGCCGAGACTCCGAGGTGGTCCATGACCGACTCGAGCACGGCGAGGCCTGCAATCTGGATATCGGCTCGTTGGGGGATCAGACCCAGCTTCTCGACCCGCTGCTTGGGCGACATCCCCTGGGTCCTCCCGCGCAATTCCTCCAATCGCCCGAGCTCGATCAGGTGCCCCTCGATGTGGTCGTCCTCCACGTCGTGGTCGTCGAGGTCCATCATCGTGAGGTTGGTCCCGGTCCCCCCCAGGACGGTCAGGACCTCGGGCAGATCGCACTTGGGGCGCCAGCCCCTGAGCTCGCTGCGGATGACCTTCACGAGATCGTTCCAGCGCTCCCCGCACCGCTCGGTCAGGACCACGGCGCCGAGCCGCGAGCTGAAGATCTCGACCGGCTCGCGCCCGCGCTTGGGCGGATCGCCTCCCACCACGATCTCCGCCGACCCGCCGCCGATGTCGATGATCGCGAGCGGGCCCTTCGGATACTGCATGCGCACGCCGTGGAAGGTGATGCGGCCCTCTTCTTCGCCGCTGATCACCTCGACCGGCCAGCCCAGGATCGGCTCGATCAGCTCGAGAAAGTCGGGCGTGTTGCTGGCGCGTCGCAGCGCCTCGGTCCCGACGCCGCGGAACTTCTCGACGCCGAGCTTGCGGAAGCGCTTGTGCATCTCGTTGCAGTAGAGGAGCGTGCGCGCCATCGCCTCGCCGGAGAGGCGGTTGTTCTCCGCGATGCCTTCGGCGAGACGCGTGAACCGGCTCTCCCGCTCGATCGTCTCGAGCTCGCCGCCCTTCATCTCCGCGACGATGTAGCCGACCTTGTTCGAGCCGAAATCCGCGCCGGCGATCACCATTCCCATCGCGTCCGCGTCTCCCCCCGCTGCACATCCCCCGCCCGCGCGACGTGCGCCCGGCAATCCGTTCCCGGATCCCGCGGGGCGCGGCCGACGGCGGTAGTAGAGTCGAATTCGCGTGCGATATCAAAGAGCCGTCGGACGCGCAGGGTGCTCGCGATGAATCCACGCCACGATCGCACGCTCTTGAAACGGCTGCTCGATCTCGCCGACGAGATCGGGAACATCCGGCGCAGCCAGCGCGAGCTCGCGCTCCCCCCCGCCGACCACGCCGCGCTCACGCGCCAGGCGCGCGAGCGGATGCTGAATGTCGGCAAGCTGTTGAAGGAGTTCGCCGGCAGCGGCCCGCTGCAGACGCTGCTCCTGCGCTACAAGCTCGGGAAGGACCACGTCCTGCTGATGCTCGAGCTCCTGAAGCGGCGCCTCTCGAGCGAGGACACCGCCATGAAGGGGCGCGAGCTCCTTGGCGTCCTCTTCGACGGCTCGTTCGCGCTGCTCGAGGGCGTCCGCCTGCTGGCGCCCGAGTCGCGCCTCGTCACCGCCGGGGTGATCGTGCCGGAGCTGCAGGGCACCGACGGCGACGCCGAGCTCCTCGACCTGCGCTACCGCCTCTCCGACCGCGCCTTCCGCATCCTGCTGCGCGCGCTCAAGTCGCGGCCGGAGCGCGGCTCGACCCCGACGCGCGTCGTCGACCCGGCCAAGCGACCCTACCGCAACCACCTCGACCACGTGATGGACCTGCGCCGCCTCTCGCGCCTCTACCAGAAGCGCGCGGCCAAGCTCTTCCACTTCGAATACACCGACGACCTCGACGACGACGGGCTGCCCGAGTCGATCACGCTGCTCAACCGGCAGATCCCGCGCTTCTCCTCCCTCATCACGGCGCGCCTCGCCGCCACGCCCAACTCCGCGCGCTTCCCGCTGGTGCAAATGAAGGCGGAGCACCGCCTGGAAGAGGAGCACTTGATCATCCTGGTCACGCTCGTCTTCCAGGAGCTGACGCAGGGCACGCCTTACCTCGACGCCGCCGACCTCCTGAAGCTCGTCGCGCGCTCGGAGGAGGACCTGGTGCGGCGGCGCAAGCTCTTCACGCCCAAGTCGGTGCTGGTGAAGAACGAGCTGGTCGGCCTCGAGGAGGTGGTGCTCGACAAGGAGCTGTCGGGCGAGGTCTACGTCCCCAACGAAGTGGTCGACCGCATCCTCGGCCCGGCGCGCGGCCCCGACGCGACCAAGATCGACGAGCAGTCGAAGACCGACTTTAAGAAGTTCCTCTCCGAGATCGACGACTCGGAGGACTTCTTCAAGCGCCTCTGACCGCGACCGCCGCGGTCGTCGTGGCGGCGGCGGCCGGATCGCCGAGCACGATCTCGACCTTGTGGACCGCCCCGTCGTCGACGAGCGGGATCGCCGTCGCGACGACGCGCTCCCCGTCGAGCGTCGCGGTCGCGACGCCGCGGCAGCGACGCGAGGGATTGGTGATCACGATCTCCCAGGTCGTCCGTCCGAAACGGCAGCGGACGAAGCAGCGGTCCCAGCCGGCGGGGATGCAGGGATCGACCGAGAGCGTCGCGCCGCGTCGCACGACGCCGAGGATGCTCTCGAGACCGAGCCGGTGGAGCCATCCCGCCGAGCCCGTGTACCACGTCCAGCCGCCGCGACCGAGGTGCATCGGGTGCGCGTAGACGTCGCCGGCGGTGACGTACGGCTCGGCCTTGTAGCGCTCCGCGTCGGGAAGGGTGCGCGCGTGGTTGATCGGGTTGATCATGTGGAACAGCTCGACCGCCTCGTCGCCGTTCCCGAGGCGCGCGATCGCCATCGCGGTCCAGACCGCGGCATGGGTGTATTGACCGCCGTTCTCGCGGACGCCGGGCACGTAGCCCTTGACGTATCCCGGATCGTGCGCGGTGCGGTCGAACGGCGGCGTGAGGAGCAGGATCAACCCCGCGTCGCGCCGGATCAGGTGGGTGCGCACGGCGTTCGTCGCGAGTTCGGCGCGCTGCGGGCGCGCAGCCCGGGAGAGGACGGCGAAGGACTGCGCGATCGCGTCGATCCGGCACTCCGCGTCCTGCGCCGACCCGAGCGGCGTCCCGTCGTCGAAGTAGGCGCGGCGATACCAGTCGCCGTCCCACGCCAGCTCGACGCGCTCCGCGATGCGGACGGCCTCGCTCCGGTAGCGGGTCGCGCGCGCCGCGTCGCCGCGCGCCTCGCAGATCGGCGCGACGCGCGTCAGCACCATGTGGAGGAACCAGCCGAGCCACACGCTCTCGCCGCGGCCGAGCTTCCCGACGAGGTTCATCCCGTCGTTCCAGTCCCCCGAGCCGATGAGCGGCAGCCCCTGCGGGCCCGACGTGAGTCCGCGGTCGATCGCCTGCACGCAGTGGTCGTAGAGCGGCGCGCTCTCGGCGGAGACCGCGGGCGCGCCGTACGCGCCGTCCTCGCCCGGCTTCAGCGGCGGCGCGACGAGCCACGGGATCGCGACGTCGAGCACCGCCCGGTCGCCGCTCGACTCGACGTAGTGGGCGACCGCGAACGGCAGCCAGAGCAGGTCGTCCGAGCAGCGCGTCCGCACGCCGACGCCGCTGCCGGGATGCCACCAGTGCTGCACGTCGCCCTCGACGAACTGCCGCGCGGCGGCGCGCAGCAGGTGCTCGCGACAGAGATCCGGTCGTGACGACGCGATCGCCATGACGTCCTGGAGCTGGTCGCGGAAACCGTAGGCGCCGCCCGGCTGGTAGTAGCCCGATCGGGCCCAGAGACGGCACGCGATGACCTGGAGCTGCAGCCAGCGATTCAGGATCAGGTTGAACGAGTCGTCGGGAGTCTCGACCTGGACCGCGTCGAGCGTCTCGTTCCATCCGCGCTCGACCCGGTCGAGCGCCGCCTTCGCGGCCGTGACGTCGGCGTGGCGCGCGATCAGCCGTTGCGCGTCCGCGCGATCCCTCCCCTGGCCGAGGACGAAGACGAGTTCGCACGTCTCGCCGATCGCCAGGTCGACCACGCACCGCAGCGCCGCGCACGGATCGAGTCCGGCGCCCGTCGCTCCCGACAGCTCCCAGCGCCCGAGCGCCGCCGGCCGCCGCAGCGACCCGTTCCGGCCGAGGAATTCCGTGCGATCGCCGGTGACCGAATCGGGACGCATCTCCGACGCGAAGAACGCGACGCGCCCCTTGAAGTCCTGGTTGAAGGGGTTGTGCGCGAGCACGCCGCCCGACGCGGCGTCGACCTCGGTGACGACGTGGAGCCGCTCGCCCGGTCGCGCGGGGCCGAGCGTCCATTCGGCATAGGCGAACAGCGACAGGCGCCGCCGGCGTCCGGAACGATTCGAGAGGCGGAGCAGCGCGAAGCGGACCGGATCGGCGTCGTCGACGAAGACGGCCAGCTCCTGCGCGATGCCGGACGCTTCGTGTTCGAAGCGCGTGACGCCGGCGCCGTGCCGGACGATCCAGCGCGAGTCGTCGGGCCTGCGCTTCAGCGGTCCCGGCGTGGCGCTCCAGGTCTCGCCGGTCTCGTCGTCGCGGATCAGCACGGCCTCCGACAGCGGGTCGGTCACCGGGTCGTTGGCGAACGCGGTGAGCCGGTTCTCGCGGCTGTTCTCCGACCACGTGAACGAGACGCCCGAAGCGGTCACGATCGTGCCGAAGCCGGGGTTCGCGATGACGTTGGTCCACGGCAGCGGCGTCTCGGCGTCCCCTTCCAGCACGACGACGTACTCGCGGCCGTCGCTCGAGAAGCCGCCCCGTCCGTTCATCAGCTTGAGCGGAGGAACCGGCGGCTCGGCGATCCGCGGCGCGGGCGACGGAGGAAGCGCATGTCTCGGCACGAACCGCGGCGGCGGCCGGCGGCGGTCGAACGGGCCCTGCAGCTGATCGGCGATCCCGCCGCGATCCCCGCGCAGGATCGCGCGCGCCGCGGCGGAGAGGAGCACGCGCTCCGCGTCCCCCAGCGTGTCGCTGCGCAGCAGGAACACGCCGCCGCCCGTGCGCCCCTTCGCCGCGACCCACGATCCGCTCTCGAGCAGCGCGGAGATCTGGTCGTGCACCTGGTCGCGGTAGCTGGTCGGGTGCTCGTTCAGGAGCACGATGTCGACGGCGAGGCCCTTCAGCCGCCACAGGTCGTTGGCGCGCAACACCTGCCGGATCAGCGGCAGGTCGCCTTCGCCGACCACGCGCACCAAGAGGATCGGCAGGTCGCCGGAGATGCCGTGCGACCAGAGGCCGGGCTGTCCGAGCGTGTTCGTCGCGAGGAGCTCCGGCTCCGCGCGCAGCGACGGATCGGTGTAGAAGACCCGCGACGCCAGGTCCATGCCGACCTGCGCCTCCTCCGGCGCCATCCCGAGATGCGCGAGCTCGACGCGCGCGTTGGTGAACGCGAGCGCGAACGAGCGCGCCGCGGCGGCGGGATCGTGGTAGCGCTCCGCCAGCGCGAGCGCCTTCTCCGGATCGGGAGCGATGCCGGTCGTGAAGGCCATGCGCATGACGCCGCCGGTCGCGAGCCGGATGCGGACGCGCAGGCTCGCGATCGGGTCGAGGACGGCGCCGGTCGTGCCCGACAGCGAACGGCCGTCGAGCGCGATCGGATCGGCGGGATCGCGGCCGCGACCGAGGAAGCGCGCGCGGTCGGTCTCCCACTCGACCGCCCCCTGCATGCGCCCCTCGACGCTGAGGACGTGCAGCGCGACGGCGCCCGCCTCGCCGGCGGCGCGAGGCCGCCGCGCGCAGAGGATCGCGGAGTGCGCCGGCGAGTAGCTGGTTTCGAGGAAGAGCTTCCCGAAGGCGGGGTGGGCCAGGTCCTCCGCCACCGTCGCGAGCGCGAGCTCGACGAAGCTCGTGACCTCGATCTCGCGCGGACGCGAGCTCCGGTTCGTCACGGAGAGCCGCCGCACCTCGACGTCGTTCTCCGGCGAGACGGCGATCTCGAGCTGCGTCTCGATGCCGTCGTCGACGCGCCGGAACAACGCGCGATCGGGGAGGAACGTGACCAGGTACGACTCCGCCTCGCGACCGGTCGGCTGGTGCGTGGCCGACCAGACCTCGCCGCTGCGGACGTCGCGCAGGTAGATGAACTGGCTGCCGCCGTCGCGCGTCCGATCCTCCCGCCAGCGCGAGACCGCGCTCGCGCGGCACAGCGAAGCGCCGCCGCCGGAGTTGGTCACCACGGTCGTGTAGGCACCGTTCGAGAGGAAGTGCGCCTGCGGATGGAGCGTGTGCGGCGTCCGGTACCGGCGCGGCGCGGCCGGTACGACCGGCGGCTCCGACTTCGCCGACGGCGGCCGCGGCTGCGTGATCGGCGCGCTCCGCGGCACCCGCTCCTGCAGCAGCGACTCGGTCGCCTGGATCTGCGGGTCGCCGTGGAAGCGGGCGACCATCGGCGGATCGCGCGTCGACGCGCCGAGCAGCGCCTCGCCGAACGCGACCAGCGACATGCCCTGGTGGTGGGCCATGTACGTGCGCACGACCACGCCCCCGTCCGCCTGCGGCGACGAGGCCGGCGATGCGAGGGACGCCGCGAGGTCGATGCGTCCGGCTTCGGCGAAGTCGATGGCGTCGTAGTCGCCGAAGCGGCCTTCGAGCCCGAGCCGCGAGAGCGCTCGCAGGTTCTCCGCGGCGGCACGCGGATCGATCAGCACGGCGAGCGCCGTCGCATAGGGCGCGACGACGAGATGGTCGGCGAGGCCGCGCTTCAACCCCAGCCCCGGGACCCCGAACGCCTTGTATTGGTATTGGTTCCGGCGGTCGACGAAGTTGAAGGCCGATTCCGAGATGCCCCACGGCACGCCGCGCTCCTCGCCGTAGTCGATCTGGCGCCGCAGCGCGTTGCGGCAGCTCGTCTCGAGCAGCGTGCCGGGATAGGCCCGCATCAGCAGCAGCGGCATCAGGTACTCGAACATCGACGCGCTCCACGAGACGAGCGCGGGTTGGCGATGCACGTCGACGAGGGCGCGACCGAGCCGGAACCAGTGTCGCTGCGGCACGTCGCCCTTCGCGATCGCGATGAAGCTCGCCAGCCGGGCCTCCGAGGCGAGCAGGTCGTAGTAGCCGGGGTCGAGCCGGCCCGGGCCGTCGGGATCGGCGAGCAGGAAGCCGATCGAGAAGAGCTTGCGCTGCGGATCGAAGAGGAACTTGAAGTTCATCCCGTCGACCAGCGCGCGGGCGCGCCGCGCGAGCGCGTCGAACCGCTCTACGAGCTCCGCCGGCGCGTCCTCTCCGGGCGCGTGCGCGACGGCGTCGGCGAGCGCTCCGGTCCAGTGGATCACGTCGTCGAGCTCGCGCGTCCGCGCGGCGAGGGCGCGCAGCGCCGCGGCGCGCTCGCGCCAGCCCGGCTCCGCGAGGGCCGGGTCGTCGAGCTGCGGATCGAGGAGGAAGCGGGCGACGTCGCGCCGCAGGCTCGCGACGACCGGATCGGTCTGCAGCGCTCCCGCCGGCAGCGCCTCGACGCTCTCGCGCAGCAGGTTCGCCGTCGTCGTCACCGCCTCCCGCCGGATCGCGGCGTCGACCGGTTCGTTCGCGAGCCGCGGAAGCGCGGTCGCGAGCGCGATGAGTGCGCCCGCGAGGTTCCCGCTGTCGACGGTCGAGACGTACTTCCGCGGGAGCGGCGCGAGCGTCCGCGTGTCGTACCAGTTCAACAGGTGACCTTCGAAGCGCTCGAGCGATTCGACGGTCGTGAGCATCGGATCGAGCCGGTCGGCGAGCTGCCGCGACGTGAGGAATCCGAGATCGCGCGCGGTCAGCGTGGACAACAGCCCCAGTCCGATGTTGGTCGGCGACGTCCGGTGGGCGATCGTCTCGACCGGCACCTCCTGGAGATTGTCGGGAGGGAGCCAATGGTCCGCCGGCCCGACGAGCTCCTCGAAATAACGCCACGCCCGCCGCGCCCGCCGCGACAGCTGCGCGCGATCCTCGGGGTCGAGGTCCGACGACGCCGGGCGGACGGGCGTGCTCAGCCAACCCGCGATCGCCGGCGCCGCGAGCCAGAGTCCGAGGAGCGGCAGCGCGGCGGGAAGCGCGGCCGGACGGAAGACCAGGACGGCGGCGAGCAGCACCAGGGCGAACGCGGGACTCGCCGCCATCGACCGGAAGTAGCGGCGCAGCGCGCCCCGTCCGGCGACTTCGCGCGCCTTCGCGCTCGCGGCCGCGGCCGACTGCCATTCGAGCAGCCGCCGTCTCGAGATCGCCATCCGATGGAGCGTCACGACGATCGCGCGGAGCGCCGACGCGCCGGTGAAGACGAGCAGCGTGAGCGTCACCCCGACCTGCGCGACGGCGAGCGCCACGTCTTCGCGGACGCCCTTCAGGAACACCCGCGCCGGCTGCTGCAAGGGCGGCCCGCCGAGCAGCCGCGCCAGCTCGTGCGCGATCGGTTGGCACGAGAGGGCGATCGCGAAGAGCGTCCAGAGGAGCGGCGATCCCGGCAGGAAGGTCCACGCGGCGGCGAGCAGCAGCACGGTCGCGGGGGCGACCAGGCTCCGCCGCAGGTTGTCGAAGATCTTCCAGCGGCTGATCGGCGGCAGCGGATTGCGTGCACGGCCGAGCCGGGTCGGGACGCGCGGCAGGAGCCACGGCAGGAGCTGCCAGTCGCCGCGCGTCCAGCGCTGCTGCCGCTTCGCGTGCAGCAGCACGTCGGCGGGATAGTCGTCGACGACCTCGACGTCCGAGACGAGGGCCGCGCGCGCGAACAGTCCCTCGAAGAGGTCGTGGGAGAGGAGGCGGTTCTCCGGCACGCGATCGTGCAGCGCGAGCGTGAACGCGTCGACGTCGTAGAGCCCCTTGCCCGTGAAGATCCCCTCCGCGAAGAGGTCCTGGTAGACGTCCGAGACGGCCGTCGTGTAGGGATCGACGCCGGTGTCGCCGGCGTGGATCCGGGAGAAGCGCGACCCCGCGGCGCTCGACATCGTCACGCTGACCCGCGGCTGCAGCACGCCGTGGCCCTCGACCACCCGATGGTTGCGCGCGTCGAAGCGCGGACGGTTCAGCGGGTGCATCGCGACGCGGATCAGCTCCTTCGCGGCGTCGCGCGGCAGACGCGTGTCGGAGTCGAGCGTGATGCAGTAGCGGACGCTCGCGAGCAGGGAGGAGTCGCGCGGCGACGCGACGAAGCTCGTATCGGTCGCGCCGCGCAGCAGGCGATTGAACTCCTCGATCTTCCCGCGCTTGCGCTCCCAGGCCATCCAGACGCCCTCGGCCGCGTTCCAGCGGCGGATGCGGTGGAACAAGTGGAAGCGGTCGCCCTTCGCTTCGCCATGGAGCCGGTTCAACCGCTCGATGCCGCGGGTCGCGACGTCGAGGATCTCGGCGTCGCCGGGGACTTCGGGCGCGTTCGCGTCCGCGAAGTCGCCGAGGATCGCGAAGTGGACGTTGGCGTCCTCGTTTCCGAGCGCCTGGACCTCGACGTGGTCGAGGAGCCGCTCCACGTCCGCGACGCTCGTCAGGAGCGTCGGGACGATGACCATCGTGCGCGCCTCGGGCGGCACTCCGCTCTCGAGCTCGAGACGCGGCAGCCGGCGCGGCGGCGCGAAGACGACGACGAAGGCGTGCACGAGCTCGGTGGCGAGCTGGCTCGCGGGGATGCAGACGAGGAGCGCGGCGGCGATCCGCCAGCCGACGCCCGTCTGCGTCGCCGCGGCCCCGAGCGACACGAGCAGCGTGATCGCGGCGAGCGACCCGAGATAGAGCCCGCTCGCGTGCCGGAATCCGGAGCGTCGCAGCGCGCTGCGCAACGTCGGACGGAAGGCCAGATGGGCTTCGAGGTCGCGCCGCCCCTTCCCGATCAGGTGGTACCCGACGTGGTGGGCGCGCTCGTCGGCGCCCGGCTGCTCCGTCGCGGCGCGCGCGCTCTCGACCGTCCGCAGCGCGACCTTCAGCTGTTCTTCCGCGGTCGGGCCGGCCAGCTCCTCGACCGCGTGCCGGTAGCGGTCGCGGCTCGCGAAGTCCATCTTCGCGTAGACGTTCGCCGGGTCGCGTCGCAGCACCTGCTCGACCACGCTCTCGCGCTCGAAGAACCGGCTCCAGTCGAGCGCCGAGCAGAAGCGCAGGCTGGTGATCGCGTTCTCCATCGAGACCAGCCGCGCGGCGACGTTCTGGCTGTCGGCCCGGATCGCCTGCTCGGCGTCGATGCCGGCGGCGGCGAGCCGCTCCTCGAGCGCCGCGCGGATCCGGGCGCAGGTCGGTCCGTGCTCCCTCAGCCGCTGCAGGACCTGCGCCGTGTAGGCGTTGGCGGGCGCCTCCGGCAGCGGCGGGATCGTGTCCGCGTCGGCGCTGCACTCGATGTCCGCGAAGACGCGGTCCGCTTCGATCCGACGGGCGCGCCGCTCGAGGATCTCCGCGGACAGGCGCCGGATGCGGTCGAGCAGGGCGACCTTCAGCATCGTCGGCCAGGCCCACAGCTCACCGATCGTCCAGGGCGCGACGGAGTGGAAGGCGGCCACGAGGTGGTGCATCCGCTCCGAGTCGATCCGCCCGTCGCTGACGCCGATCAGTTCGACCGCGATCGCCTCGATGCGGGCCGTGAAGTTCGACTCGCGTTTCGGGAGCTTCGGGAGCTCGCGGAAGAAGTCCTTCGGGAGGTTGCGCTGGATCTCGACGACGTCGGCGTCGATGGTCGGGAAGTTGTCGAGCAGCCACTCGGTCGCCGGCTCGACCGGCTCGTCACGATGGACGTCTTCCGCGAGGACGCGGTAGGCCGCGCGCAGGAACCGTTCGTTGTCGGCCAGGCGTCTGAAGAAGCGGTGCGAGCCGCGGCGGGAGCGGCGGGCGAGACCGAAGCGCGCCGCGAGAGCGCGGGCGTGCGCCTCGAGACCGTCGATGCCGAGGAGCTGGACCCGTTGGCTGCTCCTCTCGCCCGGCGCCGGCGTCACCGCCGACGTCACGACTTCCGCCGATCATCGGATGGGGCGGCGCGGAGCGTCAAAGACATCGTCGACAAGTCGGTGCATCCCGTCGGCACCCGCCCCGACACGCACAATGGAGAAACGGCCGGCCGAAGTCGTGGGACGAATTGCAGTGCGTGGTGCTTTCGCCGCTACTTTGCGGTGCTGCGCGCCGCGAACGGCTGACGGCGCTCAGGAACGGAGCTCGGCGATCAGGTCCGACAGGTCGTCGGCGTGCTTCTCCTCGGCGTCGAGGAGACCTTCGATGAGCGGACGCGTGGACGGATCGTCCGAGGCGAGGTAAGGGATCATCCGGCGCAGCGAGTGGATCGCGACGAGTTCGCCGGCCAGGTCGTGCTGGAGCGCCTCGCGCAGGGTCTGTCCCTTCGGAATGTCCGCGTCGCGCAGCAGATGGACGATGCGCGCGACGATGCGGGCGTCCGAGCGCGCTTGTCCGGGTGGAAGGGCGAGGCGCCGGCGACGCAGCCAGCGCACGACCTCGACCGCGGACGCGGAGTCCAGGCGCCAGCGAGGGCTCCCGGGATCGCCCCCGAACTCCTGCACGAGCGCACCGTCGTCGGGAGCCCGCTGCTGGGACTCGGATGCCGGGGATCGCGCGGGGATCGGGTTGATTTCGGACATGGAAGGAGGCTCGCTGGCGTCACCCTCGAAACCGCGTCGCAGCTCGCTTCGGACCGGGCAAGCCCGTGCGAGCTGCGACGCGGGAACGTCACTCAGTGCGTGCCCGAGTTCGGGTCGCGCTTGTCCTTGCTCGAGTTCCAGAACGGATCCTGGCCGTAGTACTTGTGGATGTCGGCGCCCCACTGGCGGTCCGCCATGTTCGGCCAGTTCTTCTTGTCGAAGCCCGGCGCCGCCTTCAGCCGGTCCTTCGCGACGTCGAGGACGACCTTGTCGTCGTCCTTCTCGGAACGGGTCAGCGACGAGAACGGGATCGCGAAGAGCTTCTCGCCCATGCCGAGGATCCCGCCGAAGGAGAGCACCGCGTAGACGACGCGGCCGGTGCCGTCATCGATGACGAAGTCGTCGATGTCGCCCAGGTTCTTGCCGCCGGTGTCCTCGACGTCGGTGCCGATCGCCTTCGACATGCGGCACATGCCACGCGCGTGGAGGCGGTCCTTGTCGAGCGCGTCCTTGCTGATGTGCGTCGGGTCGAGACTGGCCGTCGTCGGCACGTCCCAGTAGGGCGAGGCCTTGTAGTAGTCGTGCACCGACTTGCCGTAGTTGCGGTCGAAGGTCGGCCACGTGTCGGCCGCGAACTTCGGCGCCTTCTCGAGCTGCGCCTTGGTCAGGTCGGCGACGACGCAGGTCGCGTCGTCGGTCCGGACCACCTTCGCGAAGGGGATCGCGAACAGGCTCTCGCCGACGCCGAAGGTTCCTCCGAACGAGAGGATGGCGTAGCCGACCGTGCCGGCCTCCCGGTCCATGACGAGGTCCTCGACCTTGCCGATCTCCTCGCCCTTGGTGTTCTTGACCTTGCAGTTCAGGAGCTTCGTCCCGCGGCGGACGCGGCCGACCACTTCGTCGTTCGCCTCGCGCTTCTCGCGGCTCGCCGGCGCGGGATCCTGCGGTTTCGTGGGGGCGGGAGGCGTCTGCGCGAAGGCGGCAGCGGACCCGAGAAAGAGACACGACGCCGCAAAGGTCGCGGCGTTCAGTTTCCAATGCATTCACGGCTCCAAGTCAAACAATCACGGCTCGAGAATCTCGAGAGATGCGACCAGACGGTGCTGAGCGCATTGGGTCCAGGGCAACCTGCATGCCGGCGTCGACATTCATTGCGACGCGCGGATGTCGCCGCGAATGGCTGCGTTCGCGGTCGATTCGCCGCCGATTCGCCCGCGCACCCTCGAAACCGACCCGGCGCGGCGACGGCTTTCTACAAAGCGTGTCGCGCCTCGCGCGTCACTTCGCGCGGGCGTACTGCATCTCGATCACCTTGGTGTTCGTCTCGCCGATCGCAAGGTCGTGCACCTCGATCGCGAAGTGGTCGTCGTCCTTCCAGCGGTAGATGTACTTCACTTCCTTGCCGATCTCGCCGGTCAGGTACTCGTCCATCTTGCCGTACAGGATCAGCGCGTTGCCGGACTGGTCGGCGATGCCCTGCGCGTGGAGCATCATGGTGTTCATGTTGTCGACCGAGGTCTGCACGAACGCGTGCTTGAAGTTGTCGTAGCCGAGGAGGTAGAGGCTCTCGTAGCTCGCATTGATCCAGAACTGGCCCTTGAGCTCGCCCTTCACGAAGCGGCCGCCCAGGATCGACGTGAACTCCGCCTTCGACTTGCCGACCGGCTGGCCCCCCATCGTCGACGTGACGTCCCACTTGCCGACGAAGCGCTCGAGCTTCTTGTGGGCGGCCGACGGCGCGGTCCACTTCTTCGCCGCCTCCATCATCTTCGCCATTTCGTCGCCGCCCTCCTGCAGCGGCGCGGCGGCGGGAGCCGCGGGGTCGGAGGAAGCAGCGAAGCGCGCGGCCGTGGTGACGAGTCCGACGGCAACCAGCGCGAGGGCGATCGATCGGGACGACATGGCCTCTCCTTCGATTTCGGGGTTCCGGGTTCGCGATCAGCGGGGCGCGTCGGACGACGCCGCGTCCGCCGCGAGAGCGAGGACGGACCAGTGCAATTGCAGGCAGCCGGGCGGCCGCGCTCCGCGCGCCGCGGCCTCGACCGTCGCGCGCGCGAGCCGGCGCAGCGGATCGAAGTCGGTCGCGGCGGCGACGGCGCGCCCGAGCTCGGCGCCCGCCGTCGGCAGCACGACCCCCGCGATCGCCGCGACGACCAGCGCGGTGAGCAGGCGCTCGCGGCGCGGCCGTACGCGGCGCGGGCGCGCGAGCCAGTCGAGGCGCGCGAAGAGGGAGCCGGCCACGCTCCAACCGTGCGCGCCCGCGGGCAGCGGCTCGTCGAAGCGGCGCGCCGCGGCGTGCAGGAGCGTCCGGCGGTAGCTCGCGAGGCGGCGCGCGTCGCCGCCGAGGTGCGCGGCGACCGTCGCGTCGCAGGCGAGCTCGCGCAGCGCAGCGAGCCGGCGCGCCACCAGCCAGACCAGCGGGTGGAACCAGAAGAGGCACGCGACCGCGGCGCCGAAGCGCGCGCAGAACGGGTCGTGTCGTTTCAGGTGGGCGAGCTCGTGCAGCACGACGTCCTCGAGCTCGCGGTCGGAGAGCGACGCGGTTGCGCCGGCCGGCAGGACGACGCACGCGGCGCGGCCCCCGAAGACGAGCGGCGCCGCGACGGCGTCGCTCTCGAGAAGGCGCGGCGCGCGGCGCAGGCCGAGGTCGGCGGCGAGCGAGAGCACGCGCGACGCGGCGCGCGCCGGCGCCTCCGTCGCGCCGCGCTCGATCCGGCGGCGCGCGCGGCGGCTGCGGAACGCCGTGCCGAGCAGCAGCGTCGCCGCGACCGCGCCCCACGCGAGCAGCGCGATCCCCGCGAACGACGGCAGCGCCGGCGCGGACGGCGCGAGCCGCGCGAATTGCGCGATGGACTCCGGCATCGCCACCGTCCCGGGCACGACGGCCGGCCCGACGCCCGGCGGCACCAGCAGCTTGAAGAGCACCAGCAGGTGCAGCGCGACGCGCAGCCGCGGCCACGCGAAGCGCGCGAGGAGCCGATCGGCCGCGAGCACCACGAGCGCGAGCACGCCCGCCTGCAGCGATGCCGCGACGAGCCACCCCCACCCGACGGCCGCGACGTCCGCCGCGCTCACTTCGCGTCTCCGCCGACGTCGTCCGTGTCGTCCGCGTCTCGAGCGTCGTCCGCGAGGAGCTTGCGCAGCCGGGCGCGCTCCTGGTCGGAGAGCGGGCCGCCCTCGACGAGGTGGTGGACGAACGCGCCGTACGCGCCGCCGAAGGCGCGCTCGACCAGCGACTTCACCGCCGACTTGCGTGCCGCGAGTCGCGACACCTTCGGACGGTAGGTCGCGACGTTGCCCTTCATCTCCTCGGTGACGGCGCCCTTCTCGACGAGCCGCGTCAGCATCGTCTTCACGGTCGTGTAGGCCCAGCCGGGCTGCTTGCCGAGCCGCTCGATCACGTCGCGCGCGCTCGACCGCTCCCGGCCGGCGCCCTGCCAGAGCGCCTCCATCACGATCCACTCGGCGTCGCTGAAACGCATCGCAGCCCTGGTTTCCCTGCCTTCCGCGCGATTCGTCGCCTGCTCGTGCACGGCTCGGCGCGGACGGATCTTCTACACGTGTAGAAGACGGTAGGCCGGCGGGCGCGCGTCGTCAAGACGGCGCCGGCTCACGCGCGCGACGGCCCCTCGCCCTCGCCGAGGCCGTCTTCGCGGTCGACCACGTACGGGCAGAAGCGGAAGACGTCGCAGTCGACGCCGCGGATGCGGGCGATCCGCTCGATCAGGAGGCGGACCGGCATCAGCTCGACCAGGAACTGCCAGCGCGCCGGACCGGCGGGCAGCTCGAGCGCGAGGTCGCCGGCGCCGTCGGGGACGCCGCGCCCGACCAGCGTCACGTGCGCGCCGGCGCGCCGCAGGTCGGCCGCGAGCGCGAGATCGAGCACGCGCGTGCGCCCCTCCGCCGCGAGCCAGACGATCGCGCGCACGCCCGGCCGCACCACTTCGTTCGGCCCGTGCCGGAACGCGCCGGTCGAATGGGCCGTGGCCGGGAGCTTCGCCGCCTCCTCGAAGAGCTGCCGCGCCTCGTGCGCCGCCGCGAGCCCGGGCCCGCGCGCGAGCAGGACGACCGGTGCGTCGGCCAGGGCGCGCGCGCCGACGAGCTCGACCTCCGCCAGCCGCGCCTGCCACGCCTTCATCTGCTGCTGGACCGCGGCGAGCTGCGCGTCGATCGCCTCCGCCTCTTCGTCCCGCCACGCCTTCGCCGCCGCCGCCGCCACCAGCGCGCCCGCGAGCGCGACGCCGCTGAACATCGTGACCGAGACGTTGAAGTCGAACGGCGCCCCGAGCGCGATCGAGACGTCCGCGCCGCGCGCGAGCGGACTCTCCGGATCGTTCGTCACCGCGAGCACGGTCGCGCCCGCCGCGCGCGCCTTCGGCAGCAGATCGACGACTTCGACGCTCTTCCCGCTGCGCGACAGCGCGAGGATCGCCGCGCCCTTCGGCACCTGCGCGAAGTGGACGAGCTCGCCCGCGTCGAGATTGCGCACCGGCAGCGCGGCCGCGTCGCAGAAGTGCTGGATCGCGAAGCCCGCGTGCCAGCTCGAGCCCATGCCGGCGATCCAGCGCACGGGCGCCGCCGCGAAGGCGGCCGCGGCCGCTTCGAGCGCGGCGCGATTCGCCGCCGCGCGATCGAGCAGCCGGCGCAGGATCGCGTGCAGCTCTTCCGGCTCGCGCAAGGCGTCCTGCAGGAAGCGCGACGACGGCTCGGCCAGCGGGATCTCCTCCGTGCGCGCCGCTCGGCGCGCGGAGATCCTAGCCGTGCGTCGCAGCCCGCCTCAGCGCGTCGACATCTCCGGGCGCGGCTTCCCGGTGAGCGAAGCGTCGCCGTCGAGCCAGGCGAGCGCGTCCTCGAAGTCGAGGAAGCTCCTCGCCTCGTCGCCGCGCAGCGCGCAGAGCGTCGCGACGAAGCCGAGGATGCGCCGCTGCGCGTCGTCTTCGGCGACCAGCGCGATGCGCGAGCGCAGGAACCGCGTCGGCTGCGCGAGCGCGTCGGCGACGCGCACCGCGTCGCCCGGCTCGGCCGGGAACGCCGTCCGGCGGAAGTCGACGACGACCGCGAGCTCCGGATCGGAGCGGTCGCTGCGCGTCAGCTCGAGGAAGTCGGCGCGCAGCGTCGCCGCGTCGCACTCCTCGGAGAGGACGAGCCACGCGGGCTGTCGAGTTTCGCGCCCTGGCTGCAAGGGATCGTGGAACATGGGGGGTCTCCTCATGCCCCCAATCGACCTCTCAGCCGAGAGAACCGTGCGGCGCGGACGGTGAAGGTCCCGTGAAGGGGGACGACGTCCCGCGCAGCCAGCCCCGCGCGGCGTCGCGGTCGCGGAGGCTGCGCGCCTCGCCGCCGCGCAACGTGCAGAGCGCCGCGATCACGCTCACCACGCGCTGCCGCTCCGCCTGGGGCGCCGCGTCACGCGCCGGGAGCGGCCTTCGGCGCCGTCGGCGCGGTCAACTCCTGCACGCCCGTCGCATCGGGAGCGGGCGGCGCCGGGCCGACCTCGGCGCCGATCGCCTCCTCGAACGCGTCGACGTCGAACCCGAACGGCCCCGGCGCGGAGCGATACGCGACGCGGCCGTCCCGGTCGATCAGGATCAGGCGGTCGGGCCACGCCTCGTAGGCGCGGTTGGCGGCGTCGTCGAGGTCGTCGACGACGCCCGGGATCGGCGCGAGCGAGAGCGCGCTCATGCAGTGCTGCGCGTGGTCCTGGCGCTCGGCGAGATTGCGCGGCTCGAACATGACCGTGCCGTCGCACGTCCCCATCGGCCACGGCGAGTCGAGCGCGTGCGCCTCGCGGATGTAGACCACGAGGAAGAGCGCCGCGCCGCGGTACTTCGCCTCGATCTCCTTCAGCCGACCGGCTGAGGCGGTGAACGGTCCTCAGGTGAAGCTGCCGAAGACGAGCGCGATCGGCCGCTCCCCGAAGTGCGCCGCGAGCGTCCACGGCGCGGCCGCGTCACCCTGTGGCTCGAGCGGCACGGCGCGGAAGTCGGGCGCCGCTTCACGCACTTCTTTCGGGATCGAGCCCTCGGCCGGTGCCGGCCCGGCGCGGTTGCGCTCGCGCATCACGAGTCGGCCGTCGCCGTCGGCATTGCGCCGCGCGAGCCACCGCTCGATCTCCGGCCGGGAGAGCAGGCCGTCGTGGTCGTCGTCCATGCCGGCGAGAAGCGTCGCGAACGGGTCGATGCCGTTGATGCCGCCCTTCGCGACCGCCTCGAACTCGGCACGGTCGACGCGGCCGTCGCCGCTGGAGTCGAGCTGCACGAGGCCTTCGAGCAACTCCGCCGTCCCCATCGACTCGGCCTCGCGCCCGCCGACCGCCCGGATCAGGAGCATCGGCAGCGTGAGGTCGGGCAGCGGCGCGAGCTTCTTGTCGAAGTCGGCGCGCGTCACGACGCCGTCGCGGTCGCGGTCGAGCCGCGCGAAGCCCGCGTCGTCGTCGCGCGAATACTCGGCGCGTGTGATCCGGCCATCCCGGTCGGCGTCGTACGTGGTCGAAAGCCACTGCCACCAGCCGTCGTGGTCGCGGCGCAGCTCGGCCTCGAGGTCGCGGCGCGGCTTTTCGGGAGCGGGAGCCGGCTCCGGCTCGGTGCTCTTGCAGCCGGCGAACGCCAGGAGGGAGACAACTACTGCTTTCGAGAGCCGACCGGACGGCATCGCGCGCTCCTCGGGGCCGCGGATCTTACGCGGCAACGGAGCGGGCGCGGGTCTCAGCGGGAGTTGTGCGTCGACTCCGCTTGCGGACGGACCTCGTGCGTCGTGCGCGCCGAGCGGGCGAAGACGCTGCCGATCAGGAGACCGATCGCGAGCGGCAGCCCCCAGGTGAGGAGGAACTCGCCGAACCGGGCCATCCGGCTCGGCCGGCTTTTCGTCACGCGGGCTGCGGGATCGATCACGGCGGATCGCCTCCGGGACACCAATGCTTGCTTCGGAACAAGCGGGAAGCGACCCTGAAACGAAACGGAAGAATCTGCTGAAGTCCGTCCGACGCGGGGGAGGAACGGGATGGTGAAGCCGACGCGGGGTGCACGGGCCGGGACGGCGGGGTGCGCCGCCCTTCTCGCGCCGGGACTCTCCTTCCTCCTCGCCGCCGCGGCGCCCGCGCAGGTCCCTGCGTCGGGTGACTCGCAAAAGCAGCTCGAAAAACAGATGCGGCAGTACGACGACGCCTGGCGTCTCGAGGTTCCGGCCGACGCCACGTTCTCCGAACGGCTGCTGCTCGACTACGGCGCATCGGCGCGCTTTGGCCTCTACAACATCGACGACGAGGGGAGCCACGGCCACGTGCTGCGGCAGTACGACGGCCGCGCATGGGTGCGCGCCGACCTCGACGGCATGCACCGCGTCTACGCGCGGCTCAAGTTCCAGTACGACGACTTCAACACGGGCGACGACTTCGACGGGCGCGGCGACGAGTTCCGCAACCCGATCGGCGAGCGCTGGTGGTACGAGTTCGACCTGCGCGGGCGCGAGCGCGGCGGCGCCGAGACGGCGCTCTGGAACGTCGACGTCAAGGTCGGCAAGCAGTTCGTGCAGTTCGGCTCCGGCCTCGCGCTCTCGACGGCGCTGATCGCGGCGCAGCTCGAGCTCACGTACGGCGGCCTCGTGCTCGACCTGCTCGGCGGCGACACGCCCTTCGACGACACGGTCGACTTCGACGTCTCGCGCCCCGGCTTCGACACCAACGTGAAGCGCCGCTTCGTCGGCGGGCTGCTCGAGGCGCGCGGCGGCGACCACGTCCCCTACGTCTACGGCCTCGTGCAGCGCGACCACAACAACCACGACTACACGCTCTACCAGGCGAACGGGCTGCTCTACCCGACGCTCTTCGAATACGACTCGGAGTACTTGGGCGTCGGCCTGCACGGCAGCCTCGGCGGCCAATGGGGCTACCAGAGCGAGCTCTCGCTCGAGTCGGGCCGCGCGCTCTCGAGCCCGATCGGGCAGGGCGGCGCGCTGATCGTCCAGTCGGAGGAGGACATCCACGCCTGGGCCGCCGAGATGCAGGTCGCCTACGCGCTGCGCGACGCCCGCGAGACGCGCACCGAGGCCGAGCTGATCGTGGGTTCCGGCGACGACGACCGCCTCGACTCGGCCGACACCTTCGGCGGCAACCTCACCGGCACGAGCGACCGCGCCTACAACAGCCTCGGCTTCGCGCAGACTGGCTACGCGCTCGCGCCCGACCCGAGCAACCTCGCGACGCTGCGGCTCGGCACGGCCACGTCGCCCTTCGTCGGGCGCGGCGACTCCCTCGACCGGCTGCGGCTGCTCGTCGACCTCTACGGATTCGTGAAGCTCGACACGAACGCGCCGATCAGCGTTCCGACCGACGACCACCGCTACGTGGGCGCCGAGCTCGACCTCGGCTGCGACTGGCCGCTCTTCACCGACGTGACGTTCCAGGCGCGGACCGGCTTCTTCCTGCCCGGCGACGCGATGCCGAGCGGGCAGAGCGACCTGCGCATGTTCCTCTACGGGAGCGTGACCTATGTGTTCTGAGAGAAGCGGCGTGCGGCGGCTGTTGGTTCCGCTGTTGGGAGCGCTCTCCCTCTCGTTCGCCGGCGGCTGCGCGGCGTCGCATCCGGCCGACCGCGCGGTCGACCACGCGCCCGACAGCGCGAGCGAGCTCGACTTCTGGCAGCGGCTCGAGACGCAGTCGCTCCTCTCGAACCACGACGCACTGCACGGGTTGCTGCTGCTCGCGGACGGGAAAGACGACCGCGCCAGCTTCGCGGAGCGCCTCGAGGAGGCGCGGCGGCGCGGCTGGGTCGGCGCGAGTGAGTCGCTCGCGCCCGACGAGACGGCGGCGGTCGGCCTCGTCTGCGTCGCGCTGTGCGACGTGCTCGCGCTGCGCGGCGGCGTGACGATGCGGCTCGCGCCGCGCTCGTGGCGCTACTGCACGCGCGAGGTGGTCGCGGCCGGGCTCCTGCCCGATCGCACCGAGTACATGGCGCTGCGCGGGCCCGACTTCCTCGACCTGGTCGGCCGCGCCGAGGACTGGCGCGCCGCGCACGGGAGCAAGCCGTGAACGCCCTGTTCGCACTCTTCCTCTCGCTCCAGGCTCCGGCGCCGCAGGCGCCGCCGCCCGCGACCGCGCCCAAGGTCGAGGCACTCCCCGAAGGCAGGCAGGAGAAGCTGCAGGCCCTCGTGATCGCCGTCGAAGGCAAGGCGGAGTGGAAGGCGGCGGGCGCGGAGAAGTTCACGGCGGCCGCCGTGAACGACCTGCTCGACGCCGGCGCGGAGGTCCGCACCGGCCTGCGCTCGACCGTCACGCTGCGCGTCGGCAAGAACGCCTCGCTCGTGGTCGACCGCGCGAGCCGCGTCGAGCTGCCGGTCATGGTCCAGGACGGCGCCGTCCTGCGCACGCGCGCGGCCGTCCACCGCGGCCGATGCGAGTTCAAGGTCGAGGCGGTCGCGATCACGAGCGACTTCCAGGTGGTGACGCCGTCCGCGACGCTCGCCGTGCGCGGCACCGGCTTCACCGTCGAGTGGGGAGCGCTCGAAGGCGTGAAGGTGACCGGCGTCGACACGAACCGCGTGCGCGCCATCGAGCTCGGCTACTTCGCGGGCCTCCAGCAGGTCTTCGTGTCGGGCGACGGCGCGTCGAGCTCGCCGTGGCCGCAGCCGGTCGAGCTCGCGCTCTACCGCACCGTCTTCCCGCCGCCGCCGCCGTCGCTCGAGGTCGACGGCAAGGACCTCCTCGCGCGCGGGCCGGGCGGCTACGACGGCGCGCTGCCGCGCCAGTCGCTGCTCCACCTGCTCGACCGGCAGCGCAAGGTCGACCAGGGCGGAAGCGAGATCGGCACCGCGCTCGGCAAGTTCGACACGCAGGGCCGGCCGGTGAAGGGCCGCTGAGCAGAGCCACGGAATCGTGAAGCGGCTCTGCCGTCGAGCGCGCTCCTCGCCAACCACGGCCCCGGCACCTCCGGCGGCGGCAGCTCGACCGCGCGGCGCCGTCCTCGGCCGCCGCTACGACGTGGTCTGATCCAGCAGGACCATCTGTGCCGCCTTCTTCTTGCCGCGGCCGGGGTCGAGGCGCTTGTAGTTGCCGTCGGGCTGCATCTCGAAGGCCTGGTTGTCTTCGAAGTAGAGGCGCAGGCCTTCCTTGAGGACGCGCTCCTTCAGCTTCTTGTCGAGGATCGGGAAGGCGGTCTCGACGCGGCGTTGGAGGTTGCGTTCCATCCAATCCGCGCTGGCGAGGTAGACGATCTCCTCGCCGCCGGCGTGGAAGAAGAAGATGCGGCTGTGCTCGAGGAAGCGGCCGATCACGCTGCGCACGCGGATGTTCTGCGAGATGCCGGCCATGCCGGGCCGCAGACAGCAGGTGCCGCGCACGACGAGGTCGATCGGCACGCCCGCCTGCGAGGCGCGGTAGAGCGCCTGGATCACGCTCGGCTCGGTGAGCGCGTTCATCTTGGCCTGGATGGCGCTCGGCCGGCCGGCGCGCGCCTCCTCGGCCTCGCGCGCGATCAATGCGAGCATCTTCTCCTGCATCGCGAACGGCGACTGCACCAGCTTCTTCAGCTTCGCCACGCGCCCGAGCCCGGTGAGCTGCTGGAACAGGAAGTGGACGTCCTCGCAGAGGTCGTCGTCGGTCGTGAGCAGGCTCCAGTCGGTGTAGGCCCGCGCCGTCCGCGCGTGGTAGTTGCCGGTGCCGAGGTGGACGAAGCGCTTGAGCAGCCCGCCCTCGCGCCGCACGACCAGCATCGCCTTCGCGTGCGTCTTGTAACCGACGACGCCGTAGACGACGCGTGCGCCGGCCTCCTGCAGCTTCGTCGCGAGGTCGATGTTGGCCGCCTCGTCGAAGCGCGCGCGCAGCTCGACCACCGCCGTCACTTCCTTGCCTGCGCGCGCCGCCTTGATCAGCGCCTCCGCCATCGGCGAGTCGCTGCCGGTGCGGTAGAGCGTCTGCTTGATCGCGAGCACGTCGGGGTCGGCCGCCGCCTGCAGCGCGAAGTCGACGACCGGCGCGAACGATTCGAAGGGATGGTGCAGCAGCAGGTCGCCGCCGCGGATCGCCTCGAAGAGCTTCGCCGACTGGCGCACGCGCACCGGGATGGCCGGCGCGAATTGCGGGAACTTCAAGTCGGCGCGCTCGACCTCGTCGTAGATGGCGCCGAGGCGGTGGAGGTTGACCAGGCCGTCGACCCGGTAGACCGACTCGATGGGAAGCCGGAACTGCTCGAGCAGGAAGTCGAGCGTCTCCTGCGGGCAGTCGGCGCTCACCTCGAGGCGCACGGCGATGCCGAAGTTGCGGCGCGTCAGCTCGCCCTTCAGCGCCGCGAGCAGGTCGTCGACCTCCTCCTCGTCGACCCAGAGGTCGGAGTCGCGCGTCGCGCGGAACTCGTGGCAGCTCGTCACCTTCATGCCGGGGAAGAGCTCGCCCACGTGCGCCTGGATCAGCGCCGAGAGCAGCACGAAGTCCCACGGCTTGTCGGCGACGTTCGCGGGCGGCCGGATCACGCGCGGCAGCGAACGCGGCGCCTGCACGACCGCGAGCCGCGCATTTCTGCCGAACGCGTCGTTCCCCTCGAGCTTCAAGATCAGGTTGAGCGACTTGTTCAGGATGCGCGGGAACGGGTGCGCCGGGTCGAGCCCGACCGGCGTCAGCACCGGCAGCACCTCTTTCTGGAAGAACTGGCGCGCCCACTCCTTCTGCTTCGCGCTCCAGTCGCTCACCCGGAGGATGCGGATCCCCTCCTTGGCGAGCGCCGGCAGCAGCACCTCGTTCAGCACGCGGTACTGCTCGGCGACGAGGTAGTGGGCGACGCTGCCGATGCGGCGCAGGAGCTCGCTCGGCGTGAGGCCGTCGGGGCCGGTGCGCGCCATCCCCTGCATCAGCTGCTCGCGCACGCCCGCTTCGCGGATCTCGAAGAACTCGTCGAGGTTGTTCGAGCAGATGGTGAGGAAGCGCAGCCGCTCGAGCAGCGGCATCTCCGGATCGACCGCGAGCGACAGCACGCGCCGCTGGAACTCGAGCATCGACAGCTCGCGATTCACGTAGAGCCGCGGGTCGGCGAGGTCGACCTTCACCGGCAGCGGAGCGGCGGCTCCCGTCGAATCGTTCACGTCGCGCTCCAGGGCGCGGAGCTCGTGCCGGGCTCCGCGAGGGGCGGGGATGTTATCGGCGTTCGATGAAGGGGAGGGGAAGTCCGCACTCCCGGGAGATCATGCGCAGGAAATCGCCGCGCGCCCGCCGCGGCGGGGCGTCTCCGCGGGACGCTGGAGTCCAACACTGCGGCACGCAGGGTGGTAGGCTCGCCCGGCCGATGAGATCCGTCATGCGCCAGCTCGCCCGTCTTCTGCTCGCCTTCGTGGTCGTGCCGGGACTCCTGTTGCCGCAGGGCGGCAGCTACTGCCTCGCGCGGCTCTTCGGCGGCGGCGATGCCGAGCGCAAGGCGAAGTGCGACGACTGCTGCAGCCGGGCCGTGCGCGCCGAGCGGCACGAGTCGGCGCGGTCGATCGCCAAGGCGGGAGCGCCCCGCTCGTCCGACGTCGACGCGTGCTGCATCGCGCTGCCCGAGATCGGCGGCGCGGTCGACTCGAGCGCGCAGGCGCGCCTCGACGCGCAGGCCGCGCTCGCGCAGCTCGCGACGCCGCTCTACTTCGCACCCGATGACTTCGCGACGAGCGTCGCCGCCGACGGCCGCTTCGCCTTCGCTTCGCGCGGCCCGCCCGACGCGCCGCGCGTGCACCCCGTCCCGATCGCGCTGCCGCTCCGCCTCTAGGAGCGAGGCCTCGCCGCGGTCGCGTCCGCGCGTCTTCGCACGTCGCGAAGGCCGGAGCGCGTCCAAGTCCCGCGGAAGAGCCTCCGATGTTCCAGTTCCCACGCCTCCGTTCCGTCCCGATCGTTTCCGTTCCGATCCTCTGCGTCGGCATCGCCGGCGGCTGCTCGACCACCGAGCCGCCGCTGCGCGCGACGCCCGAGTCGTCCGTCGCCGACCTCGCGCACGACCTCGAAGCGCAGTGGAGCGCGCGCGCCGAGGCGCTCGATCCGGTGGCGAGCACGCGCGATCCGGTCGCGTTCTGGAGCGCGGTCGCCGACGGCGTCGCGCCCGCCGTGCGCGCGGCGCAGCAGGAGGTCGCGGCGCGCGACGCGGAGGCGCGCGCGGTCGGGCCGGGCGTCGCGCCGGGGTTCGAGGCGAGCTACCTCGCCGACGGCAAGGGCGACGAGCCGGGCGTGCGCGAGGCCGAGTTCGCGCTCGCGCTCGACGTCGCCGGACTGGTCGGCGCGGGCCGCAGCGGCGCGACGCGGGCGCGCGCGCACGCGCAGGCGGCGCTCGCCCGCGCGGAGCTCGCGGCAGCGCGCATCGAGACGCGCCGCGCGCTGTTCGGCGCAGCGGCGGAGCTCGGCGGGGCGCGCGCCCTCGCGCAGCGGATCGCGGAGCTCGAAAAGGAAGCCGAGCCGTCGCTCGCGCGGATCGCGCTGCTCGCATCTCGGGGCTGGCTCGCGCCGGGCGACGTCGCGATGGCGCGCTCGATGGCGCACCACCTCGAAGCGCGGCGCGCCGCGCTCGAAACGGCGGCCGCGCGCGCCCGTCTCGAGCTCGTGAAGGCGAGCGGCCTTTCGCCGCGGAGCCCCTGGCTCGACGACGACGCGCTGGTGCAGATCGACGGTTTCGAGAAGGGCGCGGCGAGCGATGACTCGCCGCGCGACGCGCCGCAGCTGCTCGAGCTGCAGCCGACGCTCGAGGTCGCGCGGGCGCGCTGGGTGGTCGCCGAAGCGGAGCTGCGCATCGCGTGCGCCGACCGGTGGCCGGCACTGCTGGTCGGACCGAAGGCACGCTTCACGGCCGACGAGCTCCTGCTCGGCGGGCTGCTGCGCCTCGAGCTGCCGTGGCCGGGCGCCGCGTCCGCCGCGGTCGATGCCGCGAGCGCGCGGCGCGACGAGGCGCAGCGCACGCTCGCCGACGACTACGCCGCCGCGATCGAACGCCAGGCGGCCGCTGCGCAGTCGCGCGACGCGGCCCGCGCCACCGCCGACGAGCACGCGCGCGAGATCGACGAGGCGCGCGCGCGCCGCTTCGACGCCGCGTGCGCGCGCTTCGCGGTCGACGCCGCCGAGCTCGCCGACTGGACCATGGCGCTCGGCCAGCGGGAGGAGGCGCTCACGGCGCGCTCCGAAGCGCGCGTCGCCGCGCTGCGCGCCCGCTTCGAATTCGAGGCGGCACGAGGGGAGGACCGCCCATGAGCGACGTCCGACCCGACATCGACCTCGCAGGGCTCGCGCGCGCGCCGGTCGCGCCAGTCGCTCCACCCAAGCGGCGGAAGCTCCGCATCATCGTCCCGCTTCTCTTGGTCGCCGGCTTCGCGGCGGTGCTCGTCTCGACGCTCGGCGACTACTTCACGGGGTCCGTCGCAGTGACCGTCGTCCGACCGCAAGCGGCGGAAGGCCTCGCCGCGGCGGGCGGCGCGACGCTGCAGCGCAGCGGCTGGGTCGAGCCCGACCCCTTCCCGATCCAGGCGACCGCGCTCACTGCCGGAATCGTGAAGCAAGTAGTCGTGCTCGAAGCGGCGACCGTCCATCCCGGCGATCCGATCGCCACGCTCGTCGACGACTCGGCGCGCCTCGACGTCGACGCGGCGCACGCGGCGCTCGCGCGCGCCGCCGCGGAGCTCGCGAAGGCGACGGTCGAGCGCGACAACGCCCACGCGAGCTTCGACGCCGCGCTCGAGATCTCCGAGCTCGTCGCCACGGCCGGTGCCGACGCCGCGGCGCGCACCGCCGAAGCGCAGCACCGCGACGCCGCCGCCGCCGAGGCGGCCGCGCGCGTGCGCGTCGCGACCGAAGAGCTCGAAGTGCAGCGCTACCTCG
This sequence comes from Planctomycetota bacterium, assembly GCA_036732755.1. Classification (GTDB taxonomy): domain Bacteria; phylum Planctomycetota; class B15-G4; order B15-G4; family SIAN01; genus DASRRB01. Next base: position 26,953 of record DAINBU010000037.1, read on the forward strand.
CCGAACACGGCGGCGCCGGCCCTCGCCAGGTCGAATTGTCGGAAGCGAAGGCCGACGTCGAGAAGGCGGCGCTCGCGCAGATGCAGGCCGACGCCGCCCTCGCGCACGCCGAAGCGGAGAAGTCGGCGGCGCGCCTCGCTCGCGCGCGCCGCGAGCGCGAGCTGCGCCTCCCCGAGAAGCTGCGCGTGCAGTCGGCCGACGCGGCGGTGGCCGTCGCCGAAGCGGCGGTGGCGGAAGCGACGGCGGCCGCGAAGCGCGCCGCGCTCGCGCTCGAACGCACCGTCGTGCGCGTGCCGGGCGCGGGCGATCCGTCCGCGCCGGCGGCTCTGGTCGTCGCGCAGCGCCTCGTCGCGCCCGGCTCGTCCGTCGGCGGCGAAGGCCGGGAAGTCGTCGCGACGCTCTTCGACCCCGAGCACTTGCGGGTTCGGGTCGACGTCGAGCAGTCGGAGGTGCGCAAGCTCGCGCTCGGTCAGCACGCGCGCATCGCCGCGCCGACGCGGCCGGGGAAGCCTTACGACGGTGAGGTGACGCGCATCGTCGCGCAGGCGAACGTCGAGAAGGTGACGCTCCAGGTCCACGTGAAGATCGCGCAGCCCGACGCGGCGCTGCGGCCGGAGATGCTGGTCGAGGTCTCTTTTCAGGCGAATGAAGCCGCGGCCGGAGCACCGGGCGCCGCACCCGGTGCGACCGGCGCCGCGGGCGAAACGCCCGCGACGCGCGCCGTCTGGATCCCCGCGCGCCTGATCGAAGACGGCGCCGTCTGGATCGTCGACGCCGGGAGCGGCCGCGCCGCGCGCCGCGCCGTCGAGGTCGCGACGCGCGACGGCGAGCGCGCGCTCGTCACGCGCGGGCTCGACCTCTCCGACAAGGTGATCGACGGCGGCCGCGCCGGACTCGCCGTCGGGCGCCGCCTCGAGATCACGAACGAGGGAGGACGCTGACATGGCCTTCCTCGAGCTCGAAGGCGTCACCAAGACCTATCGCAAGGGCGGCAGCGAGATCGCGCCGCTGCGCGACGTCACGCTCGCGATCGAGCAAGGCGAGTTCTTCGTGCTGCTCGGGCCGTCCGGCAGCGGCAAGACGACGCTCTTGAACCTGCTCGCCGGCATCGACCGGCCCGATTCCGGCGTCGTGCGCGTCGGCGGCGTCGACGTCGCGAGCCTGCCGCGCGCGCGCCTCGCCGACTGGCGCGCCGAGCACGTGGGCTACGTCTTCCAGCAGCACCACCTCGTGCCGGTGCTCACCGCCTACGAGAACGTCGAGCTGCCGCTCTTTCTCTTCCCGCTCTCCGCGGTCGAGCGCCATCGAAGGGTCGCGCTCGCGCTCGAGGCGGTGGGCCTCACCGACCGCGCCTCCCATCGCCCCAAGCAGCTCTCCGGCGGACAAGAGCAGCGCGTCGCGATCGCGCGCGCGATCGTCGCCGATCCGCCGCTGCTCGTCTGCGACGAGCCGACCGGCGACCTCGATTCGGAATCGGCGAGCGGCGTCCTCACGCTGCTCGACCGGCTCCATCGTGAGCGTCACAAAACGATCGTGATGGTGACGCACGACCCGCACGCGGCGGCGCACGGCACGCGCGTGGTCCACCTCGACAAGGGTGCGCTGCGCGAAGAGGTGAAGACGTGAAGCTCTCGAAACTCGCGCTTCGCAACCTCGGGCGGCGCAAGCTGCGCACGGCGCTGACGATCGGCGGCGTCGCGTGCGCGGTGCTGCTCTTGGTGCTGGTCGAGAGCCTCGCGAGCGGGCTCGACGACGCGCTCTCCGGCAGCGAGGCGGCGCGCACGCTCATCGTCTACCGCCAGAACCGCTACTGCCCGCAGACGTCATTCCTGCCGCAGGACGGCGCCGCCGCGATCGCGCGCGTGCCGGGCGTGCAGAGCGTGCTGCCGGTCAAGATCTTCCTCAGCAACTGCCGCGCGAGCCTCGACGTGATCGCGTTCCACGGCGTGCCGGCGAAGCAGCTCTTCGATGCACGCCGGATCGAGCTGCTCGAAGGCGACCGCGCGGCGTTCGAGGCACGCGGCGACGCGGCGCTGCTCGGGAAGAGTTTCGCGGCGCGGCGCCATCTGACCATCGGCGACCGCTTCCGCTTCGGCGGCTTCGAGGTGACGGTCGCCGGCATCTACGCGTCGTCCGAGCCGATCCAGGAGAACCTGATCGTCACCCACCTCGAATTCCTGCAGCGCAACGCGCGCGTGAACCAGCAGGGCACCGTGACCGAGTTCGAGGTGAAGGTCGACGATCCGAAGCGCGCCAAAGAGATCGCAACCGAGATCGACCGCGTCCTCGCGTCGAGCTCCGCGCCGACCGACACGCGCCTCGAACAGGCATTCCTCGAGAGCGCGACCGCCGACCTGCGCGAGATCCTGCGCTTCGGCCGCCTCTTCGGGCTCGGCTGCGTGCTCGTCGTGCTGGTGGTCGTCGCGAACACCGTCGCGATGGCGGTGGGCGAGCGCGTGCGCGAGCTCGCGGTGATGCGCACGCTCGGGTATCGCGAAGGCCGCCTCGCGCGGCTGATCGTCGGCGAGTCGCTGCTGCTCGCGGCGGCCGGCGCCGCGCTCGGACTCGGCGGCGCGCTGCTGGTGATCCGGCTCACGTCGCTCACGATCGGCGTCGAGGGCGTACTGGTGAGCTTCGCCACGTCGCCCGCGCTGTTCGTGCGCGCGTTCGCCGTCGCGGCGTTCGCGGGCGTCGCCGCCGCGGCGCTGCCGGCGTGGCGCGCGACGCGCAGCGAGGTCGCCGCCGCGCTGCGCGGCGCGGCGTGAGGCGAGACGCAATGGCCCTTTCGCGACGGATGCTCCCCTTCGACTACGCGGTGCTGAACCTCGCGCGGCGGCCGGCGCGCACGCTGCTCACGGGGCTGTCGGCGGCGCTGGTCGCGCTGCTGCTCGTCGCGACCGCGGCGTTCGTGCGCGGGCTCGAGCGGAGCTACGCGGCGACCGCGGAAGCCGACACCGCGATCCTCCTCTCGGTCGCCTCGCAGAAGGACGTCGTGCGCAGCGCCGTCCCGCTCGCGGTCGCCGACACGGTCGCGGCCGACGTGAAGGGGATCGCGCGCATCGACGGTGTCGCCGCCGTCTCGCCCGAGATCCACATGGCGACGTACGTCTCGCTCGGCGACGCGCCGGCGGGCGGCGCGCCCGACCCGCGCTTCGCGGCGTTCGTGCGCGGCGTGACGGAGCGCGCGTACCTCGTCCATCCGAAGGTGACCGTGCTGCGCGGCGCGCTGCCGCGCGACGACGAGGTGCTGGTCGGGCGGCTCGCGGCGGCGAAGCTCGGCGTCGACGCGGCGCGCCTCGAGGTCGGCGCGACGCTCCGCTTCGAGGGCGCCGCGTGGCGCGTGAGCGGCGTCTTTTCTGCGCCCGGCACCACTTTCGACTCGGAGATCTGGGCGCCGCTCCATCCGCTCAAGGGCCGCGTCAAGCGCGACGACGTCTCGGCCGTCTTCGTGCGCGTCGGCTCGGACTCCGGCTTCAGCGAGCTCGAGCTCTTCGCGCGCCGCCGCCTCGACCTCGAGCTGCTCGCGATGACCTCGACCAGCTACTACCGCGACCTCGCGGCCTACTTCGACCCGATCCGCCACCTCGCGTGGGCGATGGCCGTGCTGATCGGGCTCGCCGCCCTGCTCTCGGGAGCGAACACCTTGAACGCCGCCGTGCAGGAGCGTGGGCGCGAGCTCGCGACGCTGCGGGCGCTCGGCTACCCGGTGCGCGCGCTCGTCTGGGCGCTCGGCCAGGAGTCGCTCGTGCTCGCGGCGGCGGGCGGGCTCCTCGGCCTCGCGCTCGCGCGCCTGCTCGTGAACGGCGGCAGCGTCCGCCTCGCCATGAGCGCCTTCACCCTGGAAGTCGACCCGGCCTGCGTGCTGGTCGGATTCACGGGAGTTCTTTTTCTCGGCGCCGCGGGGATCATCCCGGCAGCGCTGCGCGCGGTGCGGCAACCGGTCGCGATCGCGCTCAAACAGGAATGAACCATGAACGAGGAGAGTGAGATGTCCGATCGGTTCCACGTGGTGGCGAGGAGCGCCGTCGTCGCCCTCGCCATGTTCGCCGTCGCTTGCAGCTCGAAGGAGGAGCCCGCGGGCGCGTCTCACTCCGCCGCGAAGGGTGCCCGTCCTCCCCCGACGTTCGTGCTGCAGAACGAACCGCCCGGAGCGCAGCCCGTGAAAGAGATCCTGCAGAAGGCCAAGGACGGCGAAGAGGTCGTCGCCGTCGGCCGCGTCGGCGAGGAAGTTCCCGGCCGCGCCGCCTTCCGACTCGTCGACGCGTCGCTCACGCCGTGCAGCGAGATGGAGATGCCCGACGCCTGCACGACCCCGTGGGACTACTGTTGCTCGCCCCCCGACGAGATCCGCAAGAACGCCGCCTCCGTCGAGCTGCGCCAGGGCGGCTCCGCCCTCGAAGCCGACCTCCTCGGCTGGAACGGCTTCGACCACATGAAGACCGTCGTCGTCCAGGGCCGCGTCGAACGCGACTCCACCGGCAACATCACCATCGCGGCGAGCGGGGTGTTCGTCCGGAAGTGAGACGAAGGGGCCGAAGGATGATGCGCGCCGCGACGACGTTCTTGACGCTGGGCCTGCTCGCCCGCGTCGCGTGGAGCGCCGCGCTCCCGCAGGCCGCGGCGGTTGACACGGCCCGGGCCCCCCCCGCAGCGGCAGCTGGCGACGAGCGCGGCGTCGTGCTGCGCACGCCCGAGGCTTGCCCCGGCTACACGCTCGTCAGCCCGTTCAGCAACACGACGACCTACCTGCTCGATCTCGACGGCCGCGTCGTCCATCAGTGGGAGAGCGCCTACCATCCCGGCCTCTCGCCCTACCTGCTCGACGACGGCCGGCTGCTGCGCGGGATCAACGTCGAGACGCCGTTGCCGATCAAGGCCGGCGGGCGCGCGGGCGGGCTGCAGATGTTCTCGTGGGACGGCGAGCTGCTGTGGGAGTTCCACCTCGCGAGCATGCTCGCCTTCTACCACCACGACATCGAACCGTTGCCGAACGGCAATATCTTGGTGATCGGCTGGGAGGCGCGCACGCGGGAGCAGGTGCGCGACGTCGGCAGGCTCCCGAGCTGCATCGGCGACGACGGCCTCTGGCCGTGCGCCGTCTTCGAGATCGAGCCGCTGCCGCCGGTCGGCGCGCGCGTCGTCTGGGAGTGGCACGCCTGGGACCACCTGATCCAGGACGTCGATCCCGAGCTGCCGAACTACGGCATCGTCGCCGACCATCCCGAGCGCGTGAACATCAACGCCGACATCCCGAAGGCGGGCGAGCCGGACGGCGAGGTGACCGACGCCGAGCGCGCGCAGTTGAGGAAGCTCGGCTACATCGGCGCCGACGACGACCTCGACGACAAGGAGAAGCGCCGGCGCAAGCGCGCCGACTGGCTCCACCTGAACGCCGTCGATTACAACTCGCAGCTCGACCAGATCGCGCTCAGTTCCGCTCAGTTGAGCGAGGTCTGGATCATCGACCACAGCACGACGCGCGACGAGGCTCGCGGCAGCAGCGGCGGCCGCCAGGGGAAAGGCGGCGACCTGCTCTGGCGCTGGGGCAACCCGCAGAACTGGCAGCAGGGTGGACGCAAGGATCGCCAGCTCTTCCACCAGCATGACGTGAGCTGGGTCCATCCCGGCCAGCCGGGCGCCGGCCACCTGACGATCTTCAACAACGGCCGCGAGCGGCCGGAGGGCGAGTGGTCGAGCGTGATCGAGATCGCCCCGCCGCTGCAGGAGGATGGCAGCTACGCGCGCGAGGAGGGGACGCCGTTCGGCCCCGCCGCGCCGTGCTGGGTCTATGACCCGCCGGCGCCCGACCGCTTCTACGCGAGCTTCATCTCGGGCGCCCATCGCCTCGGCAACGGCAACACGCTCGTCTGCTCGGGGCCCGATGGCCGCGCGTTCGAGGTGACGAGCGCCGGCAAGATCGTGTGGGATTGGAAGAACCCGTTCGGCGATCCGGGCGATGGCGACGGCAACGAGCTGCTCTACGGCCTCTTCCGCGCGACGCGCATCGGGCCCGACCACCCGGCGCTGAAGGGACGCACGCTCGTCCCGCTCGCGCCGCAGCCGAAGACGGTGCTCGAGATCGTCGCCGAGAGGAAGTCGCACGAGCCGCCGCGCGAGCCGGGCTGGCAGCCGCTCGTCGACGCAAAGCTCGGCCTCGACCGTTGGGTCCCCGTCAACGTCGCGCGCTGGCAGACCTTCACGGTGGTCCCCGATCCCGACGACGCGAAGGAGGTGATGATCCACTCGACCGGCAAGCCGACCGGCATCCTGCGCAGCGACTGCATGTATGAGAACTTCCTCTGCGAGTTCGAGTGGCGCCACCTCGCGGAGCCGGGCAACGCCGGCTTCTTCGTGTGGGCCGATCCACTGCCCGCCTTGGGCGGCCCGTTCACGCGCGGGATCGAGGTGCAGGTCTGCAATCTCGGCAACGGCGACGGCTTCACGTCGCACGGCGACCTCTTCCCGATCTGGGGTGCGACGATGACGCCCGACCCGCGCTTCCGGATCTCCGGCGCGCGCTCGATGCCGAAGACCGACGCCTTCCACGCGCTGCCGACCGGCCAGTGGAACCACTACCGGATCAGCTGCGTCGACGGCGCGATCACGCTCGAGGTGAACGGCCGTCTCGTGACCGCGGGCACCGCCTGCTCCCCGTCGAAGGGCTACCTCTGCCTCGAGTCGGAGGGGACCGCAGTCGACTTCCGGAAGATCCGGATCTGGGAACTCCCATCCGGCACGCACGCCGCCGACGCCGCGCGCACCGCGACCGCGGCAGGCGTCGAAGAGTCGCTCTTCGATGGGCTCGGGCTCGACGGCTTCACCGTCCGCAAGGGGACCTGGAGCGCGGAGGACTGGCGAATCACCTGCAAGGCAGGGGATCCCGCCGAACTCGAAAGGGCACTTCCCGACGGGACGGTCGAGCTCCGTCTCGATTTCAAGCGCGACGCCGCGGCGGCGCCCGACTCGCTGCCGTTCCGACTCGGCGACGCGCGTTTCGAGTCGCGTGGAGAGAAACGCGCCGGATGGAACCGCGTCCGCGTGCGGCTCCTCGCCGATCGCTTCGAGCTCGACCTGAACGGCGAGCGGCGCGACGTCGCGCGCACCGCGGGAACGGCGTTGCCGGCGCTCGTGCTCTGCGGCGATGGGACGGCGACGGAGTACTGCAGCCTCTTCGCTGCCGCCGAGTGAGCGCCGCCGCGGCGAAGTGACCGCGCCGCGGGCAATCTGGATTTTCTCGGTTCGGTTGCGGAGCCGTCGTCGTCCTCCCTGGCGTCCGAAGACGCACTTCCGAGGAAGGAAGTGCCCTGAGCTCGGCGACCCAGTCACGCGCGGCAGCGTGTGCTGCCGCTTCCATCGTTGGACCCATCCCAGGAGACAACAGCATGCGCATTGCATTCATCGTCGTCGCTGCGGCCGTTTGCACCGCGGCATTCGTGCCCGTCCGCGCGCAGACGACCTTGCCGCTCGCGGACGTCACGCTGGTCGCCGAGAAGTCGGTGTCGTTCACCGAGTTCGCGACCGCGCAGAAGAACGGCACGAACGGCAACAAGAGGGGCAACCACGGCAACTTCTACGACTACGGCTTCTACGGGTACGGCGGCCACCGCGGGCCCCGCGGGTACTACGGCGAAATCGACAACGCATCATCCCGCGCGGGTGATGCCGCGCTCGTCGCCGTGGAACTGCGCTGAACATCGGATTGAAACGACGCCGGCCCGCTCGAGGGCCGGCGTCGTGACCCGGCGGCGGAGCGAGTGCAAACCGTCATGACCAGCCGACATCTCGCGTGGTCGATCGCCGCGTTCCTCCACCTCGTGCTGGTGGTCTGCGGCGCCGCGAGCGTCACGCTGTCGGGTCGCAACCTCGCTCTGGGGATCCTGGCGCAGTACTCCGAGTTCAGCGGGGCCGACACCCAGTACGGCTTCTTTGCGCCAGCCGTCGCATCGCAGTGCCGAGCGGTGCTGACGCTGCGCGATGCGGAGGGGCGCGAGTGGTCCGACACTCTCGTCGCGGACGCCGCAGCCGGATTCGGATGGCGGACTTCCTCCGCCATCGACGCGATCCCGAGACTGCCGGAGAACCTGCGGCGGGCGCTGGCGGGGTCGTGGGCCGCGGTGATGTTCGGCCGTCATCCGAGCGCGGTCGAGGTCGTCGTGGTCGCCCAGATCGAGCTGCTGCCGACGATGGCGGAGTGGGCCGCGGGAGCGAGACCGAAGTGGGAGACCCTCTACAGCAGCACGTTCGTGCGCAAGGCGGACTCCGATGACCAGCGCGGCCGTCGTTAGCCCCGCCGCCGTCGCGCCGCGGACGCGATCCCGGGCGGGACGGGAGCGCGCCCGCTCGGCGATCGCGCGCTTCATCGCGGCGCCGGCGTCGCCCCTGCCGTTCGGCGTGCTCCGGATCGGACTCGGACTCGTGCTCCTCGTGCAGGCGCTGTCGGTGGTGCCCTATCTCGCCGACGCGTACGGCACCCACGGCCTGATCCAGTCCGCGCTCGTCGACCGGCTCGTGCCGCCGCTGACCCCGCGCGTGGGGTGGTTCGTCGCCGTGCTCGCGGCGATCGGCGTCGACGAGGTCGTCGCGATCCGGCTCTTCTTCGCGCTCCACCTCGGCGCCGTGCTCGCGTTCACCGCGGGATGGCGGAGCCGCCTCGCCGCGGTCCTCACCTGGGCGACCTTCGTCATGCTGACGACGAGCGGCCCTCTCTACACCTACGGCGTCGATCGGTTCATCCGGATCGCGCTCTTCTACTGCATGTTCGCACCCATCGGTGCCGCGCTCTCGTGCGACGTGGTCGCCGGGCGGACGTCGGGCGCGCCGACCGCCGCGGCGCGGCTCTGGCTGCGGGTCCTTCAGGTGCACCTCATGGTCGTCTACTTCGCGAGCGGCATCGAGAAGGCGTCCGGCGCGCAGTGGTGGAACGGCGAGGCGCTGTGGCGTTCGATGATGCGACACGACCTCGGCACGCTCGACTTCGGCTGGGTCGCGTCGGTGCCGTGGCTCGCGAGGATCGGCTGCTGGGCGACGCTCCTCCTCGAGTGCGGGTACGCCGTATTCGTCTGGCCGCGGCGGACCTCGAAGTGGGGGGTTCTCGCGATCCTCGCCATGCACGCGGGCATCGCGCTGGTGCTCGGCTTGTGGTTGTTCTCCGCCACGATGATGCTGCTCTCGTTCTCCGCGTGGCTCGTGCCCTGCGAGCCGCGCACGCTGCAGCCGTCGCGGAGGAGCGGCGCCGACGCATTCCTCGCCATGTGGGCGCACGCACTCTCGTGGCCCGCGATCGGGAAGCTCGCGCGCACGGCGCGGGACGTCGAACGCACCCCGCCGGGTCCAGTCGCACCCCCGGACGATTGACGACGACGCCGACGAGCGGTCTCGGTCGGATCCGTCGGTTCCCGATCCCTTGGTGCGTCCGCGCGGTATCGAACGCACGAATCGCTCGGAAGAACTTAGAGACTCAGCAGCAGCTTCGGCGGCCAATACGTCTCAAGCGGCCGCACCTGTTACCCGACAGGTTCATTCCCACATGACGGCTCTCGGTCCTCGGACAGTCGAGGAAGTCCAGCACGTCGCAGCGCCTCAGACTCCGAGGATGAGCTCGAGTCCCTGAGAGAAAGACACGCCAGCTGGCGCCCCCGCGTCCAACTCCACCCCTTGAAGGTCAACTACGAATCCGCTCCACTCTGTGCCTGAGGGCAAGATCCCGATGTAACTATTACTGCCATATGAGAAAGAAATCGGAATCACGAAGGATGGTAGAACTTGCAGATCGGCACCAAAATGCGTCGGAATGCTTGCTTCGCTGAAGCCGACGATGAGCAGACCGACCGTAGGCTGACCGGACGAATTTGACAGATCCACCGTAATCGTGGAGCCGATTATCGGGTTCGTCAAGGAAACGAGCGAAGGAATTCCATTCGTTCCCGATAGGCCGCTGCCATAGTTCTTCCACGACGCAATATGCATATCCCGAACGAACACGTCGATCATTCCATTGGCGTCAGAGCCGACAAGGTTGGACGAACCGCTTGAGAACGTGGTCGTCTGCCCATCTGCGCTAACTGACGGAGCATAGGCTCCGCTTGTCGCCTCCACGCCAGCACTGTCGACGCTTAGCCTAGTAGTGCTACCACTAAAACGATCACGAAGGAAAATGTCCAATGTGCCGTTCGTGTCGCCACTCACGAGATTCGAAGCGTGGCTCTGAAAGGCGACGAAGGCGCCGTTTGCAGAAATGCTTCCCAACGAGCTTACGCTGTTTCCCTGATTGTTTGACGAATCTACGCTAATCAATTCACAGACTTGAAGCGAGCGATCGAATACGACACAGTCCATTAC
>DAINBU010000037.1:37300-41214 GCA_036732755.1 Planctomycetota bacterium
CGCCATTTGTGTCTACGGCCACAAGGTTGGATGCAAGAGTGTGCATGCAAACTGCATTGCCATCGGCCGAGAGCGAAGTCGCGGCACTAATGCCGTTGCCCTCGACGCCACCAGGGCCCATGCTCACGCGGGTCATGACAAGTGCGGATCTGTCGAACACGAAAGCATCGAGCACTGAATTTGAATCAATCGCCACGAGATTCGAAGCTCGACTCGAGAATGCGACGACACTCCCGTCCGCTGACAGAAATGGACTCAGGCTGTCGTCGTTTCCTGGGGCCGAGTTGATGCCAATGCTAATCAGCTCGGTAACACCAGTTGCTAGGTTGCGTACGAAGACATCCGCTTTGCCGTTGGTGTCGTTAGCCACAAGGTTTGAAGCGTAACTGTCAAACGCGACAAAAATGCCGTCGGACGAGAGCGCTGGAGCCTCGCTGGTGTTGTCGCCCTCGTTTCCTGACGAATCCACGCTAACGCAAGTCGAAGTTCCGAGCAGCCGGTCTCTGACAAATACTTGAGTACCGTGGGTCTTCATTCCAGACACGAGATTCCCGGCGTCGCTGGAAAACGCAACGAAACGACCGTCGAATGAGATTGACGGAGGAAACGAAATGCCACCACTATTGTTGTTTCCAGTTTTCCCTGAAGGGGTGATGCTGACTGCCGCGGTGACGCCGGTATTGCGATCATGAACAAATACGTCTAGAAGCCCGTTTGTGTCGCTTGCGTCCAGGTTGCTAGAGGCACTAATAAACACCACCACGCGAAGATCAGCCGAAATGGATGATAGTTCGCTTGTCGAGTCACCCTCTAACCCGGCTGAATCGACGCTACTTCTGGAAGTAACTTGCGCGGTCGCCGGTGATGTTGAGAGGATGGCAAGGACGGCGCCTGTAACCGAGATGGGTCGGAGCATCTGAGCGAACCTCGCGTAGATGGCTCTTTGCAGAGTGCCGGAAACTCGTCTCATTGTGTAGATCCTAGGAACTTGCCAAGCGACCCTCCCCCGAGCGCAAGTAGTAGACCTCTTGGGCAAGTCTAGCGCCGCCGTGATTATCGACTAGAGCGCTACCAAGTGGTAACACGGCGTTCGGCTAGCTCAGAGTCAGACGACAGTCCGTGATCGAGCGAGGTTCGTTCGGATCGGAGGCGATATTGCCGCCATAATGGCTACGATGTGTCGGCACCCTCACGCAGCGCCTTCCGCTGCGAGGGACTTGAGCAAAAGATGCCTTCCATGTAGATCGAGGTCCGATTCCGAACCTAGTTCGTCACCCAGATGTTCACGCAATTGGTGAACACGGGAGTCGAGCCGATTTCCGCCTGCGCGAAAAGGTTCATATACATCGAGGCCGTTCCGATGGTTACCGTGGCCGTAAAGGACCCATTGCCGTCGAGGGTCTGATTGATGTCTGCAGGCACACCCGTGCCGATGTCAACGGGAACTTGATCCAGTTGTCCACTCACGACAGCCCCAAAAAGGCGATATCTCGCGAATTGAATCTTGAATGGAGTGTTCTTGTACGTACTTCCTGCGTTAACGGTAAGCGTAATACTCTGTGTTCCACTTCCTGGAAGTGTAAACTTAACTCCTCTGAACGAGGAGTAAGCACCGCTCGAGGACCTCTGAACGGTGAGCATGTTCGCGCTGGAGTTCGTGACGATGTCTCCAAGTGTCGTGAGCGTACCTGTTCCTGTGATAGTAATTGTTGTTGCCTGACAGGGAAGATCGCCGACCCCGTCGCCCGTGTTATAGAACTCGCTCTGAAAATAAGCGGGCATCGCAGTTAGGCATCCACCACCAGGCACGACATAGCTTGGTTGATCGCCATTAAACGGAAAATAGTACTGCGTATTATTACCCTAGGATGGGTCGAGATCCAGATTCTCGGCGTACACGACATACGTACCTGCGACGAGTCCTTGCAAATTGAATACGCCGTTGTCATAAGTCAACGTCTGGACTCGATTACTGCCAGGAGTAGCTGTATCAACTGCAACAACAACAACGCCGTTCGTTGGCAGCGAAGATCCATCGATCACCCGACCAGTGATGGTGTTGTACGCCGCGAATGCGCTTGATGGGTATTGTCGCGAGATAGCGACGATGTCGTCCTGCTCGAGTGTGGCCGCACCTTCTCCATAAATAACTCCGGCAACGTTGTTCACACCCGCAAAGCCGCAGCATCCGAGGGAACTATCTACAACGCTTCGAAGATCTCTCCCTCCACTCCCTCCAAATACAACTCCTTGGGCCGGCACAAACATGGTCGGAATGTGGATGGGATAGACGCCAGATATCACATCAAATACTGTGGAATCAATCATTGAATGTCCAAGACCTAGGAAGTGGCCAAGCTCGTGCGTGAGGGCGCCCTGGAGGTCGACGTAGCCTAACAGCCCTCTGAAAAAGTCGTGATTCAGCCGCCGCAAGTCGTGGCGCGGTCGATTTCGTCGGTTCTCCTCGTCCGATCGGCGATTCTTCGCACCGCGGTAATGACGGCCGCCAGGATGGCCAGCAGCGCCTGATGCGCAGATCGCAGCCACTTGGACCACGCTCCCCACTCCCTCGGCGTTCCGATCCCGAAGAGCTTCCTCATCAGGATCCCGAGGTTCTGTCCGGCGATGTGGAGCAGGTAGCGCTTGTTGCTTTCCTCCAGCCCGCGCACCGTCATGCGTCGCAGTCCTCCGCTGTTGCACGCATGCGCAAAACTGCGTTCGATTCGTTCGCTGCGCTGCCGTTGCAGGCGCCGTCCCTTCGCTCGACCGACGCGACGACGATTGCCGTAGACCGCGGTCTGGAATTCAGCGGGCTTGTCGGTCCACCGTCGCTGACGACGATCCATGCGTTCGGGGATGTAGGTCCGGATCCCGATGCGATTGCACCACTCGATCGTCGCCGCCGCGTGGTAGCCCTTGTCGGCGACGAGTTCGGCGACGGATGACGTGCTGCCTGCGAGTTCGAGATTCGTCTGCGCTCGCACCAGCGTGTCCGGCAGCGTCTGCGCGTCGCTCGCGTCGGCAAGGTGCAGCGTCGCGGCGACGATGATCTCGCTCTCGAGATCGACCGCGTGCTCGGCCTTGTACGCCAGATGCGTGCGGCCGTCCTTCATGCGAGCGATCCGGCTGTCCGGATCGCTCGGCGACACCCAGTCGCGGTTGCTGACCTTCTTGTCGCCACGGCTGCGATCGAGCCGACGCGCATCTTCTGCCGAGGCGTGCGTGATCCCCTCCTTCGCCGCGAGTTCGCGCAGGTAGCGCTGCCAGGTCACGCCTTCCTCGCGACTGACGATGCTCCGCATCGCCGCGTTCGCCTCGAGGTTGGTGGCGTCGACCGCGATCCGCTTGCCCTGCAGCAGCTTCTTCTTGCGGGCGATCAGGATCATGAAACGGAAGACTTCCTCGAAGAGCTCCACCGGGAAACGCTGCCGGATCACCGTCAGCGACGAGTCGTCCGGCGCACGCTGCGTCAGCGGCAGGCCCAGGAATTCCCGCACCGCGAGGCTGTCGCTGCAGCGCCACGCGATCTGGCGCAGACTCCCGATCCCCTCGAAGAAGCCGACAAACATCATCCGGAAGAAGACGCCGGGCGGGATCGAGGGGCGACCCATCACCGCCGCGTAGTAGGGCTTGCACTGCTCTTCGATCCAGCGATCGAAGCCGGCGTCCGCCAAGAGCGCGTTCAGCCTGCGATAGAAGGGATGCCCATCCGACTTCGGCAGCTCGTCGGCCACCACAAACAGCGGCCGCTGCTGCTCGACTCGACGACCCAGCGCCATGCATTTTCCTCCCTCGATTCCCTCGCCGCACTGAGACGGTGCGAGGAGAGGAGGAGGTTCAGGACTTTTTCAGCGGACTGCTAACTGCCCGCTGAAAAAGTCCTGAACTCTCGTCCCCTTCTGCACCGTCTCAGT
>DAINBU010000038.1:0-41180 GCA_036732755.1 Planctomycetota bacterium
GCAGCAGTTCCGTGGTCGACCGCCTCACGCGGCGTCCCGTCCCTCGACCTTTTTCTCCTCCGCCCTTTCAGCGCCGTTCGAGACCGTCGCGCGACGACGGTCTCATGCGCCTGTGCAACTCGCTGCGCAGGCCGATCGCGCCTACGGCATGAACGAAGCGACGATGTGCAGTCTCGGGCCCGCGACGAACCACCGCGCCGAGTCTCGCGTGCAGTCAGCCCTTCACCGGCGACGAATGAAGAGAGCGCATCCCCCATTCACTGAGCATTCCGCGTGTGTTGCGTTTCATGAGAAGGCGAACCGTTCTATGCCCGCAGCGAAGCAATGAGGTCGGGACGTCGACGTGAACGGTGCGAAGAGGCCGTGGGTGCGCGTCGCGGCGGCGATTACTTCGCCTTTCCTTTGCCTTCGACGAGCCGATGCTCCTGATTCGGCGCGAGCCCCTCGAAGCGCTCGCTCTTTCCGGACGGCCAGCGCACCACCACTGCCACCGGGTCCTTCGCATTCGGACCGAGCCCGAACGTCGGAGCGACGTCGCATTGGCTGAGGTAGGACGAGCCGGTCCGGACGTCGCGCGTGATTCCCTTGCCGCCGTTCTCGAGCGTGACCGTCGCGCCGAGCGCGTCGCGGTTCTTGGCGGCGCCCTGCAGGCGTACGCGCAGCCAGCCGTTGCCGAGCGACTGGTCGTTGCGCAGGAGGAGGGCGGGGCGGCCGTTCTGCGTGAGGACGAGGTCGAGGTCGCCGTCGCCGTCGAGGTCGCCCGCCGCGGTGCCGCGGCCGACGAGGCGCTTCTGCATGCACTCGCCGCTCGCCTTGCTCACCTCGGCGAACATGCCGTCGCCGCGGTTCCAGAACAGCTGCGGCGCCTCCTCGTAGGTGGTGTCCTTGCGGACCGACTCGATGGTCGGCTCGATGTGGCCGTTCAGGGTGAACAGGTCGAGGCGGCCGTCGAGGTCGTAGTCGCAGAAGAGGATCGCGAACTTGAGCGGCAGCTCGGTCGCGGGGCCGACGCGCATCTTGCCGGCCAGGTCGACGAAGAAGATCTCCTTGCCGATCTGCGAGTACATCGAGACCGGCTCGCCGGAGAAGTTGCCGATCGAGACGGTGAAGAGCCCGTCGTTCATCAGCGCCGCCATGTCGATGCCCATGCCGGCGCGCGCGCGGCCGTTGCCGTCCTTGGCCATGCCGGCGTCGGGCGCGACGTCGAGGTACCTGCCGTCGGCCTGGCTCGCGAAGAGGTAGTTGGGCTGCGTGTCGTTGGCGATCGCGACCTCGGGCCGGCCGTCGCCGTTCAGGTCGGCGACCGCGATGCCGAGCGCCTTGCTGTCGCTCTTCTCGATGCCCATCGCCTTGGTGACGTCGGTGAACTTGCCGTCGGCGCCGCCCTTGAAGAGGCGGCACGAGTCGGACTCGTACTTGACCGGCTGCGGGTACGACTTGTCGACGCCGTTCATCGACTCGTAGACGTCGTTCTCGGTCGACCAGTGCACGTAGTGGCAGACGAAGAGGTCGAGCACGCCGTCGCAGTCGTAGTCGAGCCACGCCGCGCTGGTCGACCAGCCCGGGTGCGCGCGCCCCTGCTTGTCCTTCCAGATCGACGTCTCGAGGCAGGCGTCCCTGGTCACGTCGTGGAACTTGCCTCCGCCCTCGTTGCGGAAGAGGTGGTAGGGGCCGAGCGCAGTGACGAAGAGGTCCTGATCGCCGTCGCCGTCGTAGTCGGCCGCGCAGCCGCCCATGCCGAGGAAGGGCACGTCGAGGCCCGATCCCGCGGTGACGTCCTTGAACTTCATCCCGCCGAGGTTCTTGAACAGCTTGCCGGTCGGCTTCTGCGGCAGCTTCTCGCTGCCGGGCCACTCGGCGCCCTGCACGCAGTAGACGTCGAGGAGGCCGTCGCCGTCGGCGTCGAAGAGGATCACGCCGGCGCCCATCGTCTCGGGCAGGTACTTGTTCCCCTGCGCGCCGTTCACGTGGGTGAACTCGAAGCCGCTGCCGGGGGTCGCGTCGGCGAACGTCGCCTTCGGCGCCGTCTTCTCGGTCACGCCCGGCGGCACGAACGGCTTGCCGCCGTCGACCACGTACGCCGCCGAGTCGATCTTCGGCTCCGGCGGCTTCACGACCTCTTTCTCGCACGCGGCGAGCAGGAGCAGGGCGGACGACGCGGCGACGAAAGGAGCGGGACGGGAGGGGCGGGTCATCATCGGTCTCGTGGTTCCGGGAGCGGGGAGGGGGGGCGGCGACGCGGAGGAGCGCGGCGGCGTCACGGCCCGCCCGACTTCTTGGTCGGCGTCGGCGTCGGCGTCGGCAGCGGCGCGAGCTGGTGCGAGTGAACGGCGTTCGTCTCGAGGTTGGCGTCCTTGTCCTTGATGCGGAACGCGTTGGTCACGTCCTGCGCCGACTCGTCGATCTCGTACTTCTCGAACGCCTTGCGCGCCTCGGCCGCCTCGGCGGTCTTGCCGAGCGCCTGATAGTTGAGGACGCGGTGCCAGTGCGCCTCGCGGTCCTCGGGGTCGATGGCGAGCACCTTGAGGTACATGGCGAGCGACTGCTCGAACTTCTGGTCGAGGTAGTAGGTGCGGCCGAGCAGGCGCATCGTGTCGCGGTCGCCCGGGAAGTCCTGCAGCACGCGCTGGAAGGCCTGCTCGGCCTCCTCGTAACGGCCGTCGATCTGCAGCACGTTGCCCCAGACGTAGGCGGTCATCGGGTCGCCCGGCGCGATCGTCTCGCACTTGTTCAGCATCTCGAGCGCGGCGGGGATGTTGCCGTCGGCGCGATACGCACGCGCCATGTTGCGGTAGCCGTCGACCTTGCCCGGCGCGATCCGGATCACCTCCTCGAACGCCTTCTCCGCGAGGCGCGTGTCGCGCCGCTGCAGGTGGGCGATGCCGAAGTCGTTGGGACGGATCCAGAGGTCGGGCTTGGCGTAGACGGGCGGCGCGGTCGGCTTGACCGCTTCGCCCGCCTTGGCGACGCGCAGCGTGACCTTGTTGCCGGCGATCGTCGTGATCGGCAGCTCGATCTTCTTGTCGGGCCGCTCCTCGAAGACGTAGTCGGTGTAGTTCTGCTTGAACTTGCGCCACTTCAGGTCGGCGGACAGCTCGATCGCCTTGCCGGCCGCGTCGGCGGGCACCGTGAACTGGTAGCGCACGACGTCCGAGGTCGAGGGCGGGATCACGTTCGCGTAGAGGATCACGTGGAAGTCGGCGGGATTGCGCTGCTTCGCCTCCTCGCCGTCGTGCTGGACGATGACCGCGCCGTAGCGGTGGGCGGCGGGGTCGAGCTGCTTGTCGGGGCCGATCCAGCCGCTGTGCAGGATCGTCTGGCCGTCCTGCGCGACCAGGAACTCGACGTAGCCCTCGTTGCTGTCGTTGGTGCCGCCCGGGAAGGTGTGGCCGACCCCCTTGTTGCGCACCACCACCTGCACCTCGACCTTCTCGCCCGGCGCGAGCAGCGGTTGGGTGGTGTCGAGCGCGGTGACGAGCTCCTTCTCGCTGCCGTCGGGGTTGAGACGGCGCAGCGCGAAGACGTCGACGCGCATCTTGTCGTCCTGGAGGAACTTCTCCATGCGCGCGATCGTGTCGGCGTCGCCGCGCAGCGCCGGCAGCGCCGAGTTCACCGCGAGGAAGCGGTGCGAGCGGACCGTGCCGTTCTTGGCGGAGACGTCGTCGCGCGTCACCGGCTCGGGCGGCATGTGGCAGTCCTGGCAGACCTTCTTGACCGGCTGCCCCGTCACCGGGTCGCGCGGCCGATAGAAGGTGCGCGCGGCGTTCTGCGCCACTCCGCTGTCGTGCCAGGCGTCGTAGTCGTTCTGCCCGCGGAACCAGCGGTAGTCGTTCACCGCCACGTCGAGCGAGACCTTGTGGCAGGTCGCGCAGAACTCGGCGCTCTTGAAGAACGGCTTCAGCATGCGCTGCTTGTGGACGACCGGCTTGGCCTTGATGACCATGTCGCCGAGGAAGCGCAGCGGGCCCTCGCTCATGTCGTCGAAGAGGTAGGGCGTGTCCTTGTCGTTGTTGATGTTGTAGGCGCCGTTGCCGGTGTTGTTGTGGATCGTGTCGATCGCGTGGCACGACAGGCAGGTGAGCCCGGCCTGCGCGTTGGCGCCGTCGGGATCGAAGTCCTTGCCGATCTCGCCGGCGAGCATCAGCGCCGGCTCGTGGCAGCCCGAGCACCACTGGCTGCGCGTCTTGAAGTCGTAGGTGCCCGGCTTCGGCGTCTCCTTGCGCATCGCCAGGAAGGCGCGCCGGTAGAACGGGTTGTTCATCGAGCTGAAGCGGTGCGCCGAGTGGCTCCACTGCTCGACGATGTCGCCGTGGCAGCGCACGCAGGTCGCCGCGCCGATCAGCACGTCCTTCACGAAGCCGTAGGCCGCGACCTCCTTGTGCAGCTCGTCGGTGGTCGGCAGCTCGCCGCGCGTCACGACGCGCGACTCCATCCAGGTGCCGGTCGCGGTCGTCGCGGCGGACGGGAAGAAGGGGCTCTCCTTGGGGACGTCGCCGGAGCCGACGAACAGGGCGGAGAAGGGGTCCTTGCCGGAGCGCGTGAGCGACTCGGTGCTCGCCACCGTCTTGATGCGCGTGCCGTACTCGATCTCGTGCGCGTGCGGAATCGTGAGGCAGTGGATGCCGGTGAAGGCGAGCGCGAGCAGCGTCGCGCCGCCGAGCGCGAGCCCGACGCGCTTCCAGCTCGGCGCCCAGACGCTCGTCACGCGGTGGGTGACGTAGAGCACGAGCATCGCGCCGCTGAGCCCCATGTGGGCCCAGAACATCCCGCGGTTCTCCCGGCTGTTCGCCTGCGACAGGATGAAGAAGCCGGTGAACATCAGCGCGAGCATCGAGAGGATCAGGCTCACGCCGGTCGAGATCGCGACCTTGTGGCGGCGCGCCCACGCGCGGCCGAGGTGCCACGCCGCGAAGACGATCGCGACGGGCGTCAGCACGATGCCGAACCACGTGTGGCCGAGCACCATCGACTGGTAGAAGGGCGGCAGCGTGTCGGGCGGCAGGCGGAAGCGCGCGGTCGACTCGGTGACGCGGAAGAGGACGAGGAAGAGCGAGTCGGCGATCAGCAGCAGCCCGCCCCAGACGAGGACGCGCAAGAGGGCGCGCTGGCCACGGGTCAGGATCGTCTGGCTCATCAAGGGATCTCCGTGCGGCGAGGCCGCGTTCGCCGCAACGGGCGCGGGGGGGCCCGTTGGATCGAAGCAGGAATTGTCTCATCGGCGCGAGCGACGGGCCGACTCGCGTGCCGCCGGTGGCACGGGACGGACCAATCACCCCCGGCGTGAACGAGATTCACTTCGTACCAATTCCCCGCGCCGCGCGGGAGGGCGTCCACGGACCGCGCCGTTGCGCGCGGTCCGCGTCCGCGTTTGGATTGGTGGTTTTCTGGGGCGAGATGTCCCAGCGCGGCGAATCCGCGAGCGCGCGTCGATCAGGGACCGGGCGCGGAACCGCGGCCGCCCTCCGCTTCCGGCGGGCGCGCCTCGAATTCGTGCGGCTCGGGCGGATCGAAACCGAGGTCGAACGCGAGCCAGAGCGCGCGCGAAAGGCGGAACAGCAGGAAGCCGAGCGCGACCACCACCGGCAGGATCACGGCGAGCTCGGCGGACGCCGACCAGCCGAGCGAGGTCGAGAGCACCAGGTGCAACCCGATCGCGACGGCGACCGCCGCGCCGTAGTTGAGGTAGATCGAGCCGAGGAAGTAGCCGGGCTCGCGCTCGAACTTCAGCCCGCAGGCGGCGCAGCGCTCGTGCATCGCGAGCGCCCCGCGGAACATCTCGCCGCCGCCGCACCACGGGCAGCGCAGCCGCAGCGCCCGTTTGCGCATCGCCGCGCGGTCGGGCGCAACGGAGCCGGTCACGGCCGCGCCGCGGTCCGGCGCGTCACGGTCCCGCGCGCGCGCCGGCGTCGAGCCCGAGCGCCTGCACGAGGAAGGCGTAGATGTCGGCCTGCTCCTCGATCTGGTACTGCGTCGACTTGCCGGCGCCGTGGCCGGCGCGCGTCTCGACGCGGATCAGGACCGGCGCCTCGCCCCCCTGCGCCGCCTGCAGCGCCGCCGCGAACTTGAACGAGTGGGCCGGCATCACGCGGTCGTCGTGGTCGCCGGTCAGCACCAGCGTCGGCGGGTACTTCGTGCCGCCCTTCAGCCGGTGCAGCGGCGAGTAGGCGTAGAGGAAGGGGAACTGGTCCTTCTTGTCGCTGCGGCCGTACTCGCTCGCCCACGCCCACCCGATGGTGAATTCGTGGTAGCGCAGCATGTCGAGCACGCCGACCTGCGGGACGGCCGCGCCGAAGAGATCGGGCCGCTGCGTGAGGCAGGCGCCGACCAGGAGGCCGCCGTTGCTGCCGCCCTGGATCGCGAGCTTCCCCTTGCGGGTGTAGCCGGCGCGGATCAGGTGCTCGGCGGCGCCGATGAAGTCGTCGAAGACGTTCTGCTTCTTGCCGAGCATCCCGGCTTCGTGCCACTGCTCGCCGTACTCGGAGCCGCCGCGCAGCACGGCCTGCGCGAAGAGGCCGCCGCGCTCGAGCCAGACCAGTCGCTGCGTCGTGAAGACCGGCGTGAGCGGAATGTTGAAGCCGCCGTAGCCGTAGAGCAGGCAGGGGTTCGAGCCGTCGAGCCTGATTCCCTTCTTGTGCGTCACGTGGATCGGCACCTTCGTGTCGTCCTTGCTCTTCGCGAAGACGAGCTCGGTCACGTAGGGCGAGAAGTCGAAGTCGACCTTCGGCTGGAACCAGACCTCCGACGTGCCCTTCATGAAGTCGTAGTGGTAGATCGTCGGCGGCGACACGAACGAGGCGTAGGTCCAGTAGCAGTCGGTGTCGGAGTCCTTGCCGCCGAAGCCGCCCGCCGAGCCGATGCCGGGCAGCGGGAAGTCGCGGTCGGGCGTCCCGTCGAGGTGGACGAGGCGCACCTTGCTGCTCGCGTCGTGCATGTAGATCAGCACGAACTGCCGGTTCACGAGCGAGGCGCCGCGCAGCGGGTCGTCGGAGGTCGGGACGACCTCCTTCCAGCTCTTGCGATCCGGCGTCTTGCGGTCGATGGCGATGACGCGCCCGCGCGGCGCGTCGAGGTCGGTGCGGAAGTAGAAGAGGTCGCCCGCGTTGCCGAGGAAGTGGTAGCCCGCGTCGAAGTCGTCGAGCAGCGGCGTGAAGGTCGGCGCGGCCGCGGCCGACGGGCCCTGCGCCGCGAGGTCGACGTAGTAGACGCGGTTGCGCCGGTCGGTGCCCTGGCCGACGTTCAGGATCAGGAAGCGGCCGTCGTCGCTGATGCTCGGGTCGAAGAACCACTCCTTCTGGTCGGGCCGCGCGTAGACCAGGAGGTCCTTCTCCTGCGCGTCGCCGAGCTTGTGGAAGCGGAGCTGCTGGTCGTAGTTGGCCGCCTCGAGCTCGTCGCCCTTCTTGGGCTCGGGATAACGGCAGTAGTAGAAGCCGCTGCCGTCGTGCAGCCACGCGACGCCCGAGAACTTCGACCAGCGCAGCACGTCGGGCAGGTCCTGGAGCGTGTCGAGGTCGCGCACCTTCCAGGTGTGCCAGTCGGAGCCGCCGTCCGCGATCGCGTAGGCCGCGTAACGCGCATCCTCGCTCGGAATGAAGGCCCCGATCGCGACCGTGCCGTCCTTGGAGAGCTGGTTGGGATCGAGGACGAGCTTCGGCGCCTGCGTGCCGGGCCGCACCATCCAGATCAGGTTCTGGCCCGAGAGCCCCGGATTGCGCGAGTAGAAGAGCGTCCCGTTCGCGCGCGCGACCACGTCGCGCCGCTCGTAGCTGAAGAGCTGGCGCAGCCGGTCTTCCAGCGCCGCGCGCACCGGGATCGCGTCGAGCCAGCCGCGCGAGACGGCGTTCTCCGCCTCGATCCAGGCGCGCGTCTCGGGCGCGTCGAGCGACTCGAGCCACCGGTACGGGTCGGCGACCTTCGTGCCGTGGTAGTCGTCGACCTGGTCGACGGTCCGCGTCTTCGGGTAGTCGAGACGGCCCATGGAGCGGGAGCCCTTCGGCGCGCCCCCGTTCGCGTCGTCGAGCGCCCCGCAGCCGGCGAGGACCGCCGCCGACAGGGCGAGGGCGCGAGAGAGGTATCGGACGGAGGAAGCGGCGCGTCGCATGACGGGATCTCCTGCGGCGTTCGGGGCCGGGGAACGCGCCGCGCCAAGATGGCGGCGCCGCTCCGGCGGCGCAAGGCCAGCGCCGCGACAGCGGCGCACGAACTATCGCCGCGACAGCGGCGCACGAACGATCGCCGCGCGGACGCACGTGCTTGGCGATCCGGCATCATGGCCCCATGTCCGCGCGCGCCCCGTCCACCGCCGCCCGCCGCCGGGCTCCGCTCTGGCAGAAGCTGCTGCTCTCGCTGGCGGCGATCGTCCTCGACCTCCTGCTCCTGGAGGCGGCCTGCCGCGTGAGCGGCGCCTTCCCGCCCGACCCGATCACGTGGCCGGGCCAGCACGAGAACCGCGAGAGCCGCGTCTTCGTGGCCGACCGCGAGCTCGGCTGGCGGCTGCGCCCCGGGGCCGACTTCCCGTGGCCGACGGAGGGGGTCGACTACCGGATCCTCGCGGGCGCCGAGGGATTTCGCATCGACGACGCCATTCCCACGAAGGCCGCCGCGCCCGCCGACCCCTCCGGGCCGCGCATCGACTTCGTCGGCGACTCGTTCACGTTCGGGACGGGCGTGCGCTGGTCCGAAACGTTTGCCGAGCAGGCGTGCGCCCGGCTGCGGGCGTGGCCGGTGAACCACGGGATGGCCGGCTTCGGACTCGACCAGATGGTCCTCACGCTCGAGCGCGTCTCGCTGCGCGGGGAGGACGGCGCGCCGCCGGCGCTGGTCGTCCTGACGCTGATCGCCGACGACCTGCAGCGCACCCTCCACGCGTACCGCGCCAACGCCGGCTTCGCCAAGCCGTCGTTCCACTTGAACGATGAAGGCGCGCTCCTCGAGCGGACGCCCGCCGACCGGCCCGGCGCGCTGCTGCGCTTCCTCGACGCCCACTCCCACTTCCACGCGGCGACGCGCGGGCTCTTGCGGCGGCTCGGGCGGCGCTGGCCGGTCGGCGAGTGGTGGCAGGTGAACGCCGCGTGGCTGCGGCGCGCCTTCGACGCATGCCGGCAAGCGGGGGTGCCGCTGCTCGTCGTGCACGTTCCGCAGCGCGACCGCTGCGAGCCGTTCCGAACGCTCGCGCAGCTCTGCGCCGAACATGACGTCGCATTCCTCGACGTCGCGGTCGCGTGGGGCGAGTCGCCGCGCGACGCCTACTGGCCCCGGGACGGCCACCTGAATGCGAAGGGGCACGCGCGGGTCGGTGAGCTCCTCGCGCAAGCGATCACCGCACACTGGCCACGCCTCGCCCGCTGAAACCACGGGTCACCGGAGTCGCGGAAGAGATTCTCGGAATTCGTGAAGCGACGCGAGCGCGCCTCAAGTCAGGTTGGGCACAAGACGATCACAACCGGGACGGACGGAAACGCGGCCGCAACGATGCGACCGTACGAAACATCGCGAGGCGCCGGCTCTTCCAGCGGCGCCTCGCGCATTTTCAAGTCGGACGGCGGCGGCCGAGCCGCTCGGCGAGCAGGTCGGCGACGAAGTCGGCGTTGCGCCGCTGCGCCTCGGCGTCGGGCGCGTCGTGCGGCCGATGGGCCTCGGGGTGGGCGAGCATCCCGGCGAGGCGCTCCGCGACCTCCTTCGGCGTCGGCGTCTCGACCGTCTCCACTCCGAAGCGGTGGGTGAAGTAGTCGAGGTGGCGCTGTGTCAGCGGGTCGCCCCGGAGCGGCAGCGCGAGGGTCGGCACCTTCAGTCCGGCACACTCGGAGAGGAGCGAGACGCCGCCCCCCACGACGCATGCGTCGGCGATGGCGAGGTGGCGCGGCAGCTCGTGCAGCGGCGGGGAGAGCGTCGTCCCCCGCGCCTCGCCCGTCTCGACGGCCAGCTCCGGCCCCAGGAAGGCGCGCACCACGACGTCCCCGCGCTCGGCGGCGAGCGCCTGCGCGCCTTCCAGGGCGGTCGTCAGGCTCGGCGCCGCGAAGGCGCTCCCCCCGGCGATCACCAGGAGCTTCCTGCGGCCGAGCCCGAGGTCGTCGCGCAGCGTCGCGCACTCGCGGAGGTTCAGCCGCGCCAGCGCCGAGATCGGGCCGGTGTAGCGGAAGAAGCGGCGCGACCAGACACGCAGCTCGGGCGAGGCGAGGTAGCTCGGCTCGCCCACGAAGAAGCGCAGCGAGGTGGTCGCGACGACGGCGCGCCGCAGCAGCGCCGCGCCGGCGCGCCGCACGCCGCCGCCGTCAACCTCGGCGTCGCGCAGGTGGTCGGTCACGAAGGCGACGTCGAAGCCGGCGCGCTTGAGCAGCGGCGGCGCCGAGAAGAGCCCGTCGACGACGACGAGCTCCGCGCGCAGCGCCCGCGCGGCGCGCACGGCTTCGCGCGCGTGGGCGGGCGCGAGGCGGCGGCGCGCGGCGGCGCGCGCGCGCGCGAGCGCCCCGTCGTCGCTCCGCTCGACGCTCGCCGCGTCGGGCAGGATCGGCGCGAGCGTGTCCTCGACCGGGAAGTCGCCGGTCGCGCGCAGCAGCGCCGCGGCCGCGGGGTTGGCGAGGAAGTGCGGCGTGACGGCGGGGAAGAGGCGGCGCAGCTGCTCGGCGATGGCGAGCTCGCGCCACGCCTTGCCCGTGCCGAGCGGCTCGAGGACGAAGAGGACGTTGCGCATGCGCGACGCGTCAGCCTGCGGGGGCGTCGCCGCCGCCGCTGTCCGCGTCGCGCGCGTCGCGCGCGCGGCCGTCGAGCGCGATCGAGTCGACGAAGCCGGCGATCAGCCCGGAGAGCGGCCCGACCAGCCCGAGCACCTGCAGCGTCCCGTCGTCGCCCTTTCCGGCGGCGGCGATGAGCGCCGCGAGCAGCGACCCGAGCAGGAGCCCGGAGAGGAAGCCGAAGAAGAGGCGCCGGACCAGGCGCACCGCCGAGCTCACCGACGTCTCCGGGACGATCCGGAGCAGGAAGAGCGCCGGCAGCGCGAGCAGCGCGACGAAGGCGCCGAACAAGAGGTACCCGAAGAGCCCGCTCGGCTCGACCTGCCCCGCGAGCCGGCGCTTCGAGAAATCGAACAGGCCGAGCGCCACGACCGCGAACGTCGAGAGCAGCCAGGAGAAGAAATAGGCGCGCCCCCGTCCCAGGAGGGCCCGCGGGGCGCGCGCGTCGTCGGCGGTCTTCGCGTTCACCGGGCGTCGGAGTGTAGCGCTCCGAGCCACGACCTCAGCGACTCCGGCGGTTCGGTCGGGAGGTTCCACTCGGGCAGCGACGGCAGCCACGCGCCGACGCGGTGCGCGAGGTCGCGCGCCTCGCCCGCGAGCGAGAGCGCGACGTTGCCGCCGCGCACGGGTGCGACGTCACGTTGCAGACGCGGCAGGACCGGGACGAACAGCGCGAGCAGCAGCGCGAAGCCGGCCGCCTGGAGGAGCTCGCGCCGGAGCAGGCGGACGCGCCACGTGGGCTCGACCAACGTCGCCGCCGCGCGCGGCGCGGCGCGCTCGTGTCCGAGCGCGCGCCGCAGCTGCAGGCGCGCCTCGGCGACTTCGCTCGGAGCCGCGTCGGCGCCGGCGTCGCGCTGGAACAGGCGCTGCAGCGTGGTGAGCTCGTCGCGCTCGCGCGCGCAGCGGGCGCAGCGCGCGACGTGGAGCTCGAGCGCGCGCGCCGTGTCGGGCGCGAGCTCGTCATCGAGTGCCTCGGCGAGGGCGAGCGACGCCTCCTCGCAGCGCAGCTCCGGCCGCGGATCGTTCCCGTTCATGGCGTCCTCTCCGCCCCGCCGCCGAGCGCGCGGCGCAGCCGCTGCAGCCCCTGGTAGTGGTTGGCGCGCGCCGCGTCCTCGCGGATGTCGAGCGCCTGCGCGATCTCGGCGAACGAAAGTCCCTGGTAGTGGCGCAGCACGACGACCTCGCGCTGCCGCGGCGGCAGCTCGGCGAGCTGCCCGCGCAGGCGCGCGAGGTCGTCGTCGAGCTCGAGCCGGTCGCCCGCCGCGGGCGCCGCGAGCTCCTCGGGGCGATCGAGCGCGGAGCTCCGCCGCGCGAGCACGCGCCGCCGCGCCTTGCGGAGCGTGATGCGGTAGAGCCAGGTCCGGAACGCCCCCGGTGCGCGCAGCTGCGCGATCGCGCGCCACGCCTGCAGGAAGACGTCCTGGAACAGGTCCTTCGCCTCGGCGGAACCCACCAGCCGCTGGCAGAGCGAGAGGATCGCGCGCTGGTAGCGGTCGACGAGCCGCTCGAAGGCCTCCTCGTCGCCCGCCTGGAAGGCACGCACCTCGTCCTCGTCGGACGGGGGCTCATGGACCTTTCCGGGAGACGTCATCGTCCTCATCATGATGGGGCCGGGTCGGTCCGTGGAGCGACCGGCGGCCATCCAGAGGAGCGCCGGGGCGGCGCCGTGAAAAGCCCCTGGGAAGGGAGTCCCTTGCAAGACGGCGTCGTCGTCCGCATCGATCGCAAGCAGATCCACGTGAACGTCGGCGGACGCCTGCTGCCGTGCACGGTGCGCGGGCGGTTCTTCGAGGACCAGGACGACGACCCGGAGAGCCGGCCCGTCGCAGTCGGCGACCGCGTGAGAGTCGAGGTCGAGGGCGACGGCGACCACGGGGCGATCGAGGAGGTGCTGCCGCGCACGAGCCGCATCGCGCGGCCGCGCCCGCGCGACCCGACGCGCTTCCAGGTGATCGCGGCGAACGTCGACCTGCTGGTGATCGTCGTGTCGATGGCGCAGCCGCGGCCGAAGCCCGGACTCATCGACCGCCTCCTGGTCGCCGCCGAGAGCGAGCACATCGACCCGCTCGTCATCCTGAACAAGGCCGACCTCGTCGAGCCGGCGGCGATCGAGGAGCTCGCCGGACGGTACCGCGCGCTCGGTTACTCCGTCGTCGCGACGAGCGTGGTCGACGGCCGCGGCCTCGACGATGTGCGCCAGGCGATGCGCGGGCGGACCGCGATGATGCTCGGACATTCGGGCGTCGGGAAGTCGTCGCTGCTCACTGCGCTCGACCCGACCATCGCGGCGCGCATCGGGGCGCTGGTGAACGAGGGGACGCGCTCCGTCCGCGGCGCGCACACGACCACCTCGGCGTCGCTGCACGACCTCGACCTCGGAAACGGCACGCGCGCCTTCCTGGTCGACACGCCGGGCGTGCGCGAGTTCGGGCTCGAAGGCCTCGTGCCGACCGACCTCGGCCACTTCTTCCGCGAGTTCGTGCCGCACCTCGGCCACTGCCGCTTCGCGACCTGCACCCACGACCACGAGCCGGGCTGCGGCGTGAAGGCGGCGCTGGAGGGCGGGTCGATCCGACAGGAGCGCTACGACACCTACAAGAAGCTGCTCGCGGAGCTCTCCGGCGAGGGGGAGCGCATGCAACGGCACGACTCGTACTGAGCCGCGCTCCGCCGCATGGGCGAGCTACTTCGCCTTGGCGTAGGTCTTCTTCCAGTCCTTGCCGTCGCGGAAGAAGGCGGAGGCCTGGTCGAGCACGTCCTTGGCGAGGTCGGCTTCGAGCAGCCCCTTCTGGTCGGCGGCGGAGAGCTCGAAGTCGGCGGGGATCTTCCACGAAGCCCACGCCTCGCTCGCGCCCGGGTCCATCTTGCGGCCGAGCTTGTCGCGCAGCCGCTGGAAGTCGGCGAGCAGCGGCGAGAGCTGCTTGGGGTAGGCGTCGGCGAGGAAGCGGATCATCCCCCACGAGCGCGCCGCGCCGTCGAGGTCGAAGGCGCCGCGCTTGAGCTCGGCGAGCTCGTCGGCCGTGAGCGGCTGCTTCTTGCCGCGCTTGCCGTAGGCGCGCCGCAGGTCGGCTTCCCAGCCGCCGTGCTCCTTCGCCCAGACGAAACTGTTGCGGTAGGGGAAGCAGTAGAGGCTCTTCAGGACGTCGAACTCGACGTTCCAGCCGACGCCGAGCCCGACCCAGAACGGCTGGTGGCCGAAGCGGCGGTACATCGCGAGCACCGCCACGCGGTGGACCAGCTCGTTGTCGGGGTTCCACTCCTCCATGCCGGCGACGCGGTCGACGCAGCCGCCGAAGAGCGGCTGGAGCAGCAGGCAGCCCGGATCTTCCTTCGCCTTCGCCGCCCACGGCGCGAGGAACGGGAAGGCGGTCGCCACCTTGTTCAGCGCGTCGACGAAGTCGTCGGGCTTGCGGAAGAGGCCGAACACGATCGTGTCGCTGTCGAGCGGGTGGTCGCCCGCGCCCCAGACCCACGTGCCCGCGGTCGCGCCGTTCGTTCCATTCGCGGCGGTCGTCGTGGTCGCGCCGCGCGGGTCGTCGGTGGGCGGGTTGTCGCCGTCGGACGGGGGCGGCATGTCGACGTCGTCGATCGGCTTGGGCGGGGGCGCCGGCGGCGGCGGCGGCGGGAGCAGCATGTCGTCGAAGCGCTTGAGCGACTTCTCCATCAGCTCGAGCGCGCGCTCGGGCTTCGAGCGCTCCTGCGGCAGCATCACCAGCACGCGCTCGTCCTTCGACCACGTGAACGTGTACTGGTGCTGGGCGGCCCACTCCTTCCACGCCGCCTGCGCGGCCTGCGCGGCGGCGCCGCTCGGCCCTTTCGCCTGCGCCTGGACTTTGGCGGAGGCGGCGGCGGGCGCGGCGGGCGACGCCTTCTTCGTGTCGCCTCCCGGTGCAGTGAAGGAAATGGAGAAGAGTGCAATGCGCGACGCGAAGACGAACGGAGCGCAGGCGAGCAACGACATGGTTCAACCCCTGGAGATGGGCCGCGGCGGGGCAGCACCGCGACCTCCCGACGAACCTTCTTCCGACGATTCCTTCTTCCGCGGACCCTTCCGGTCCTTCTCAGATCGGCGATCCGCTGCGCGCGAATCGAGCCGCCTTACGGGATTCCTTCGGTGCGCGTTGGACGATGGTCACGCTCCGCAGGACCCGCTACCGTGCAGCGTCCCCGTGAGACGTGGAGAGAGCCATGATTCTTTCTGCCCGAAATCGCGCCGCTCCGGTCATTTGCCTGACATTCACCATCGGCACACTCAGCATCTTTGGCGCCGCCCGATCCGACGCGGCGCCGGCGCAGGCCGCGCCGACGGCGCCGCCCGCTCCGCAGGTCCCCGACAAGACGCCGCCCGCCGCGAAAGGTGACGGCGAGAAGCGGTCCGACCTCTTCGACGAGAAGGCCGACGCGCGTGCCGAACTCAAATCCGCGCTCGCGAACGCCAAGCGCGAGAACCGGCGCGTCCTGATCGAGTGGGGCGCCAACTGGTGCGGTTGGTGCCGCAAGCTTCACGGACTCTTCAACTCGAATCAGGAGCTCGCGAAGAAGCTCCTCTACGAATACGACGTCGTCTACGTCGACATCGGCCAGCGCGACAAGAACATGGACCTCGCGAAGGAGCTCGGCGCCGACTTCCAAGGCGTCCCGTACCTCACGATCCTCGAGGCGAGCGGCGAGGCGCTCGTCCAGCAGCCGACGGAACCGTTCGAGAAGGGGAACGCCCACGACTCCGCGAAGCTCCTCGAATTCCTGACGTTCTGGCAGGCCGACTACCTCAACGCCGCCGAACTCGAAAGCGGTTCACTGAAAGAGGCGAAGGCGTCGGGGAAGCGCGTCTTCCTCCATTACGGCGCGCCGTGGTGCGGCTACTGCCGGCTGCTCGAGCGCTGGATGGCGAAGCCGGAGGTCGCCGCGCTGCTCGCCAAGGACTTCATCGACCTCAAGGTCGACGTCGACCGGACGATCGGCGGCAAGGAGGCGTTCGCCGCCCAGCTTTCGCGCGCCGAGCCGAAGGTGGCCAACCCGGCCGACTTCGGCATCCCGTGGATCGTTTTCCTCGACGGCGACGGCAAGCAACTCGCGGTCGGCCACACCGAGAAGGGCAACATCGGCTGCCCGGCGGAGCTCGGCGAAATCGACCACTTCATGGCGATGCTCGGCAAGGCGCGCGTCCACCTCACCGACGACGACGTCGCCGTGCTGAAGGCCTCGCTTCTCGAGCACACCAAGGCGGCGCGGGCGAACGCGGCCGGCCACTGAGCCGGCGCGTGCCGCGTCACTTCTTCGTCGAGGGCGTCCCCGCCGCGGCCGGCTTCTGCGGCCGCGGCGCGCGCGGCCCGAGGAAGCGCTCGATCTCCTCCTCGAAGAGGTCGGGCGGCAGGAAGGTCGCCTCGCGCAGGATCTTGATGACGAAGTATTCCTCGTTGCGGAACTGGCGGCGCATGATCTCGATCTCCTCCTTGAGCCGCGGCGCCGCCTGCTCGAAGGTGAGATCCTTGCCCTCCGTGCGCTCCAGCACCGAGAAGAGCATCACGGTCGTCTTGAAGCCGAGCGGCGTCGACAGCTCGCCCGTCTGCGCCGTCTTGGCGAAGGCGTAGATCTCGTCGCGCATCGACGTCTCGCCCTCGAGCGAGACGGTCCTCAGCTCGCGCGGTTCGCTGTAGCTGCCGAGCGCGAGCTCCTTCGCCGCCGCCTCGAGGCTGCCCACCTCGAGCGCGCGCTTGCGGATCTGGGCCGCGAGCTCCTCGACCTTCTCGCCGTAGAGCTCGCGCCCGAGCTGCACGCGCGCCAGCGTGGTGCGCGTCGGGTCGCGGTGGCGCTCCGGGCGCAGCTCCCAGTAGCGCTGGATGTCGGCCGGCCGCGCCGTCCCGGCCCGCCGGAACTCGGGATCGTTGTTGAGCACGACGATCTGCGCCAGGATCTCCTCGCCGCGGCGCCGGATCAGCTTCTTCTCCTCCTCGGACAGCGACGGGTCGGAGAGGAGCGGCCCGAAGTACATCTTGGCGTACTCGTCGACCAGCTCCGACGTCACGATCTCGGGCCAGCTCGGAAAAAAGCGCGCGTGCGCGAGCCACATCCGGCTGCGCACCATGTCCTTGATGATCTGGCGCGTCTCCTTTTCGTTGGGGACGACGCCGCGGTCGGGGTTGGCGTCGGCGCGCCCCATGAGCTTCCAGTCGAGGAGCACGTCGCGCTGCGTGAAGACGTCGCCGTTGGCGGCGGCCACCACGCGGTTCGTGTCGAGCTGGTCGATCGCGCGCTCGATGGCGGCCGCCTTCTGCTTGGCCGCCTCCTCGCGCTGCGGGTCCTTCTTGGCGTCCGCCTCGGCCGCCTCCTCGACCTTCTTCGCGTCGGGCTTCAGGTCGCCGGACGGCGTGGGCGCGGGAGCGGGCGCCGGCACCTGCTTGCTCGGGTCCTGGTTGCCGATCTTCTGCGGATCCTGCTG
The DNA here is from genome assembly GCA_036732755.1 of Planctomycetota bacterium. Taxonomy (GTDB): domain Bacteria; phylum Planctomycetota; class B15-G4; order B15-G4; family SIAN01; genus DASRRB01. The sequence continues at coordinate 17,167 of DAINBU010000038.1, forward strand.
CGGCAGGGCGAGCAGCGCGGCGGCGAGGCAGGCTGGGATCAAGGAGGACGTCCCTCGGGGTGCGCGGACGGCGGCGCGGAGCGGACGGATCCGGGCACGTTAGCGGTCGGCTCCGTCGGACGGGAAGACCCCGCGCGCGCGTCGCGCGGCCCTTCGCCGAGCTGGTCGAGCAGGAAGTGCAGCACCGCCACGCCGCCGCGCACGTCGGGCGGGAGCACGATCATCACGCGCGACCCCTCGACGTGGCGCCCCTCGCCGCGCCGCAGCGTGAGCCTCCCGAATTTCCCGTAGTCGCGGATGAAGAGCAGCACGTCGCCGCCGCCCGCGAAGAAGACGCGGCCGATCCCGAGACGGCGGCAGAGCTCCTTCAGCCGGAAGGTGTCGAAGAGGTGGACGAGCGGCGCGGGCGGCCGGCCGTAGCGGTCCTTCACCTCGGCGAAGAGCTCGCCGAGCGCCGCCTCGCTGCGCGCCTCGCCGAGCCGGCGCAAGAGCTCCATGCGCTGGTGGCTCGCGCGGACGTACTCGCGCGGCAGGAAGGCCGGCACGCCGAGCCCGACGTCGATCTCCTCCGGCTCCGGCGGCGGCTTGCGGCCGCGCTTCTTCGCGATCACCTTCGCGAGCAGGCGGCAGTAGAGGTCGTACCCGACCGAGGCGATGTGGCCCGACTGCTCCTTGCCGAGCAGGTTGCCGGCGCCGCGGATCTCGAGGTCGCGGATCGCGATGTCGAAGCCCGACCCGAGGTGCGACAGCCCCTCGAGCGCGCGCAGCCGCTTGAGCGCGACGGCCGGCAGGGGCTTGCGGGGGATGAAGAAGTAGGCGTACGCCTTGCGCTCGCTGCGGCCGATGCGGCCGCGCAGCTGGTGGAGGTCGGCGAGGCCCATGAGATCGGCGCGCTCGACCAGGAGCGTGTTGACCGTCGGGATGTCGATGCCCGACTCGATGATCGTCGTGCAGACCAGCACGTCGATCGCGCGCTCGGCGAAGTCGAGCGCCGCCTTCTCGAGGCGCGTCGCCGACATCTGGCCGTGCGCGACGCCGACCTTCGCGTGAGGGACGAGCTCCTTCACGCGCGCCGCGACTTCGAAGATCGGCCCGACGCGGTTGAAGAGGAAGAAGACCTGGCCGTCGCGCGCGAGCTCGCGCTCGATGGCGGTGCGCACCAGCTCGTCGTCGTCGTAGGTGACCTTGGTCTCGACCGGCTGGCGGCCCTTGGGCGGCTCGCGCAGCGTCGAGATGTCGCGCAGCCCGACCAGCGCCATGTGGAGCGTGCGCGGGATCGGGGTCGCGGAGAGCGTGAGCACGTCGACCGTGGTCTTCAGGCGCTTCAGCGCCTCCTTGTGCTTCACGCCGAAGCGCTGCTCCTCGTCGATCACGAGCAGGCCGAGATCCTTGAAGCTGACCTTCGGCGACAGCAGCTTGTGCGAGCCGATCACGACGTCGACGCGGCCGTCGGCGAGCCCTTCGACGGCCTCCTTCGCGCTGGCCGCCGGCGTCAGGCGCGACAGCGCCTCGATGCGGATCGGGTAGTCGGCCATGCGGTTGCGGAACGTCTCGAGGTGCTGGCGCACCAGCAGCGTGGTCGGCGCGAGGATCGCGACCTGCTTCCCCTGCGTCGCCGCCTTGAACGCCGCCCGGATCGCGAGCTCGGTCTTGCCGAAGCCGACGTCGCCGCAGAGCAGGCGGTCCATCGCGCGCGGCTGCTCCATGTCGCGCTTGATCTCCTCGCCCGCCGTCACCTGGTCGTGGGTGTCGGCCCACGGGAAGGAGGCCTCGAAGTCGGCCTGCATCTCGTCGTCGAGCGCGAAGCCGTGGCCCGGCCGCAGCTTGCGCGCCGCCTGCAGCTCGAGCAGCTCGCCCGAGATCTCGTCGAGCGCCGCCTCGACGTCGGCCTTCTTGCGAGACCACGACTTGCCGCCGATCTTGTCGAGGCGCGGCGCCGCGCCGCCGGCGCCGACGTAGCGCGTGACGAGGTCGATCTTCGAGGCCGGCACGAAGAGCGTCGTGCCCTCGTCGAACTCGAGCTCGAGGTAGTCCTCGCTGCCACCCTCCTGCGGCGTCTCCTTCATGCCGCGGAAGAGCGCGACGCCGTGCGTCTGGTGGATCACGTACTCGCCGGGCGTGAGCTCGAGCAGCTCGCGCAGCGGCCGCGCCGGCGTCGCCGCCGTGTCGTCGGCGCGCTTGAGCCGCGTGCGCGACAGGAGCTCGTGGTGGTTGCCGACCCAGATCCCGAGCGACGGGAGCAGGAAGCCGGCGGCGAGGCTGCCGCGCGCGTCGACGACGGCGCGGCGCAGCGGCGCGGCCGCCGTGGCGGCTGCACCGCGTGGCGCGGCGGCGATCGCGTCGCGCAGGAGCTGCGTGATGCGCTTGCCTTCGGCCGCGGTCGCCGAATAGAGGACGATCTTGGTCACTTCCGCGGGTAGTCGCTGCAGCCAGCGGCCGAGCTCCTGGACCCCGCCGGCTCCTTCGATCGCGCGCGCGCCGAGCGACTGGTCGGCGCCGTGGTGCAGCTCCGGATGGAGGTCGACGCGGCGCAGCGCGAGGAGGCGCTGATGCGCCTGCTCGAGATCTCCGCCGCGCGCCGCCGACTCCTCGGAGGCCTTCGCGCCCGCGAGCTCGAGGCCGACGGGATCGATCCGCACGACCAGCGGCGGCGTCACCCAGTGGTCGAGCGCGGTGAAGCGGCGGCTCTCCGCCCCGACCTGCGCGAGGCGCGGCGGCTCCGGCAGCGCGAGCTCGAGCAGCTCGCCGGTCGAGCGCTGCGACTCGGGGTCGAAGGCGCGGATCGACTCGACTTCGTCGTCGAAGAATTCGAGGCGCAGCGGCGCGTCGGCGCCGTAGGGGAAGAAGTCGACGATGTCGCCGCGGAAGCTCACCTCGCCCGGCGAGGAGACGAGCGGCGCCGGCTCGAGCCCGGTCGCGTAGAGGCGGCGGCGCAGGTCGTCGCGGTCGACCCTCGACTTCGCGCGGATCACGTGGTGCGCAACGGCGGCGACGGCGGGATCGCCCGTCGCGTCGGCGAGCGCCGCGAGCGACGCGACGACGACGCGCGCGCCGTGCGGGTCGCGCGGCGCCGCGAGCGCCTTCTCGCGCTCGCTCTTGTTGCGGCGCGCCTCCGGGCTGCCCGCCGCGAACGGCTCGAGTTCCGGCAGCCGCAGCGCCGCGAGCTCCGGCGCGAGGCTCTTCAGATCGAGCTCGACGTCGCGCGCGTCGGCCGGCCGCGGCACCGCGACGAGGATCCGCGACTTCGCCTGCGCCGCCAGCGCCGCCACGAACAGCGCCGCCGCCGACCCGCGCACCTCGCTGACCGACGCCGATTCACGCGCACCTCGATCGACTTCGAGGAGCGCCGCAGCGACGGCGGGGCGGGGAAGGAAGGAGGCGCTCATGGAAACGAAGCGCGAGATCGTACGTCGGCGAGCGGCGCCGCGCGCTTCGCGCCGTCACCGCCGCACGTCGGCGGCGTCCCATTCACTCGTCGCGCGGTCGGCCTCATCGCGATCTGCGAGTGTTCGGGGCGGACACCTTGGTCGAACCGTTCGTCTTCATCGATCCCGCGAAGGTCCGTGACTACCTGCTCGATCCGGATCATCCCGAAGGAGGGAGCAAGGCTAGGTACTTCCGATCCCTCGGGTATTCGCGGCTCGCGTGGCGGCGCCTCGAGTCCGACCTTCGCAGCGCGCACGAATCGGGGAGAATGAGGAGCGACGTACGGACGGTGTACGGAGACAAGTATCGTCTCGTTTCCCGAATCACCGGGCCGAACGGACGATCCGCCATCATCGTGACGGTGTGGATCGTTCGCGAAGGCGAGTCGTTCGCGCGACTCGTTTCGGCGCATCCAGGGAAAGCGCGATGAAGTTCAAGCTGCTCGAGTGCGTCGTGCTCGACGTCGACGTCCCGGAATTGGGACTCGTGAAGGGCGACCACGGCGCCATCGTCGAAGTCTTCGAGCCGGACGGGCTCATGGTCGAGATCTTCGAGGACGACGGGTCGACTCGCGACGTCTACGACCTGAACGTCCGCCAGGTCCGACTCGCGACGCCGGGCGAGCTGCAGTCGCCGCGCACGCGGCGTCCCTGATCCCCGCCGGTCCGGCTCACTCCGCCTCGTCGTCGGCGGCATCAGCGTCGGGCGCGGGAGCGGCGAGGCCCTTCTCCTCGGCTTCGAGGATGCGCAGCGCGAGCTTGGCGGCGCGCTGCTCCGCCTTCTTCTTGTTGGCGCCGATGGCGGAGGGGAAGACGCGGTCGTTCAGGAGGGCGCGCATCTCGAAGGTGCGCTCGTGGTCGGGGCCGGTGACGGCGAGCACCTGGTAGGTCGGCGTGCCGAGTGCCAAGCGCTGCGTATGGAGCTGCAGCAGCGACTTGTGGTTCGAGGCGGGCCGTTTCGTCGAGCTGCGCCGGATCAGGTCGCCGAGGTGGCGCAGCACGAACTCCCTCGCCGGATCGAAGCCGGCGTCGACGTAGAGCGCGCCGATCATCGCCTCGGTCGCGTTGGCCGTCACGCTGCGCGGCACCGGACCCTGGTTGTGCATGCCCTTGCCCATCAGGAGGTGCTCGGCGATGCGCAGCCGCTTGCCGAGGTGGGCGAGCGCGGCGCGGCTCACCACCGACGACTTGATGCGCGTGAGCTCGCCTTCGTCCGATTCCGGGAAGCGGTGGTAGACGTGCTCGGCGATCACGAGCCCGAGCACCGCGTCGCCGAGGAACTCGAGCCGCTCGTAGCTCACCTTCGCGAAGTCGCGCATCGACGGATGCGTGAGCGCGGTCTTCAGGAGCGCGCGATCCTGGAACGGCCGGCCGAGCAGCTGCTCCATCGACGCGAACACGCGCTCGGGGCTTTCGGCGTCGTCGTCGCGGCGCGTACCGCGCGCAGGCAGGGTGGTGGACTTGGGCTTCGGCTCGGGCTTCGTCATCGGGCGGGGCGTTCTACCGCTCGCCGCGAGTTCGCGCCAAAAGAGAGGGGGGCGGGACCTGGCGCTCCTCCGCGGACTCCGCAGGTCAGCGGGCGCGCCGCCGGCTCGACTTTGCTGACGTCCCACGCCCTGCGGATTCCATCGCCGCCTCGCCCGCAGCGCGGAAGAAAGCAATGACCTCTTCCGGGCTCAACTTGGCGAGCGACTTCACCTGCGCGTCGCGAATACGGCGGACCAGTTTCACCGCATGAATCCTAGTCGGCTTCATGGCTCGTCACTTCCCGGGGTGAATAGATCGTGAGCGCCTTGTACCCCGATTCCAGGTTGACCGCATTGAAGAGGCGGATCTTGTCCAGCCGCACGATGTGCTTGAAGTTCCAACTGACGAGGACGTCGACGCTCGCGATGGACGCGATCGCGATGTGGAGCATGTCATTGCGGAATCGTGCGCCGAGGACACCGCGAGACTGATACCCCGCGACGAGAGACAGCGCGTCGCTGGTCACTGGCAAGACGGGACCCGCCATCGCGAGAAGTTCCTGATGGAGTTCTCCCACGCGGGTCGGCGCCAACACGACTTCCGCCGCAGTCACATCGGACAGGACCGGGACGAACCTTCCACGGCGGAAGTCCGCGACGAGGCTGTTGGACCACCACGCGAATTCCGGGTCGAAGCATCCCCCGATGACGGACGTGTCGACGTAGACGCGGAGCCCCTTCATCGCTCCACGTCTCCGTCCCCGAGCTTCGCGAACAGCGCTCGAACGCGTGGCGCGAGATCGCGTGGACGTCGACAACGGGCGCGCCTCCGAAGAACGGAAGTCGCGCAGACTAGCCGCACGATCTGAGTGCGACCATCCATCGAACGATCCGCATTCCGACGACGAGTGTGGGGGCGCCCGAGCCGAGAACAACCCGGCCGATCGGTGGAGACGAGCGCGAACGGAAGTGGTGACGCTCGTCTCGATCGACGCGCGCCAGACCGACACGCAGATCCTCGGCCGCGCGAGCGACGCGATCGTGCGGCTCACGCTGTTCGCGTTGCGAAACGTGAGCGCGCACTCGCCGGCCATCGCGCGCCTGGCCCGTTATGCTGTCAACATCGACGAGGTGCCGATCGAGACGGTTCACTCGGCCTTCGAGAATTCGCTCGTCCCGGCGGAATGGAGCAAGGCCATGGCGACGACTGCGGAGCAGCTGCAGATCGCGACGCGACGAGACAGCCTTCTGGAACTGCTCGAGATCAAGTTCGGCCGCCTCGATCCTGCGTTGCGCGCCCGAGTCGAGAAGGCTTCATCCGAGCAGGTGACCGCTTGGCTGCGCCGCATGGTCGTCGTCGACGCTCTCGAAAAGGTATTCGCGGACTGAGACCGCGGAGTCGAGGTTGTCCGGGCCCGAGACGCACAGCTCCTCGCGACGCGCGCCCGATCAATTGAACTTCACGTAGGTCCCGCCCGCGTCCTGCGCGAGCCACTCGAGCAGCGGGAAGTCGCCGCCGACGCCGATGCAGTGGATGCGCACGCGGCGGGTCTCGTTCAGGCGCGCAACGTGCTCGCGGATGAGCTGGAGGTCGGTGACGCCGCCCTGGCTCGGTTCGCCGTCGGTCAGCAGGAAGATCGTGTCGACCTTCGGATCGGTGAACGCCACCTGCAGCGCGTCATAGATGTTGGTGCCGCCGCGGGAGCCGAGGTGGCCGACGTAGTCGATCGCCTCCGCGCGCGTCTTGTCGGAGAGGGCGACCACGCCCTCCTTCCACTTGGTCACGCCCGAGCTGAAGGTGATGAGGTTGAAGAGGGCGCTCGCGTCGAGGGAGCGCAGCGACTTCACCAGTTCCTGCTTCACGACCTCGAGGCGCGTCGCGGGCTTGCCGTCGATCCGGGTGGTCTCGAGCTGCTCGGCCATCGAGCCCGAGACGTCGACCACGAAGGCCACGTCGTGCGACTCGATCTTGACGCCGAAGAAGCGCGGCGCGGACGTCGTCTGCTGCAGGCGCTTCTTCTCGCGGTCGGCGATCTTCTTCTCGAGGTCCTCCGGCGTGATGAGCGGCGCGTCCTTGCCGCCGTCGTCCCACCAGCGCTTCCACACGACGGCATTGTCGTCGTGCGGCTCGCCGGTCAGACGGAACAGCGTCCCGGCGAATTCGAGCAGCATGCGGCCGCTCTCCTTCGGCATGCGCGCGATGATCGCGCCGACGGCATCGCGATCGCGCAGCTTCTCCAGGGCCTGCAGCGCGAGCATGCGCGTGGTCCAGTCGGGATGCGAGAGCCGCTCGACGAAGAGGGCCGCGTGCTTCTTGTCGCCGGTCTCGAGCAGCGCCTGCAGCGCGGCATTGCGCCGGTCGCGGTCGTCCTCCTTCGAGATCTCGACGAGCCGCTTCTCCCACGCCGAGGCTCCATCGCCCCCGGCCCGGATGCGCGACAGCGCGAGGAGGATCGGCGCGGCGTCGCCGGGATCCTTCGGCTTCTTCAGCTCCTTCTCGAGCAGGTCGGCCGCGCCGGCGTCCTTCTGCTCGCCGACGATGCGGATCGCGACGCGCCGCAGCTCGGTGTCCTTGTCGTCGAGGGTGGCGCGGACCTTCTTCAGCAGCTTCTCGTCGCCGGCGACCAGGTGGCGCGTCGCGAGCAGCGCGAACCACTGCTCGTGCGGTTTCCCGAGGCCGACCCGCGCGAGCAGCTTCTTGTTCACGGCGGGGTCGTTCAGGGAGACGAGCAGGTCGGCGATGGCGCCGCGCAGCTGCCACTGCGTGGTCGCCTGCTGCAGCGCGACCTCGATCAGGTCGTCGGCCGCCTTGGCGCCCTTCGCCGCGACCAGCACGGACGCCGCATGCGCGCGGTCCGTTGGCAACACGTTCGTCTGCTTGACCGTCTCGAGCGCGAGCTCGGCCGTGCCCGGCGTCTTCTGGCGCTGCATCGCCTCAAGCGCCATGCGGCGGATGGTGCCGTCGCGCACGTCGTGGAAGAACTTCTGCAGCTCGGCGGCGTCGAGCGACTTCGCGAGCGCCTCGAAGGCGTGCTCGCGCAGCTTGTGCGGCAGCTTCTCGTCCGTGAAGAGCTTGCGGTACCAGACCGCGTCGCCTTTGTTGTCGGGGCCGGCGGCGGCGGCGTGCAGCTCGAGCGCGCGCTCGCGCACCTGCTGCTGGACCGGCAGCTCGACGATCTTCGCGAGGTAGGCGCGGCCGGTCTGCGGGCAGTGCTCGAGCGTGTCGAAGGCGGCGTCGCGCAGCTCGGGCTCGACCGCGTTCGCCGCGACCGTCGCCACATGGTCCAGTGCGGTGTTCCCCGCCTGCACCACGCCGTCGAACTCGCGCAGCACGCGCAGCACCTCGCGCTTCATCCAGAGGCTGGCGAGCTTGCCGTAGAAGCCGACCAGCGCCTTGGCTGCCGAGGGCGTCTTGAACGCCGCGAGCTGCTTCAGGAGCTCGCCGTCGGCCTGGTCGCGGTCCGCCTCGAGCTTCGCGACGATCGGGAGCTCGGCGTCGGCGCCGGCCTGGGCGCGGGCGTCGGGAAGGAGAACTGCGGTGAACGCGAGCACCGCGGCGAGCGCGGCGCGGATCGGACGATCGATCATTTCACCCGCCGTTCGTATTCGAGTTGCGCGAAGCGGTCGGTCATCCCGGCGACGTAGTCGCACGTCTGCCGCCAGTCTCCCGCGCCGCTCTTCTGCAGTTGAAGGAAGAGCTCGCGCAGGACGCGGCGCGCTTCGCTGCGCACCGTGACCACCTGCTCGGCGAAGTAGAAGCGCTTGAAGAGGTAGCGCTTCGCCTCGGCCTGCATCGCGACCATCGCGTCGGAGAAGCCGACCAGGCGCTGCTTCGCGCGGCGCGCCGCGAGCGCGTCGCGCGGCGCCGCCTCCTGCAGGCGCCGCCCGGTCTCCTCGACCAGGTCGAGGATCGGCAGCTGCAGCGTCTGGTGGATGGTCGGGCGGAGCAGCTCGCGCGCGGAGGCGTTCGGGTAGCGACGCTTCGCAAGATCCCGCGCTTTCCTCCAAAGTTCGAGCTCGCCGAGCTCGCCCTCCTGGAACACGCCGAAGCGCAGGCCGTCGTCGAGGTCGTGGCTGTGGTAGGCGATCGAGTCGGCGGCGTCGGCGACCTGCGCCTCGAGCCACGGGTACGGCTCGGCGACGATGTCGTCGGCGATCGGACCGGCGCTCTTCACGCCGTGCTTCAGCAGGGACGAGCGCAGCTCGTAGGTGAGGTTGAGCCCGACGCGGTCGGGGTAGGGCGATTCGAGCAGGTCGACGATGCGCAGCGCCTGCGCGTTGTGCTCGAAGCCGCCGTGCTCGGCCATCAGCTCGCGCAGCTCCTCCTCGCCCGAGTGGCCGAAGGGCGGGTGGCCGATGTCGTGGCAGAGCGCGACCGCCTCGACCAGCGTCTCGTTCAGCTGCAGCGTGCGTCCGATCGAGCGCGCGATCTGCGCGACCTCGAGCGTGTGGGTCATGCGCGTGCGGAAGTTGTCGCCGGTGCCGTTGACGAGGACCTGCGTCTTGTATTCGAGCCGGCGGAAGGCGCCGCTGTGGACGATGCGGTCGCGGTCGCGCGCGAAGTCGGTGCGGTGCGGGTCGGGGGGCTCGGGGCGCTTGCGGCCGCGGCTCGCGCTCGAGAGCAGCGCGTACGGGGCGAGGTCGCGACTCTCGAGCTCCTCGAATTCCGCGCGCATCCTTGGCATGCGGACATTCTCGGGCCGCGGCCCCGAACTTCCAATGCGAAGGCGGCGGCCTCAGCGGGGCGCGCGGCCGAGGAGGTCGGCGCGGACGCGCTCGCGCTCGCGGTCGATCTGCTCCGGCGTCGCGCCCAGGTCGCGGAGGATCCGTTCTGCGAAGGCGAGCGCGACCTCACCCTCGCCCGAGACTACCGTCGCGGCGCCGCTCGCGAGCAGGCCGCCCAGCTCGCGCACGTAGGTCGCGCGCGCGAGCACGTCGATCTCCGGATTCAGCTCGCGCGCGAGGCGGATCACCTCGCCGCTGGCGCGGATCTGCGAGGCGCCGAGGATCAGGCTGCCCGCCGTCGCGGCGCCGGCGGCGGTCAGCGTGTCCTTGTGGGTCGCGTCGCCGTAGACCGCCGCGATGCCGGCCGCGCGCAGCGCGCGGACCGTCTCGAGGTTGAGCTCGACGACGGTCGGCTCGATGTCGTTCTCGCGCAGGATGCGCGTCACGATCTGTCCGATCGGGCCGTAGCCGACGACGATCGCCCGATGGCGCGGGTCGCGCGGTTCGCGAGATTCGCGCGGTTCGTGCGGCACAGATTCGACGGCGCCGTCCGGCGTGGCGACGCGGCGGCGCCGCGCGAGCCACGCGGCGACCGGGTCGACGAGCCGGAAGAGCAGCGGATTGAGCGGGATCGAGACGATCGCGCCGGCGACCAGCGCGTGCATCGCGACCGGCGGCAGGACGTCGAGCTGCCGCCCGAGCCGCGCGAGCAGGAACGAGAACTCGCCGATCTGCGCCAGCGCCACCGCGACCGCGAGCGCCGTCTTCAGCGGGTAGCGCAGCGCGGCCGTGAGCGCGAAGGCCGCGATCGGCTTCCCGACCAGGATCACGCCGAGCGTTGCCGCGATGAGGCCGGGCGATTCGATCAACTGGCGCGGATCGAAGAGCGCCCCGACCGACACGAAGAAGAGGACGGCGAAGGCGTCGCGCATCGGCAGCGCGTCGGAGGCGGCGCGCAGGCTGAACTCGGAGCGTCCGACCACCATGCCGGCCAGGAACGCGCCGAGCGCCATCGAGACGCCGCAGAGCTTCGCCGACCCGACCGCGAGCCCGAGCGCGACGACCAGGACGGTCAGCGTGAAGAGCTCGCGCGACTGGGTCGCCGCGACGCGCTCGAGCAGCCACGGGATCACCCGTCCCCCGACCAGGAACGTCACCGCGACGAGCGCCGCGATCTTGAGCGCCGCCACGCCGAGCACGAGCCCGATCTGCGGCGCCGCGTCGCCGCCCTTCTGGAACAGCGGCGGCATCAGGACCAGTACGACCACCGTGAAGAGGTCCTCGACCACCAGCCAGCCGACCGCGATGTGGCCGACCGGCGTGTGCAGCTCGCGCTGATCCGTCAATACGCGCACGAGGACGACGGTGCTCGCGACGGAGATCGCGAGGCCGAAGACGATGCCGGCGGTCCAGCCGAAGCCGAACGCGTGCGCGACGACGGCGCCGAGCACGGTCGCAACCAGGCTCTGCACCAGCGCGCCCGGGACCGCGACGCGCCGCACGGCGAGGAGCTCGTCGAAGTGGAAGTGCAGCCCGACCCCGAACATGAGCAGGATGACGCCGACCTCGGCGAGCTGCTCGGCGAGCTCCTGGTTCGCGACGAAGCCGGGCGTGTGGGGGCCGACGACGATGCCGGCCACGAGGTAGCCGACGATGGGGGAGAGCCCGAGCCGGTGCGTCACGTACCCCAGCACGAGCGCGGCGGCGAGCCCGCCCGTCAGGGTGAGGATGAGGTCGAGCTCGTGCATCGCGCGCCGATGGTAGGGCGCACCCGCGCGGGCGAAACCGGCGAAACCGCTGCGGCGCCCGCGCGACGCACTCGCGCCGCGCCGAGTGCTTCGCCATCATCCCGGCCCATGGCCACCGTCTTCACCAAGATCCTGAACGGCGAGATCCCGGGCCGCTTCGTCTGGAGAGACGAGCACTGCTTCGCGATCCTCACCATCAATCCGATCACGCCCGGCCACCTGCTCGTGATCCCGCGCCAGGAGATCGACCACTGGACCTACCTGCCCGACGCGCTGCGCAACCACCTGTTCCAGGTGGCGCAGACGCTCGGGAAGGCGCTCATGAAGGCGTACCGGCCCGTGAAGGTCGGCCTCGCGATCGTCGGCCTCGAGGTGCTCCACGTGCATCTGCACCTGATGCCGATCTCCGCGCCCGAGCACATGGAGTTCGCACGCGCCGAGAAGAAACCCGACCCGAAGGCGCTCGACGAGGCGGCGGCGAAGATCCGCGCGGCGCTGAAGGAGATGGGGGTCAAGCAGGTCGCGGGGTGAGGGGCAGGACGATGGGGATCTCGAAGTTCGCGCTCGTGGTTTGCGCGGGCGTCGCGGCGGGCGGAGTCGCCCGCGCGCAGGGAATCACCACCGTCGAGAGCGTCGACTCGGTCGGGAACCCCGGGATCGGCAGCAGCGGCTCCGACTTCAACGAGGGCGACCAGGGGGTCGCGCTCTCCGCCGACGGGGCGTTCGTCGCGTTCGCGAGCAAGGCGACGCGCCTCGTCGCCGGCGACACGAACGGCCGCTGGGACGTCTTCGTCCACGACCGCGCGACCGGCGTCACCGAGCGCGTGAGCGTCGATTCGAGCGGCGCGGAGGCGAACGCCGACAGCCGCTTCCCCGCGCTCTCCGCCGACGGCCGGATCGTCGTGTTCGAGAGCGCCGCGACGAACCTCGTCGCGGGCGACACGAACGGCCGGAGCGACCTCTTCGTCCACGACCGCACGACCGGGATCACCGAGCGCGTGAGCGTCGACTCGTCGGGCGCGCAGGGGAACGACGCGAGCTCGGAGCGCCCCGCGCTCTCCGCCGACGGATCGGTCGTCGCCTTCACGAGCCTCGCGAGCAACCTCGTCGCCGGCGACACCAACGGCGCGAGCGACGCCTTCGTCCGCGATCGCGGCGCCGGGACGACCGAGCGCGCGAGCGTCGACTCGGCGGGGAACGAGACGGACGGCCTCGTGGTCGACGGCCCCGCGCTCTCCGGCGACGGCCGCTTCGTCGCCTTCGAGAGCGACGCGACCGACCTTGTCCCGAACGACACCAACGGCTGGGACGACGTCTTCGTCCACGACCGCTGGAGCCGCGCGACGGAGCGCGCGAGCGTCGCCACGTCGGGAGCGCAGGCGAAGGCGCCGTGCCAACTGCCGGCGATCTCGGCGGACGGCCGCTTCGTCGCCTTCACGACCTTCGCGCAGAACCTCGTGCCGGGCGACACCAACGTCGCGAGCGACGTCTTCGTCCACGACCGGCTCGGCGGCTTCACCGACTGCGTGAGCGTCGCGCCGACCGGTGCGCCCGCCGACTGGGACAGCCGCCTCGCCGCGCTCGCCGGAGACGGCCAGGTCGTCGTCTTCGCGAGCCGCGCCGACGACCTCGTCGCCGGCGTCTCGGGCTGGCAGGTCTATGCGCGCGAGCGCTGCAGCGCGCTCGCGAGCTGGACCAACTACGGCGCCGGTCTCGCGGGCAGCTTCGGCGTCCCGACGTTCACGTCGCAGGCGTTCCCGGCGATCGGCTCGGCCCTCGCGCTCGACCTCGCCAATTCGTCCGGCGTCTTCACCGCTGCCCTGCTGTTCGTCGGGACGCAGCGAGCGGCCATCCACTCGTCGCTCGGCGGCGACCTTCTGCTCCTCCCGACGACGACCCTCCTCATCGTCCTGCCGCCGACCGGTACCACGCTCACCGCCAACATCCCCCGCGACGATGCGTTCTGCGGACTCGTCGTCGACTTCCAGGCCCTCGAGCTCGACCCGGGCGCGCAGAAGGGCGTGTCGTTCACGCAGGGCCTCGAGCTCGCGATCGGACGCTGAACCTGGACGCCGCGCGCCGCCTCGCCCGGGCGTCGTCACGACGAGCATTGCGATCACCTATGGCGCGTGGCGCGGAAGGTGGTGGGGAGATGCAGGTCGCTGGGTAGGCCCCGGGCGAAGCGTTGCCACGATGCGAGATGCGGGATACCAACTCGCGAGTCCGTTGGTCGGCGATTTCGACAGGGTCAGGAGCGCCCCTCGTCTCTGAATCCAATCTTGACTCGACCAGGCGAGGCGATCGTTGACAGTCCTTGGTGACGGTCTAGATTCCGCAGCGGTCGAACATGAGGTGCCTCGCGCCCGCGAGGAATCTGCCCAGAGAACTCAGTCGAACATGGGGGTCAAGACATGTCGCGTCGATCGGAGTCCGCGTCCCTTCGCTCTGCTGCAGTCCATTCGAGCGGGTTGGTGCTCGGCCTGGCAATCGGGGTTGCGGCCACGATCGCATCGATCCGCAGCTCGATCGCTGATCCAGCGTCGCCAAGCGAGCAGGACTCCCGAGGGGGGGGGGCGCTCCAACGAGCCGCTGAACGCTGCGGTTGATGGACCTGCGTCCTCGGCCGCGTCGATCCACGCTTCCGAAGGCGTCGTCGCGACGCGACACAACGCGACGCGAATGCTGTCGCAAATGCCCGTCGTATTCGAGGCGAACCGGGGCCAGTGGAATACTCCTGCGACGCTGGTCGCACGCGGCCGCGGACTGCTCGTCGGATTCGAATCGAGCTCCATCATGCTGGGGCTCGAAGCCAAGAACGAGAAGGGTGAATCGGGCAGCGTCGGCGTGCGCATGGCATTCGCCGGCGCGGCGGCGTCCCCTCCGCGGGGCGAGCATCCGCTCCCCGGCGTCCGGAACTACCTGCGCGGCGACGACCCCGCGGCCTGGCACACGAATGTCGCCCTCTTCGAGAGCGTCCGCTACGACGACGTCTACCCAGGTGTCTCCGTCGTCATCGGGAATCGAGACGGGCGTCTCGAATACGACCTGGAGCTCGCTTCGTCCACGAGCATCGAAGCAGTGCGCGTGGATTGCGACGGAGTCGACGGCATCGACGTCTCGGAGACCGGGTCACTCGAGATGCACACGGCGTACGGGACCCTGTCCCAGTCGCGACCGAAGTCGTGGTACGTCACCGCCGACGGGTCGCAGCGGCCGGCGGACTGCCGATTCCGCCGGCTCGGCGAGACCTCGTACGGCTTCGAACTCGTGAACCCCGAAGAGGGGCGCGTCGTCGTCGACCCGGGTTTGGACTGGTCGACGTTCTTGGGTGGCTCGGACGCCGACGCGGTCAACGGGATCGACGTCCAGAACGGATTGGTCACCGTCGTCGGGGCGACGAAGTCGGTGAACTTCCCGATTCAGACCGGTTTCCAGAGTGCGATCGGCGGCGGCCAGGACGCGTTCGCCACGCGGTTCGACCCTTCGTTGATCGGGAGCTTCCAGCTCGTCTGGTCGACCTACCTTGGCGGTTCGGGCGACGACGGTGCAAATGGCGTCGTCGTCGACTCCAACGGTGTCGTGTCGCTGTGCGGCGCCACGAAGTCGACCGACTTCCCGATCGTGGCGGGTGCGCCGCAAGGCACGGCACCCGGTCCGGCCGGGCAGCAGAACGCCTTCGTGAGCCGGCTCAGCAGCAATGGGGCGAGCCTGCTGTACAGCACCTACTTCGGTGGGAGTACCGGACCCTCCACTCCTTTCTTGACGCACGCCAACGCGATCACGATCGACGCCAACGGAGTCATGACCGTCGTCGGCCGCACCGACGCGACGAATATCCCGCTCGTCAACGCGTACGACACGACCTATTCGGTCGCTGTCGGCCAGAGCGGCGATCCTTGGGTCGCCCAGTTCGACCCATCGATCAGCGGTACCGGATCGCTGACGTACTCGACGTACGTGGGAGGTCTCGCGACGGGCTACGACGAGGCGTTCGCGGTCGACGTAAGCAGCGGGCTCATCTATCTGGGCGGCTCAACGACTTCAGCGGATTACGGAACAACAGGAACAGGTGCGTTCCAGCAGCTTGCTCAGGGATCGCTCGACGGTTTCATCGCTGTCCTCAAGCCGACGGATCCTCCGGCAATTCAACTCAAGTACTCGACGTATCTCGGAAGCACGGGGAATGACCGGTTGCTCGGGCTCGTGGTCAACAATCTCGGTGTGATCTATTGCTGCGGATCTACCTCGGCGAATGGCTCCGGCGGTGCGGGCGGTGCCGGTGCCGCGGGTTTCCCGACATCGACGATCACGGGAGGCTTCTACGCCGGGTGCGAAGCGGATGCCTACCAGACGGTCGGAGGTCCGACGGACGCATGGGTCGTGAAGCTCGATCGGAACGCCATTCAACAGCTGCGGTATGGCAGTCTCCTAGGCGGAGACAACCTCGAAGTCGCGTACGCCATTGCCCGGGTAAGCGCGACGAGCGTCATCGTCGTTGGAACGACGAACCCGGGTAATCTCCTCCTCTTCCCGACAACAGTGGGCGCGCACGACACGACGACGATCGGCCCCGATTCGTTCCTGACCCGACTCGACTGGACCGGAGCGGCCGCCCCCGCTGTTCAGCTCTCCTACTCGACGTTCCTCGGTGGTGATGTCAACGCGGATACGGCAACTTCACTCGTGATCGACGGATCGAGGGCATACGTCGGTGGATTCACGTCCTCGACGGACTTCCCGACCGTGAATCCGTATGACTCGTCCTACAACGGGGGCCTGTCCACAGGCGACGGTTTCGCCTGTCGCTTCGTGCTGCCTGCGTCGCAGTGATCAGGTGTCATGGGAGTACGAGAGATGCCTCCTTCACAGATCCATTCCGTCACCGTCGTCGCTGGTCTTGCATTCATGATCATCTCCTCCAGCGCCGCGTCGGGGCAGGCAATGTTGCGCGACTGGTCGGGCGTCAGTGGCCCAATATCGGTGAATGACAGCTTCGGAGCATCCGTCGCCTGCCTGGGTGACGTCGACGGCGACGGCGTGCCGGACGCGGTGTTGACGTCGTCGCGGGAGAATCTTCCGACGGGAAAGGAGGTTGGCGCAGCCTACGTCCGTTCCGGAGCGTCCGGAATCGATCTGCAGCACGACGTCGGGCAGTTCCAGCAGCAGATGTTCGGCTGGTCGAGCTGCGTGCCGGGCGACCTGGACGGCGACGGAGTGAATGACTACCTGATCGGCGCGCCCGACTTCATCTTCGGAAACACGCCCGGGAAGGTGTTCGCGTACTCCGGCGCGACCGGAGCCCTCTTGTTCAAGTTGAAGGGGGCGATCCCGGGACTGAACTTCGGGATCGACTTGGCCCCGGCAGGAGACATCGACGCCGACGGCGTCGCGGACTTCTGCGTCGGCGCGAACGACACGGGTCCTGGCAATGTGTACATCTATTCCGGAAAGTCGGTGTCGGTCCTGTATTCGTTCTCGGGGAGCAAGATCGACACGAACATGTTTGTGGGCCG
The DNA here is from genome assembly GCA_036732755.1 of Planctomycetota bacterium. GTDB lineage: Bacteria > Planctomycetota > B15-G4 > B15-G4 > SIAN01 > DASRRB01. The sequence goes on from DAINBU010000038.1 coordinate 34,044, forward strand.
CGGGCTCGGTGACCTCGATGGAGACGGCTACGGGGACTTCGGGATCGGCGCCTATCGAGGTGGTCCGAACGGCGAGGGAGAGTTCACGGTCTATTCAGGGGCATCCGGCAGCGTGTTGTGGTCTGTGACCGGTGAAGGCTACGCCTACGGATTCGGAGGAGGTGCATCGTCACTTGGCGATATCGACGGTGATGGGATCCCCGACGTGGCGATCTCATCGACGGCCTACTCGAAGTCGATCATCGGTGCGGGCAGGGTCTACGTCTATTCCGGGAGCAACGGTGCGTTGCGTTGGACGTACGACGGCACGTTCAACAATGAGCAACTCGGCAAATTGCCCGCCAATGGACGCATCGACCTAAGTCAGGACGGCTTCGCGGACATCATCATCGGCTCACCGCGCCGCAACTCGTGCTTCGTGTATTCCGGAGTCACGGGCACGCTCCTGTATGAATTCCGCGGAGCGGTCGACAACGGATGGCCGGAATACCTCGGTTGGTCGAGCAGCCCGATCGGCGACTTCGACGGGGACGGCATCGACGACATCCTGATCGGCGCACCCGAGAATGCTCGGTATCAAATGTCGGCCGGACGCGCGTACGTGTTCGCCGGCAACGACCTCTTCCTGCAGGCCGACCAGCCGTCCTACCAATTCGGCGACCCGATCACGATCGAGGACCGCGGCGGCGCGCCCGGCTCGCCCGCGTGCATCGTGCTCACCGACGTGAGCGGCACGCCGACGTTCCTGCCGGTCGCGATCGGGGCGCTGGACGGCAACGGCAACTTCTCGGTCAGCGGCACCGTGCCCGCCGGCCTCTCCGGCCTCACGATGACTTTCATGGGCTACGCCGTGAAGGCGAGCGGCCACGGCATCGCCGACTCGAGCCCGGAGACGATCTCGTTCCAGTGACGCCGGTCGCGCTCCGTCTCCGGGACTCGTCCCCGAGCGAGAACCGCCTTCCCGATCCTGGGGGGTCTCCACGGCTCGTCGTTCCGGGGGCGCCCCGGTACTTTCGCCCGCTCGCGCGCCCAGTGCCCTCGCCTCCGCGCGACCGGAGCCGCCGCCATGCCGCGTCCTCGCACCGTCGCGTCGATCGCCGTCTCGATCCTGCTCGCGGCGGCCGCCTCGGCGTCAGCCATCCAAGGTGGAGGCGACCTGCGGGTCCATCCCAGCCGTCTCCTCGTGAAGGTGAAGAAGGGGGCGAAGGCGGAGGAGATCGCGGCCGCGCACGTGCGCGTCGGCGCGAAGGTGCTGCAGGATCTGCCGCAGATCGGCTGGCAGGTCGTCGAGGTGAAGCCGGGGCGCAACTTCACGGCGCAGGAGGCGTACGGGCACGAGCCTTCGATCGAGCGCGCCGACCTCGACCACGCGCGCAAGGTCGCCTCGACGCCGAACGATCCCTACTGGCCCTACGAGTGGCACATGGTCGACATCACGGCCGACCAGGCGTGGAACACGGAGAAGGGTGACCCCTCGGTCGTCGTCGCGGTGATGGACACGGGGCTCGACCACACCCATCCCGACCTCTCGCCGAACGCGTGGACCAATCCGGGCGAAACTCCCGGCAACGGGATCGACGACGACGGCAACGGCTACGTCGACGACGTCTACGGTTGGGACTTCGCGTACGGCGACAACGACCCCAACGACAACTACGGCCACGGGACGGCGTGCGTCGGGATCGTCGCGGCGGCGCAGGACAACAGCATCGGCATGTCGGGCGTCGCGCCGAATTGCAAGTTGGTCGGCATCAAGGCCGCGAACGACAGCGGCTACTTCTACGACTCGGCCAACGTGCCCGCCTTCCTCTACATCGCGGACATGGGCTTCAACGTCGTGTCGATGTCCTTCTTCGCGGACCAGGTCACTCCCGCGGAACGGGACGCCGTCGACTACTGCTGGTCGAAGAACGTCGTCCTGGTCGCGGCGGCCGGCAACGACACGCGCGTCATGCCGTACTACCCCGGCGCCTACGAGCACGTGATCTCGGTCGCGGCGACCGACGGTGCCGACAATCGCACGTGGTTCTCCAACTACGGAAGCTGGGTCGACGTCGCGGCGCCCGGCGTCTCGCTGGTCGCGACGGTGCCGGGCGGCGGGTACACGACCGGCTTCGCCGGCACGTCGGGCGCGACGCCGCACGTCGCGGGGCTCGCGGCGCTGCTCTTCTCCGCGAAGCCGGGCGCGACCAACGCCGAAGTGCGCGCCGCCCTCGAGGACACCGCGCACGCGACCTTCGACGCCAACCTCGGCGAGTACACGAACTACGGCCGCATCGACTGCAAGGCGGCGGTCGACCGCATCCTCGGCGTCACCTCGGGCAGCGTCGCGCCGCGCCTCCTCTTCGCGTCGCCGGTCGGCGGCGACTTGAAGCTGCTCGGCAAGCTCCACCCCGGGGCGATGCGCTGGCCGCCGATCCGCTTCTGGGGCGCCGGCCTCGAGCAACCCAACACCGTGCGCGTCCTCTACGACGGCTCGCCGCTGGCGCTCCTCTCGCAGCAGCGCCAGGTGGTCGCCGCGCTCGCCCCGTTGCAGGGCGACGGTCAGCCCCACTCGGGACCGGTGCGCCTCGACCTCGAGGTGAACGGCAACGTCGTCGGCGGCTTCGACTGGACCAACGAGCGCGGACTGATCTACGTCCCGTCCGACCTCGGCAACTCCAACGCGAACGTAATCGGCGGCTTCGACCAGATCGTGCGCGTCGACGGACGCCGCGTGACGTGCGACGCGCAGGGCGGCACGATCTCGCTCGACGTCCCCGTCCGCAAGGTGTGGCCGCTCGATCCGCAGGCGATCACGCTCGAGTTCACGCGCGCCTACTCGCACTGCCACGGCGCCGTCGAGACGATCTACCTCTACGACTGGAGCACCTGGTCCTACCCGTACGGGAGCTGGCTCACGCTCAGCTCGCGCACGATTCCCGCGGGCGGCGCGATGGAGACCGTCGTCGCGCCGGTGCCGGCGAACCCGTCGCACTACGTCGACGACTCCGGGACGATGTACTTCCTGCTCCAGGTGAGCGGCACGGGCGGCGCCGGCAAGCTCCACGCCGACGCCTTCCGCGTCCGCGTCGAGTGACGTCGCCGTGCTCGGCGCAGTTCGCGGAGCGGCGTTCCTCCTCGTCGCGTCGCTCGTCCTCGACGGGCAGGCCGAGCTCGCCGACCTCCTGAAGCGCGCGCGCGCCGCGACCGGCGTCGAAGCGTTCCGCAAGGGCGGCCGCGACCTGGTCGTGAGCGGCACCCAGAACCAGGCCGGCGTGGCGGGGACGTGGACGGCGCGCATCGCAGCGGACGGTCGGTTCGTGCGGACGGTCGAAGGCGAGCTCCCCGAGCGCGACGGCTGGGACGGCGCCGTCACCTGGCACGCCGACGCGACCGGCATGGCGGTGAGCGAGGCGCTCGCCGTGCGCGAGCACCTCCTGCTCGAAACGGGCCTCGCGACCGGCGCGTGGTGCCTGGAGAACGGGCCGATCCTGGTCACGGGGGAGAAGCCGGCGGCGGCGGAAGGCGTCCGCACGCTGCTGCTGCGCGCGCGCGACGGCGTGCTGCCTGTCGAGCTCGACGTCGACGCGGAGAGCGGCCTGCCGGCGACGCTGCGCTGGCGGTCGAACGGCCAGCTGCAGCGCTGGAGCTGGACGAACTGGCACGCCGCGGTCGCTGGCGCGCCGGGCGGCGAGCTGGCCGTCCCCGACGAAATCGCGGTCGACGACGACGGCCTCGTCTCGACCACGAAGTTCGCGACGGCGCGGCTCGAGGCGCCGGCGCCACCGGCGTCCTACGCGCGGCCGACCGCGCGGCCCGACGACACGACGTTCGATCCGGCGGCGCCGTCGCGCCTCGACGGGAAGCGGGCGCGCACCGGACATCTGATCGTGAAGGCGGCGCTCACCGGCCAGGCGCCGGCGTGGTACGTCTTCGACAGCGGCGCCGGCGCGTGCGCGATCTCGAAGACCCTCGTCGACGAGCTCAAGCTCGCGCGCTTCGGCGAGCGCAAGATCGGCGGCGGCGGGGCGGCGCGCGAGACCAGCCGCTTCGTGAAGACGGCGTCGTTCACGATCGGCCCGGTCACCGTGAAGAACCTGATCTGGAGCGAGCTCGACCTGAGCGGCCTCGAAGCGGGGTTCGGCGTGAAGCTCGCCGGGATCGTCGGCTTCGACCTCCTGCTGCGCGCGGTCGCCGTCGTCGACATGAAGACCGGCGCGGTCGACCTCTGCGATCCGGTGCACTTCGCTCGTGAAGGCGTGGTCTGGAGCCCGCTCGTGCTGCACGGCAACCACGCCCACGTGCACGCCGGCTTCGACCACGACGGCGAGGAGGAAAGGATCTTCCGCCTCGACACCGGCGCGCCCGGCGTGACGGTGCTCTTCCATTCGCCGGCCGTGCGCTCGCTCGGCCTGCTCGAGCGCGCCGGCCCGCCCGTCCTGGGGCTCGCCGGCATCGGCGGCCAGATGCGCGCGCGCAACGGGACCGTCGACGTCTTCCGCATCGGCGGCAAGGTCTTCGACCGGCCCAAGGTGATCTTCTGCGAGGACGAGATCGGCGCCATGGCCGACCCGTGGACCACCGGCACCATCGGCGGCGGCCTGCTCGAGGACTTCGACGTGATCTTCGACTACCCCCACGACCGGATCGGGTTCGTCGAGCATGGGAAGACGAAGTAGCTGCAGCGGAGGAGTTTCATCCGCGCCGCGCCGCGGGTCGGCGTCGTGGTGGGCGACGTTTTCAGCGCGAGTCTGGCGCCCGATCCTGGCGACGCTCGTTGTGACGTTGACGGCTTGCGCCTCCGTGCCGCCGGCGACGTCGACGTCGACGTCGAACGTCGATTCCAAGATCGTCACCGCGACCGGCGCCGAACGACGGATCCACCTGCGCCTGCTCGAGCCGGGCTCGCAGCTTCAAGTCAAAGGCGAGCTTCGCCTGCCGCTTCACCACCCCGATCTCGACGAGCTCGTCCTTCACTGGACGGCCATCTGCCGCGGCCCGTGATCGCGCGACGCCGTTCCGTACCGACCACAAGAGCCCGAAGCACGTCGCGAGTGGTCTTCTCGTACGTCGGCCCGGAACACGGGGCCGGCGCCGAGCGGCGCCGGCCCCGCGGTGTGACTACAGGGATCTCCTCTCAACGGATTCCGGCCTAGTTGCCGTCGCCGTGGAGGCGCTCCATCACGTTCGCCATGACGTACTCGGCCACGCCGGTGCCGATCTCCACACCGACGGAGCAGGCCGCACGGAAGTGAATGCCGGCGAAGACGCGCGCGTCCGCGACCTCGTCCACCGCCCCGGAGAAGCTCGAGAAGGAACGAGTCCAGCTGAGGTCCGTCTGGGACTTGACCGTGAACGAAGTTGCATCGCCGAAGTAGGCGGCCAGCACCGTCGCCGCTCCGGCCGAGGCGCTCGAGTGGCCCGACGTGTACTCGGGGTGCGGCGGCGTCACGAGGAGCGGCGTCCAGCCCGTGTCCACGACCGTATCGTCGTTCCCGTCGGTGTCCGCCAGGCGGATGGCCGTCACCGGCCGCCAGAACTCGTAAACATACTTCGAGTCCCAGCACGCGATCTGCGCGTCCGTGGTGGCGAGGTTCATGAGCGCGAGCAGGCGCGCATGGTCGGACAGGTCGTTGTCGCCCGCCGCGATCAGGTCGAGCGCGACGCGGTTCCAGAGGAAAGTCGGGGACGACGCCTGCCAGAAGCGGCAGGAGTCGGTCTGATCCGTGCTCCGGAGCGTGCTGTCGATGCTGCCCATCGACTTCACCTCATCGAACTCCTCGGTGTACTGGTCGCCGTCCAGCGCGGGAGGCCCGGCGGGGCGGAACTGGTCCGGCGAGCCGATCCCCCACGGAGTCATGGTGGCGAACTGCGGCATCAGTCCGGGAGCGAACCCCGGCGGCGTCGGACGCCACTGGCCCACGTCGCTTCCGCCGAGGTAGGGCGGCGGCGTCGACGTGAAGCCGTCGGTGCTTCGCCAGTCAAGGATCGCCTGGGCGACCTCCTGCCCCCACGCCACGCCCCGCGCGAGGGACTGGCCGCTGTCCGCGATCGCGGCCAAGGACGTGGACCGCTTCGCGTTCAGGTCGGTCACCTGGGCCGGATACCTCGAGACCAGGATCGTGTACGCGGCCTCGACGGCGGCCGCACGCTTCGAAGCGCCTCGCGGCGCGTCGGCGGTGACGTAGATCGGCGCGTACCGGCGCTCGATCCCGTTCACCGCGTCGAACATTGCGGCCGACACGAGCGCCGCATCGCGCCCGCTGACGAGGGGGTTGCTTGCCGCCGTGACGATCGAGGTGAGCATGTGCTCGTGCCAGTCGGTCACCTCGTCGGCGCGGGCCGCGACGGCCAGGAAGACCGCCATGACCGGGACAGCGGCCCATCGGGAGAGTCTTGAACGCTTCATCGGATTGCCTCCTCTGTTGTGGGTATGTGAACCCCACGGAGGACGACAACGGCCCGGTCATCCGAAGCGCAAGATTGCGATTACTTCACCGTTGGCAGGGCGGTCGCCAGCGCGAGATCGACGGCGGCCCAAAGGCCACGCCACGCGTCGCGCTCCGATTCCGGCAAGTCGCCGGGCTGACGCTCAGTGCCCGAGCACGAGTTCGAGCCCCGGCGTGAACGACACGCCCTTCGCAGCGCCCGGGTCGGCTTCGATGGCCTGGAGGTCGACCGTGAAACCACAGAGGTCGTCGTCGTTCGGAATCAGGTCGGAGAGGCTCGCCCCGCTTGCTGGCAAGCCAAGGACGCGAGTGATCAGTGGATCTGCGAGGACGTCGCTGCCCCAGTTCGTGTGGATCGTCGTCCGCTGGAATCCAATGATGAGAAGGCCGACGGTCGCGTTCCCGTACGAGTTGGCGAGATCGAGGGTGACCGTGGTGCCGAGGACCGGATCGGCTCGAGAGGTGAACGAAGGGACGCCGTTCGTGCCGGGAAAGCCGGTGCCGTAGTTGGACCAGGTCGCGATCTCGCAACGCTCGTGGACGAAGACGTCCTCGAACGCGTTCGTGTCGCCGGCGACGAGGTTCGAGGCGAAGCCGTAGAACGCCACGATCTGCCCGTCTGCCGAGATCGACGGGCCATAGCAGTTGCCATTCCCCTCCACGCCCGACGAGTCCACGCTGACCCGTTCGGTGATCCCGGTGGCGC
>DAINBU010000039.1:0-40685 GCA_036732755.1 Planctomycetota bacterium
GCGCTCCCGCATCGCGGGTGCGGTCAATGTGGCGATGAAGGCGCGGGCGTGGTCTACAAGGGCCAGGACAACGGCTCGCTCGCGGAGCAGTGGCTCAACAGCGGCAACTCGCTGCTCTGGACCGGCCAGAACCCCTTCGCCTCCTACCTCTCGCTCGGCGGCGACGAGTTCACGCACGGCGCCGGTCCGTGGGCCCTCGACGATCTGCTGAACGCCGGCGCGCCGCAACTGGTCGCGGGCGGTGGCCACATGGACGTGCGCGCCGACGGCGCTGCGCTCCCCGCGCTCGCGCCGTTCGATTCGAGCTGCGCGCTCGAGGTCGCGAAGCTCAACCCCGCCTGGTCGGTCGCGAGGCTCTACGCGAGCGACGGCTCGACACCGCCGGTCAGCGACGCGCTGGTGCTTCGCAACCAGAAGGGCGGCGAGTACGCGCAGTTCTATTGCGTGAACGACCCGTCGCTCCCGCGCCACGCGGTGCTGCGCGACTTCCTCGCGACGCACGTCTTCTCGAACCTGCCGGGCGGCCCGAAGCCCTTCACGCTGATCAGCCCTGCCGCGAAGTCTCAGGTCGACACGACCACGCCGACGCTCACCTGGAAGGCCGGGCCGGGCGCGCTGAGCTGGCTCGTCGAAGTCGCGACCGACGCGACCTTCGAGACGCCGGTCTTCCTCGGCCAGGTCTTCCGCGGCGGCTCGGTCGCGGACAAGACGGCGAGCGTCCAGGTGACGCCGCCGCTCGTCTCGGGCCAGCACTACCGCTGGCGCGTCACCGCGCGCAACGACTTCGGCGCGGTGACCTCGGCCACCCAGGCCTTCCGCGTGAAGTGACGCGCCGGCGGCGCGTGCTTCACGTGCTTCACGTGCTTCAGCGGACCGGCGCGACGCGCCAGACGGTGAACCCGCACCCGTGGTTCGCCTCGACGAGTTCGAGGCCGGCCGGCGTCTCCTTGGCGTCCGCCAGCACGCGCGGCCGGTCGCGCAGTGCGCCCGCGCCGACCACGAGGAACGCCGCGTGGCGCTCGCGCAACGCGGCGACGAGCCGCTCGCAGTAGGCGGCGGCATCGAGGGACGCCGCGCCGGAGACGTCCTCGATCTCGAAGTAGTCGTGGGCGAGGTAGCGCCCGAGGAACGGCGAAGTCCCCGCCAACGACGCTCCCGGCGCGAGCCGCTCGTCGAGCCGCCGCAGCTCCGCGAGCTCCGCGCGGGGATGGTTGTCGAAGAACCACGGCAACCGCCAGATCACGGTCTTCGCGCCGAGCCAGCCGACCAGCGCGACGACGACGCCGATCGCCACGCAGCGCGCGCGCGGCGACTTCGCCAGCGAGAGCACGCCGACCGCGGTCGTCGCGGCGACGACCGGCAGGGTGACCACCAAGAGGCGCCCCCACGCGAAGAACGCCGCAGCGACGCCGGCCGTGAAGAACGCGAGGCTCGCGAGCAGCCAGAGGCTCGCTTGCGCGCGCCGCCCGTCGTCCGCGCGCGATCGGACGCAGAGCCACGCGCCGGCGAGCGCGGCGAGCAGATGGAACCGGCTGCCGAACAGCTCGGAGAGCCCGCTCTTCGCGAGCCGCCACAGCTCCTCCCCCATGCCGCGCGCCACCGCAGCGGGCTCGCTCGCGAGGATCTGCAGGAAGCTCCCGCGCTCCGAGCTCGACGGGAAGCGCGTCCAATCGGGCCAGCCGTGCAGCTTCCAGGCGAGGTTCTTCCAGTTCTCGTCGTGGAAGGCGTCGCCGAACGCGCGCTCGCGCAGGATCCAGTTCGGGACGAGCAGCGCCGTCGCGCACGCGGCCGCGAGCAGGAGCTCGACGGTGCGCCGCGGGCCGGGCGACCTCCGCCGCCCGAGCCACCCCGCCGCGAGCAGCCCCGGCAACAGCATCAGCGCGTTGCCGCGGATGCACGCCGCCCCGCCGAACGCCAGCCCGGCGCCGAGCGCGGCCGCGAGGCTCGGCCGCTCGAGCCACGCGAGCGCCGCGAGCAGCGCCGCCGCCGCGAGCGCCGCGAACGGCATGTCGGTCGTCACGTGCTGGCCGTCGATCCAGGTCGCGGAGTTGGCGGCGACCAGCGCGAAGGCGAGCGCTCCCGCGAGCGCCCCGTCGCGGCTCTCCGTTCCGGCGGTCTGGCCGCCCGCGAGGCGACGCGCGAGCGCGAATGCGCTCCACGCGAGCGCCGCCGCCGCGAGGTTCGAGAGCAGCCGCGCCGCGACGAACGGCGCCTCTTTGCCCCCACCCAGGAGGCGGCTCGCGCCGGCGATCACGTACGGGTACGTCGGCGGCCGGAACGGGTCGTCGGGGAGCTCGCCGCGGAGCACGCGCTCGGCCTGCGCGACGAAGCCGTCGCGCTCCGCGCTGCCGGTCTCCTCGACCCCGTGGCAGTTGAACCCGAACAGGGCGAGCCCCGCGAAGAACGCGAGCGCGGCGAAGGCGGCGCAGAGCGTCGATCGGTTCGCCCGGACCATGGCGCGAAAGCGTACGCCGCGCCCGCCTTCACACGCGCCGATTTCGCGGTTGCTAACGTGCTCGGCCCTCCCGTTTCCCGTCCCCGCGCGCGCGGAGTTCCTCCGATGAAGAAGCGTTCGAAGTCGTCGAAGTCCCGGGGTCCCAAGTCGTCGCGTACACAGGCGCCGCCGCTCGCGCCCGCGACGCCCTCCTACTCGCGCGACGAGCTCACGCAGTTCGCGGCGACCCACCGCGCGCGTTACGAGGAGCTGCTGAAGAAGTTCGTCGAGACGAAGAGCGTGAGCGTCGATCCGACCTCGAAGGACGAGATGCCGCGCATGGCGGAGCTCGCCGCGACGACGCTGCGCGACTTCGGCTTCGAGTCGCGCCTGCTCACGACCGCCGGCCACCCGATCGTCGTCGGCAAGCGCGTCGTCGACCCCGCGGCGCCGACCGTCACCGTCTACAACCACATGGACGTCCAGCCGGGCGGCGAGGCCTCCGAGTGGAGGACCGACCCGTTCGTCTTCATGCAGGACGGCGACCGCTACCTCGGGCGCGGCACCACCGACGACAAGGGGCCGGCGCTCGCGGCGCTCTTCGGCGCGCGCTACGCCCTCGACCACGGCGCGCGCGTGAACGTCCAGTTCCTCTGGGAGCTGGAAGAGGAGATCGGCAGCCCGTCGTTCGCCGCGGCGGTCGAGGCGGACAAGGCGGCTCTCGCGAGCGACATCGTCGTCGTCTCCGACACCGTCTGGGTCTCGCGCGAGCGGCCTGCTTGCGCCGCGGGGCTGCGCGGGCTGCAGGGCTTCCTCCTGAAGCTCGAGACGGGCGCCACCGACCAGCACTCCGGCACGTCGGGCGGTGCCGCGCGCAACCCCCTCGCCGAGCTGATGCAGGTCGTCTCCAAGTGCGTCGACGGCAAGACCGGCGAGGTGAAGATCCCCGGCTTCTACGACCACGTCGCCAAGCTCACCAAGGAGGAGAAGAAGAGCTTCAAGCGCTGCGGCTTCTCCGTCGCGAAGTTCCTGGAGGACCACGCCTTCAAGAGCATCCGCGTCACCAAGGCGATGGACGTGATGAAGCGGATCTGGGCGCTGCCGACCTTCGAGATCCACGGCGTGACCGGCGGCTACACCGGCCCCGGCATCAAGACGATCGTCCCGCCACGCGGCGAGGTGAAGTGCAGCGTGCGTCTCGTCCCCGACCAGGACCCGGCGAAGGTGATGCGCCAGATCACCAAGCACGTGAAGAAGCTCAACTCCGACGTCGAGGTCGTACCGCTCGGCGCGCTCGCCCCCTACAAGGGAGTGACCGAGGGGCCGTGGGCCGACCTCACCGGCGACTGCGTCGAGTTCGGCTTCGGGAAGCGGCCGGTCTTCGTGCGCGAGGGCGGCTCGATCGGCGCGGTGATCACGATGGAGAAGGTCCTCGAGTGCCCGATCATGTTCCTCGGCCTCTCCCTCCCCGAGCACGGCTACCACGCCCCGAACGAGAACTTCGATTGGCAGCAGGCCGGCGGCGGGATGGCTGCGTTCGCAGAGTTCTTCCGGCGGTCGGCGGAGATGCCGAAGCGGGCCGGGTAGCTCGGCGAAAGAGTGCGGGGACATCGCAGGCACGGGTCAATAGAAGACCTCGTCACCCGGCGCCGCGCGAGGTCGTTGCACGACGTTCCAACATGTGCCCGGCGCATCCAGTCGTCGCATCAGTTTCGAACGAGCCCTTCATCTCGGACGGCTGGGCATTCGTGCTCATGGTGAAGTTTTTCGGAATCTGAAAGGCCCGTCTCGCTACGGACGATCGCGACGGTCATTCGCAGGATCGACCTAATCCCGCCGATAGTCGCAACGTCCAGCTGGACCGTTCATTCGCGAAGAACCTGCTCTTCCCCGGCATTCGGCCTTCCGATGTCCGTGACCCCTTGTCAGATGTGAAATCGGCGCTACCGTCCGCTGCGTCTGCCCTCTCGCGCTTCCCGGCCGCGAGCCTTCGTGACCTATGCGCGCTCGGCGACAAGTCCATCGAAGGAGGACTCAGGTGTCGAATTGTCATGCGCGCGGGGTGAAACGACGAATGACGCCCCGAATCGGGCGGGGGGCACTCTTCCGGGGCGTTCGAGCAGTAATCGTCGGAGCTTCGGCAGCCTCCCCCTCGACGTTCGGCCACGCGCAGACCGCGTTCGACAGCAACTTCGACTCGGTCACCACCAACACGCCTGTAGACAATCTGCTCGATTGGATCGCGACCCCCTATTCGGCGACGACGCCATATCCCATCGTATTCAATACGGCTCCGCCCAGCGCCGGATGGGCCGTCATCCCGATCGATGCCGCGCTACCTGCCGCGTACCTGCTTCCCGCGAACAACAACGTCGCGATTCACTGGCCCTTTGCACGAACGTGTGAGGGTTTCTTGAGGGTGCAATTCGACCTGGGGGTTTCGGGAGGAGGCACGGGACTCGGTCCAGACAGCGTCATGAATCTCATCTTCTCTCCCACTGCGATCACAGGAGGCACGACGGTCGGTGGTCCAGACGGTCCGTGGGCTGCGATCCAGGTTTCGTGGAAGTCGGGTTCCAACGCCACCGCGCAGATGCTGGCGAGACACGTCAACGATACTTTTGGGAACAAGGGCGCGATCGACCTTGTCGGCCTCCCCTTCGACATCGGACCATTTCAGGCCGGCGTGACGCGCAGTTTTCGCGTCGATTTCGGGTGGGACTACTTCAGATTCCCGAGCAACTGGCAGTTCATCGGGACGCCAGGCGTAACGAACGACGGGAGACCGTGGGCTGACCTACGAATCTCGCACCTCGTCGGAGGCAATTGGATCCCAATCGTCCCACCGAGCGCCCCTCCACCTTACCCGGCAGTGAGCAACGGTTGGGTTGAGTTCGGCACGGCGGACAAGAACGCAGGCTCCTATGGCAAGTTGACGGATGTGACACTGGGATTCTCGTTGTACGAATGGCCTTTCTACGCGAGCGGCTCTGCTCGAGAGGTCTATGTCCACTGGTATTTAGATCAAGGAGGTAACAGCGCCGGCGCCGCCTCCTGGATTCTTGACGAGGTCAAAATCGCATCGGTCACACCGCAGGCGTTCGCGATCATGTCGAATCAGATTGGATACGACACAGCTGGTCCGCAGTGGGTGGCGATGCGACCGAATAGCCCGGACGTGCGGAACTTGGGTCTTAGCGCCATCGCTGACGTCACGTGGAACTTGTTCGACTCTGCCGGCGTGTCGCAACAGAGTTTCACATCACCATCAAATCCACCGGGCGAACCGTGCTTCAAGGAGGTCGCCAACTATGAAGACTTCGGTGCTCCGGGGACGGCGGGAACCTATCCGACCGTGCCGATCTATTGGTGGCGTTGGGAGTGGAACCGGATCACAACCGACCAGGCGGGATGGTACGTCACCGCGGACGGACACTTAAACGACGGCCTGAATACGCCGTTCCACGCGCAGAGTGACCCGTTCGACGTTCATCCGAACCTCTACTATTCGACGCTGGTCTCCGATCCGAGCAAGAATCTGAGTTGGAGGAATGGAAGCGAGCGCGAAGCGGTCGACCATCCCCCCTTCTCAAAGGGTCCGTTGAATGCGGACCCCGGCGGTGGCTGGTTCGATGCAGGCAATGAAAATGGAGAGAACCGCTCACAGGGAACATTCGTCAGCGGGTTTTGCAACCTCCTCCGCCGGCGCCGCCCACACCTTTCGACACAAGAGATCCGAGACTTGATTCACCAGATCCAAGTGGGGTCGGAGTTTCTGCTGAAGCTGGGGCCAAGCGAAAACGTGGATTTCACTCGCGCTTTGGCCCACGAAGTAACCACTGGCGAACGCGACTCACGCGGCCATCACCTTGCCTCTGCCCCAACGGCCGAAGACATCGCAGGGCACATATATCACGAACATCACACGCGCTTTCACCGCTCACTTCAAGCCGGTGCGCTGGACCGTGATGATAACAAGAATTCTGGCAACAACCTCTGGATGTCCTGCGCGGCACTTGCGGATGCTGGCCGCACTCTCAAGCCCTTCGCAGTGACTCGTGCCGCCGACTACTTTGCGCAGGCGATGGATTCCCGTACGTATTTGTACAACCTCTCGACGAAGTACACCAAGGCCGCTGATTTCTTCATTCCTTATCGCGCACAGGCAATGCTCGACTTTCTCATCTACGACTACAGTCTCGACCCCAACGTACTCTTGGACGCGCGGAACAAGTTGTGCACCGACCTAATCAAGTTCCCGCCGACAGCCTCGACCGTCGTCGGTCCCTGGTGGACCAGCGGAGGTCTCCTGAAGAACAGCGCGAGCGCGACAGTGAACATCCCGAAACAAGTTGACCCGTCTGCGTATGCCGCAATCGACCCACTGCTCTATTGTATCGAGAACAACGTCGCTGACTGGCCGCAGAGCCCGCAGCCTCACGAGACGTGGCAACAGTCGTTGAACGACGTGTACGCGAACTGGTACCAGACGCAACTCTGCGGAACCTCTTTTGGGAACCCGCTGGAACTGGGATGGACCTGGAACTTTGATACGCCGCCGACCGACTTCTACGGGGAGCAACCGTTCTTCGACAAGTTCTTCGCTATCGAGTCCTACGGCACTGCGCGACTCGCGCAGTTCTTCGGTAGATCCAGCGCGCAGTTCAATCCGTTGGTCCGCCTATCCGTCGGAACTTTGAACTGGCCGCTCGGAATGCACATGGGAGTTATTGCTCGACACGTGCAATCCGCAAGTGGCATCGCCGACAACGACCTCGGTCATGCGAGTGCGAGCTTTGTGAATGGCGTCGGCCGCCACTTTGCGATCCAGATGATCGACGCGTTGCACTAGTGGACTCAGCCGACGACGTTGACTGGGATCTGCGGAATCCCCGACCCGCTCAACGGACCGATCACGAACTGGAACGTTGCACCGTTCTCATTCTCGCGTTCGGAGTATGGTCCGGCCGAGTCGTACATCAAAACCGACGGGATACTGCTGATGGGGCTCGAACAGCTCGGGCGAGTCCTTCATCCGTTCCTCGCCGTCGAAGCCGAAGGTTTCACGTCCGCGGTCGTCGCCGGTGGCGGGACCCCGGTGATCCAGTCGAACAATGTGCCGGGTGGAACTCCGACGAGCGATCGACTCAATGGGGGTCAGTCCGTCGTCGGTCTCGTCAGCGGCGATCAATTGAGTTTCAACGGCCTTGTCCCGCCAGAACCGGCCCCGCTAACGGTTCCCACCATGACGTATCGCTATCGGACGCGCTTGCGCGTTTCCAATTCCGGCAGCGCGGCCGCGTCGATCACCATCGTGATCACGCAGGGTAGTTCGTCGACGACAAAGACGTTCAACGCCGTGCCGACAACCGGCAGCGTTCACGAGTATGCCGTCGTCGATGATGGGAGCGGGTTTTCGCTCCCGCTTTCGAGCGGCTCGAACTTCTCCTTCACTTGCACCATCGGGAGCTCAGCGGGACCTTGTGCCATCGATGACGTCGTATTCGAGAGCGACGGTAACGGAGTTTGAAAGGGAGAGTCTTCATGGACCATACCCGACGTGCTGTCGTGCAGCTGATCGCGATCGGCTTGGTAGTCATGGCCGCCTCGTCAGAATTGCTCGGCCAAGAGCAGATTTGGAAATCGTTCGGTGATCATGCAAATCAAGAACTCGGGCGGGCTGTCGATGTTCTGGGCGATCTGACGGGAGACGGAGTCTCTGAGATCGTGACAGGTACTTATGTCGATTCGACGGCGGCTACGAATGCGGGGATGGTCCGCGTCCTATCCGGAGCAAGTGGCGCGACCGTCTATTCCATCTACGGAGTCAATGCGGGCGATTTATTCGGGTATTCCGTCGCGGCACTCGGGGATGTTGACGGTGATGGCGCGACCGACTTTGCGGTTGGGGCACCGTTCGTGACGAATACCGTCTTCCGGCAAGGTGTCGTGACTGCCTACTCAGGAAACTCCGGGAATCCGATCTACTCGGTCTATGGCGTGTCGACGGATACGCTTGGGCTAGCGGTGGCCGCGGTAGGTGACGTGAGTGGCGACGGTGTTTCTGACTTCGTGGTCGGTTCCGGGGTGAACTACGCCCTTGTGTTGTCGGGTGTCGACGGCAGCCTGATCTGGACGCTCACGAGTCCCTCTCCGCCGGTGTTGTTCGGAAGGGCCCTCGGAGGTGGCGGTGACATTGACGGTGACGGAGTTCCCGACATCGTCGTCGGCGACAGCAATTCGAGTTACGGGGTTAGGAATGGTGGTGCGGTATCGGTGTTTTCCGGCGCAACCGGTGCGCTGTTGTATGAATTCGGATCGACGAGGAATGACGCCGCCTTCGGTTTCGCCGTCACGATTCCCGGCGACGCGAACAATGACAGCTACGCCGACATCCTCATCGGCGCACCTCACGATGATCGAGTCGTCGCCGATGGCGGATACGCTGCGCTCTATTCGGGCAAGGACGGGTCGTTGCTGATGTCGTTTGAGCCCTCGGACGGCAATGGTTCCACGCACTCTCCACTGGATTGGTGGCTCGGCTTCTCGTTGCATGGGGTCGGTGACACGAACGACGACGGTGTTCTCGACTTGTTGATCGGCGCTCCTGTCTTCGTGGATGGTGCTGTAGGTGGCTCCGCGCTTGTCTTCTCCGGTCGCGACGGCGGGATGATCTACCACTTCCAAGATCTGTCGAATCTCGCGAGTCTGGGGTTCGGCACCGCCGTGTCGCCCGTAGGAGACCTCGATTCGGATGGTCTTGCGGACTTCATCATTTCTCGACCGAATGAAAGCAACGGGGCGAACTTCGACGTCGGAAGCGTCTCCGCATGGAAGGGTCACAAGTTCTTCGTCGACGCTCGCGCGCGAGTCGTGTACGGCGGGGAGACTGTGACCATCACGCCCGGTCAGGGTATCGCGGGCAACCCCTACGCGCTCTTCCTTCGCGACGTGAACGGCACCCCGACATTCTCGCTCCTGAGCTTGGGAGTCCTGGACGCCACGGGTCGCGCGGTCATCGGTGCGTCGGTCCCCTTCGGCCTCGGAGCCAACAGCCTCAAGATGCAGGCATTCACCATCGACGGCAACGGCAAGCTCCTCGCGAGTGGAGTCGAGACCTTCTTGACGCAGTAGCGCGAGCCGGAGAACCTGGCTGCAATCGGAGTCCGTTGTCGCCGAATGTGCGAGAATCGTGGTGTCGCGCGGCCGATATCGAGCACACTCGGCGGGTTAGACCGAGTCCTGATGCCGCCGACAATCACTGCGCGAGCGGCGCGAGGCGGACGCGCAGCGTCGCGATCTCGAAGGGGCGGAGGTCGAGGGTGAGCGTCGCGCCGTCGGGGGAGAGCGGCGCGATCGCATCCTCGAGCAGGTCGGCGCGCGCTGCTTCGGCGATCTTCGCGGCGAAGCTCAGCGTCACGTGCGGCGCGGGGAGGCCCGAAGATTCGTAGAGGCGGAGGATCGTCGCGCCGTCGGGGCCCAGCTTGAAGGCGGTGACGACGACGTTGGGCGATGAGATCTCGAGGCCGGACCGACGCGCGGGAAGGCTCCCGGCGTGCGCCGCGAACTTGCGTGCCAGGAGCGGTCGATTGAATTCGAGTCCGCGCCGGACGAGGTCGGAGCGGTGCGTGCCGGCGCCGTGCGGGACGAGCGAGTAGGCAAGCGTCCGCGGGACATTCAGCTCGAAGCCGGTCTCGGAGGAGCGGCCCTCGTTGTAGCCGCGCAGGTCGACCGCGCGCAGCAGCGAGACCATCACGACGCCGTCGGTCACGACGTTTCCGGGCAGGCCGCGGTTCAACAGCGCGACGCCGCCGCGGTCGTCGCTCCAGTCGATCCAGTTCTGGACCGGGAATTCGACGCCGGCGGGGCGCTCGAGCGAGCCGAACGGGATCTCGTCGACGCGGCGTCCGGACGCGATGGTCGTCGGGAAGAGCGCCTGGTAGCGCACGTGCTTCTCGCGGTTGGTCAGCGTCGTCTCGAAGTCGACGCGCGGGACGCCGGCGGCGACGCGGATGCGCGTCGCGAATTCGCCGCCGCCGAAGTGGTCCGCGACGCGCAGCTCGGAGAAGACGGGGCCGCGCGCGATCGACGCGGGCTTGCCGTTGAGCATGGAGCTCATGAGCGCGGTCGCCACGGAAGGGACGGGCCGACGCTCCTTCGACGCGATGTACATGCCGCCGTCGAGCGGGCGGCCGATCTCCCAGAGGTCGCCGGCGTCGGGCGAGCGCGCGACGACGTTCGCGGGCGCGGCGAGGAGCTCGCGGTCGGACGAGCGCTCGCGCAGGCTCGTCAGCGCGCCGGTCGTGCGGTCGACGACGACGCGGAAGAACTCGTTCTCGAGGACGTCGTTCGCGTTGGGTGACGAAGGGACGGGCGCCGCTTCCGGCGCGGCAGCGCGCACGTGGTACGTCGCCCAGCCGAGCGGCGGGACGGCGCGGGCGAGGAAGGAGACGCGCGCCTGCGCGAGCGCGCCGTCGGCGAGGCGCCGCACGGAATCGAGCTGCGTCGCGAGCGCGTGCCCGTCGGCGTCGACGACCTCCATCCAGGCGGCGCCCGGCGGCGCGGCGACGTCGACCGACACGACGTCGCTGCGCGGCCAGGAGCTTTCGTTCCAGACGACGACCGGCGCACCGTCGCCGCGCGTGTCGATCCGTTCGGCGACGCGCGCGAAGGCGTCGTCGCGGAGCTCCTCGCCGAGCCGGCGCACGAAGGCGTCGCTCCGGCGCGTGTCGTCGTAGACCGGATCGGTCATCACGCCCGAAGCGAGGTCGTGCGTCTGATTGAACAGCAGCGGCTCCCACGCGCGCTCGAAATCGACGTCACGCGGCGGCGTGCCGAGCGTCGCCGCCGTCGCGGCGAGAGACTCCGCGCTCACCAGGAGCGACTCGAGGGCGCGCCTCTCCTGATGGAGCTCGATGCGGCTGCTGTAGGTGCCCTGGAAGATCGGATTCAGGTCGAACGAGAACGTGGGCCGGTCGCTGCGTTTCGCGACGACCGCCGCGAACTCCTCGGGCCCCGCCTGCCGGATTTCGAACGGCGCTTCGCTGCGCTGGTTGAAGCGCTGGATCAGCGGCGTCAGGTCCTCTTCGGGCGGACAGACGTCGACGCCCGCGAGGCCGACGCGCTCGGGTCCGTGCACGTGCGAGGTCAACGCGTCGAAGCGCTGCTGGAAGAAGTTCGCGAAGCCCGCGTCGTCGCGCGGCGGGCCATGGAACAGCCCGTAGAAGCCGGGGATCCAGAACGCCGGGATCTGCGTGCCGTCGATCCCCTGCCAGAGGAACTCCGACGGCAGGTCGTCCTGCGGCACGCCGCGGCAGAACCAGAACGAGTCGAAGCCCGCGCCCGCCAGCAGCTGCGGCAGCTGCGGATGGTGTCCGAACGTGTCGACCAGCCACGCGACCTTCACGTCGACGCCGAGCGCGTCGCGGCACCAGCGCTTGCCGTACACCATCTGCCGCACGAACGCCTCGCCGCCCGGCTTGACGTCGTCAGGCATCACGTCCATCCCGCCGACGATGTGCAGCCGCCCTTCCTTCACGAACCGCCGGAACGCGTCGCCGTGTTCGGGATACCGCTCGAGGAACGGCCGGACGTACGCCACCTGGTCGAGCGTGAAGTGGTAGTCGGGATGCTTCTCGAGCATCCGCAGCGCCGCGACGATGTGCGGCAGCCCGATCCCGGGGTACTCCTCGCGCGTGAAGAAGACCGCGCCTTCCCAATGCGTGTGCGAGACGTAGTAGAGCGTCGGCTTCGCGGTCGGCTTCGCGATCGGCTTCGTCGGCGCCGGAGGTTGCTGCCCGCTCGCCGCCGCCTCCAGCGCGAGCGCGCACGCGAGCACCGCCACGATCCCTCGTCGCGCCATGCCACGGGCTCCGCCGCCTCGTCGCGTCGCACGGGCGACGCTACCGAATTCGGGATTCGAGCCGTCGAGGAAGGCGTCGGCCCGCGTCGGACGGCCCCGGATTTCGCCCCGTCGCGCCCGCGAGTAATGTCTGCGCCCCCCGCAGGCGCATCACCCCTCTCGCGCCTGGACCGGCGGGCCGTCCCGCAGGAAGGAATCGATCCGATGAACCGCCTCGCTCGTGCGTCGTCGCGCGTCCCGAACTTCGTCGCGGCGGCCGCGCCCCTGGCGCTCGGCCTCGCGCTCGGGCTCTTTCCCGCCCGCAGCGCGCGCGCGGACGAGGGCATGTGGACCTTCGACAACCCGCCGATCCAGAAGCTGAAGGAGGTCTACGCCTTCACGCCCGACTCGGCGTGGTTCGACCACGTGCGCCTGTCGTCGGTGCGCTTCATGTCGGGCGGCTCGGGGTCGTTCGTGTCGGCGAACGGCCTGGTGATGACGAACCACCACGTCGGGCTCGAGTCGATCCAGAAGCTCTCCACGCCCGAGAAGGACCTGGTGAAGAACGGCTTCTACGCCGGCGCGCCGGGCAGCGAGCCCAAGTGCCCCGACCTCGAGCTCAACATGCTCGTCTCGATCGACGACGTGACGGCGCGCGTCACGGGCGCGATCAAGCCCGACATGACCGGCGCTGCTGCCAATGCCGCGCGTAAGGCCGAGATCGCCAAGATCGCGAAGGAGGAGACCGAGAAGACCGGCCTGCGCTGCGACGTCGTCACGCTCTACCGCGGCGGCGAGTACCACCTCTACCGGTACAAGAAGTTCACCGACATCCGCCTCGTGCTCTGCCCCGAGCAGGAGACGGCCTTCTACGGCGGCGATCCCGACAACTTCACCTTCCCGCGCTACGACCTCGACGTCACCTTCTTCCGGGTCTACGAGGACGGCAAGCCCTACCAGCCCAAGCAGTTCCTCTCCTGGAGCCCGGAGGGCTGCAAGGAGGGCGACCTGGTCTTCGTCTCGGGCCACCCCGGCTCGACCGGCCGCATGAACACCCTCGCGCAGATGGACTTCCTGCGCACGACGCAGTACCCGCGCAGCCTGAAGCTCCTCACCGCGCTGATCGTCGCGCTCGAGAAGTACTCGGCGCGCGGCGCCGAGGAGAAGCGGCGCGCCAACGACACGATCTTCGGGATGAGCAACTCCCACAAGGCGACCACCGGCTACCTCGGCGGCCTGGAGGACCCGCGCATCCTGGCGCGCAAGGCCGAAGAGGAGAAGCGCCTGAAGGCGGGCCTCGCCGCCGACGCGGCCGCGCTCGCCGAGTACCAGGGCGCCCTCGACGCGATCGCGGGCGCGTACAAGAAGCTCGCCGAGTACACCCACCGCCTGTACTGGTCGAGCCTGAGGGGCGACGCGGCGGGCAAGGCGCTGCAGCTGGTGCGCCTCGCGACGGAGCTGCCCAAGCCCAACGGCGAGCGCCTCCCCGAGTACTCCGACGCCGGGCTCGAGTCGCTGAAGCTCGGCCTCTTCAGCACCGCGCCGATCCACCTCGACATGGACGAGGTCGTGCTCGCGACCACCTTGGAGCTCGCGCAGAAGGAGCTCGGCGCGGAGGACCCGTTCATCAAGGCGGCGCTCGGCGGCAAGGCGCCGGCCGAGGCGGCGAAGGCGGCGTTCGCGGGCACGAAGCTCGCCGATCCGGAGGAGCGCAAGAAGCTGTTCGAGGGCGGCAAGGCGGCGATCGACGCGTCGACCGACACCCTGATCGTGCTGGCGCGCACCGTCGACCCGATCCTGCGCGAGCTGCGCAAGCGCTTCGAGGAGGACGTGGAGAGCGTCGAGTCGCAGAACGGCGAGAAGATCGCGCGCGCTCGCTTCAAGGCGTACGGCAAGTCGCAGCCGCCCGACGCGACCTTCACGCTGCGCCTCAGCTACGGCGTGGTGAAGGGCTTCGAGCAGCTGACCGCGCGGGTGCCGTGGAAGACGACCTTCAACGGCCTCTACGAGCACAGCGCGTCGTTCGACAACAAGTACCCCTACGAGCTCCCGAAGCGCTGGCTCGACAAGCGGGCCGCGCTCACCCCCCAACAACTCGACACGCCGTTCAACTTCGTCTGCACCACCGACATCATCGGCGGCAATTCGGGCAGCCCGGTCATCGGCCGCGACGGCCGCCTGGTCGGGATCATCTTCGACGGCAACATCCAGAGCCTGTCGAACCGATTCGTCTACGACGAGGTGCAGGCACGCGCGGTCTCGGTCCACTCGGCCGGCATCCTGATGGCGCTGCGCAACGTCTACGAGGCCGGCCCGATGGTCGACGAGCTGCTGGGCAAGTGACGCGCTTCCGACCGACGAGGAGCGGCGCGCGCCGCCCGCCATGCTCGACCTGATCCGCCAGCTCTGGCACGACTACCTCAGCGCGGAGGGGATCCAGAACCTCGTCCGCACCTACGGGACGACCGGCATCGCGACGATCGTCTTCGTGGAGACCGGGCTGCTGGTCGGCTTCTTCCTGCCGGGCGACTCGCTGCTGGTCACGGCCGGCATCGTCGCCGCCTCGACCGTGAACAGCGAGCACCCCATCGCGCTCTGGCCGATGGTCGCGATCACCTGCCTCGCGGCGGTGGTGGGCGACGCGCTCGGCTTCCTGATCGGGTCGAAGCTCGGGCCCGCGCTGTTCCGCAAGGACGACTCGCTGCTCTTCAAGAAGAAGCACATCGCGCGCGCCCACGCTTTCTACGAGAAGTACGGCGGCAAGACGATCGTGATCTCCCGCTTCGTGCCGATCGTGCGGACCTTCGCGCCGACCGTCGCGGGCGCGGCCGGGATGAACTACTTCCGCTTCGCGCTCTTCAACGTCGTCGGCGGCGTCGGCTGGGTCGCGTCGATGCTGCTGATCGGCTTCTACGGCGCGAGCAAGATCAACGAACGCTACGGCGCCGGCACGGTGGAGAAGTACCTCCACCCGATCATCTTCACCGTGATCTTCCTCTCGATCGTGCCGGCCATCGTCGAGATCGTGCGCGAGCGGCGGAAGCTGCGTCTCGCACGCGAGCGGGAGCGCGAGGGGGCGGCCGCGAAGTAGCGCGGCGGAGCAGCGGCGCGGCGCGGGCGACCGCGTCCACGGAGCTCGACTTGGCGCAGTCGACCGGCAGCGGCGAGCGGGCGCGGCGGCTCGGCCTCTTCACCGTCCTCTGCATCGGCGTCAACAACATCATCGGGTCGGGCATCTACCAGAAGCCGGCCCTGCTCGCGCACCAGCTCGGCGGCGCCTCCTGGCTCGCCTTCGCGGTCGACGCGCTGCTGCTCACGACGGTCGCGCTCTGCTACTCGACGATGTCGGCGCGCCACTCCGAGACGGGCGGGCCCTACCTCTATGCGAAGCGGGCGCTCGGCCGCTGGGCCGCCTTCATCGTGGCGTGGACCGCCTGGATCTCGATGTGGGCGGCGGCGGCGGCGGTGACGACGACGCTGCCGGGGCAGATCGGCCTCTTCCTGCCCGGCGCGACCGCGCCGGTGCTGGCGATCGCGATCGGGCTTGCGACGCTGTCGTTCTTCTGTGTGATCAATTGCGTTGGCGTGAAGCCGGCGGCCGGGACGGCGACCTTCCTCACGGTCGCCAAGCTCCTGCCGCTCGTGCTGCTGGCGGTGGCGGGCGGGTGGCACCTCCTGCACGCGCCGGTGGCGGAGGGGGCGGCGCGCGGCGCGTTCCTCTCCGATTTCGCCCATCCCGCGTTCGGCCGCGCCTTCGGCAGCGCGCTCTTCGCGGCCTTCTATCCCCTGCAGGGCTTCGAGGTGGTGCCGGTGCCGGCCGGCGAGCTCGCGAATCCCCGTCGCGACGTCCCGCTCGCGGTGACCGGCGCGCTGCTGCTCACGGCAGCGCTCTACTGCGGGCTGCAGCTCGTGGCGTTCGGGACGGCGCCGCTGCTCGGGCTGCGGATCGAAGCGGGCGCCGGCGGCGTCGAGGCGATCGTCGGCCCGCTGACCGGGCCGTCGCGCGAGGCGCTGCTCGCCGCGGCGGGGCTCGCGAACGCCTCCCCGCTCGAGCAGCTCGACGCCGTCGCGACCGCGACCGCGCGGCCGCTCTCCGCCGCCGCCGCCGCCGTGCTCGGGCGGCCCGGCGAGATGCTCCTCGTCGTCGGCGCGTGCGTCAGCTTCCTCGGCTTCGCAGCCGTGACGATCCTGTGCGCGCCGCGCTTCCTGGTCGCGCTCGCCGACGACGGGATGCTGCCGAAGGCCTTCGGCAAGCGCCATCCGCGGTTCGGGACGCCGGTCGTCGCGGTCGTGGTCACCTGCGCGTCGGCGGCCGTCGGCGGCCTCGTCGCCGGCGCCGGCGGCCGCGCCGCCGAGCAGTTCGACCGCCTCACCGCGCTCTCCAACGTCGCGGTGCTCGTGCAATACGCGACGACCTGCCTCGCCGTGCTCTTCCTGCCGGGAAGCGAAGTCGCGAGCACCCTGTGCCGCCTGCTGGCGCGGCGGCTCCTGCCGATCGTCGGGCTGGGTGTCTGCCTCTTTCTCGGATACCTGATCGCGCTCGAGCCGAATCCGTGGGTGCAGGTCGCTGGCTTCGCCGGCTGGACAGCGGCGGGCGTGCTTCTCGCGGCGTGGACGCGCCGCTAGCTCGGGATCGAAGTCCTCGTATCGAACCGCGGACGAGAAACTTCGTCGCGTCGGTTCCCGGGGCTGCCCAGTGAAGCGAGAGCGGAAAAGCCGCCGCCCGCCACCCCTGGTTTCCGGCTTTCAGCTCGACTCCACGAAGTCGATGTAGGTTGCGCAGGGTGATTCCCCGCACTGCCAGCGGGAACAGGACACGCTGCACACACCATGATGAAACAACCGGGAAACAAGCGGGGGATCGGCGGCTTTACGCTGATCGAGGTGCTCGTGGCGACGGTGATCCTCGTGACGGCCGTGCTCGGCCTCGCGCAGGTCTCCGTCGCCACCAACCAGCTCCACAGCACGGGGCTGGAGAAGGCCGCCGCGATCCACGCCGTCGAGCGCGAGCTCGCCGCCGTCGCCGCGACCAACTTCACGACGATCACCGCGACCCACGACACGCGTGGCTTCTCCGTGACGCTGCCGGGCATGGTGAACGCGGCGCTCCGCTCGATCAAGGGCGACGCCGACGGGCTCCCGGGCACGATCCGGATCACGGCGCCGACGGGCGACCCCGCCCACCTGCTCGAGATCCGCGTCGTCATCGACTGGCAGGGCCGCCACGGCCCGCAGCACTACGAGCGCACCATCCGCCTCTCCAGCCTGGGAGCCGCGTCATGAAGGCCCGCCAGGCTCGCCAGGGCGGTTTCACGTTCGTCGAGGTCTGCATCTCGGCGGTCTTCCTCTCGGGGATCCTCGCGCTCGGCGTCAGCGTCTCGCGCAACGCGCTCAAGTCGGCCGACCGCACGGTCATGGCCGACGTGGTCGCGACGCGGCTCGACGCGGCGCTCGACCGGATCCGCGGGCAGTTCGTCGCCGCGAGCCGCTCGACGCTGCAGGCGATCCCGGTCGGCGGGTTCGTCCCAGAGCCGATGCAGGACGGCGTCGTCTACGACAACGTCCAGTTCCGCCGCGTCGCGGGGGTGTCGGTCGGCGCGCCGCTCTACGCGCCGGCGCTCGGCCTGCCGCCGCTGCGCTTCTTCTGCGGCGTCGATCACAACCAGAGCGCGCTGCTCTTCGACAACGGCGCGATGGCGGCGGTCCTGATCCCCGAGGGCGCCACGGCGACCTTCACCAAGCAGGGGGACCAGATCGTCGTCGCCCTGAACAGTCCAGCCACCAAGTCCCATCCCGCGGCGGCGCTTGCCGCCGCGTTCCGCTTGCTCGTGCAATGACGAAGCCGAGGTGACCATGAATCTCCGGAAGAAGATCCGCTCGAGGCGCGGCTCCGCGGCGCTGATGGCGATCACCGCAGCGATCCCGCTGATCGGCGTCGCCGGCACGCTCCTGATGGTGACGGTGCGCCAGCGCAACCAGGTCGAGGCGTCGGCGGTCGTGGCCGCCGCCCGCGACGCGGCGGCGTCGGGCGCGCAGGACGCCATGGCGAAGCTCGCCGTCGACCCGAACTGGGCGGGCGAGTACGACCTCGCCGTCGGCGGCAGCCTCGCCCACGTCGTCGTCACCGACTGGACGAGCGACGGCGTCGACAACGACAACAACGGCAAGGTCGATGACCTCGCCGAGACCGATTACGTCAGCATCACGTCCGAAGGGCGCGTGAACGTCGCCTACGACCGCCAGGGGCGCGAGTTGTCCACCGCGGCGCTCTCGCAGACGAAGGACGCGGGCTCGGTCGTGAAGAAGACCAAGCTCGACATCGCGGTGAACAGCGCGTTCTACTGCGACGACCCGCTGGCGACCTTCACGGTCAACGGCAACGCCTTCAAGATCAGCGGCGAGGACACCAACATCGACGGCACTCCGGGCCCGAACCCCGACGTGGCGGGCATCGGGACGACGGGCGACCCGGCACTGATCGAAATGCAGCTCTCGGCCGAGCAGCAGGACAACATCGTCGGCATGGGTCTCCCGCCGAGCATCGCGACCGTCGCGACCGAAGACATCATGGAGTACGCCAAGGCGCTCGGCTCGCTCGCGACGCTCACCTGGAGCGACGCGGACGCGAAGGAGCCCAGTGCCAAGATCGGCGATCGCGAGAAGCTGATCGCGCAGATCGCGCACGCCAAAGGCAACCTCGAACTCTCCGGCTCGTCGAAGGGGTGCGGCGTGCTCGTGGTCGACGGCAACCTCGAGGTGACCGGCAACCTCGACTTCGTCGGCCTGATCTTCGTCACCGGCTCGGTGACGTTCCGCGGAGGCGGTGACAAGGTCATCCGCGGCGCGCTCTTCACGCCGGGCAACGTCAACGGCGAGGACATCGAAGTCAGCGGCTCGATCGACATCGGGTACAGCTCCGAGGCGATCGCGACGGTCGAGAAGCAGCTCTCGGTGGGCGTCGAGCTGATCTCCTGGACGCAGCGATGAGCGCGCTGCTCGCCGTTCGCATCGCGCTGGTCGTCGCGTTGGCCGCCCCGTGCGGCCGCGCGGACGACCCGACGCCTCCACCGGTGCCGACGAGCGAGCACGTCGAGCTGCGCGTCGAGGGCCGCCCGCTCGCCGGCTGGACGATCGACCCCGACGCCAAGGAGGGGTCGGTCGTCCTCGCTGACGACGGCAAGTTCGTGAAGGTGGCCTGGGGACCGGCGGTCGTGCGCGTCGCCGCGGCGGCGCGCCCCGTCACCGAGATCCCCGGCAGCGCCCTCGTCGACGGCCTTTCGCACGCCGAGGAAGGCGTGCGCGACCGCTGCCAGGAGTGGCTCGGGCAGCGCGGCAAGGAGGCGGCTCCGCTCCTCGCGCAGGCGCTCTCGGCGACGGAGGCCGACGCGCGGCGGCGCGCGCTCGCCGTTCTCGCCCGCGGGCCGATCCCCTCCCTCGCCGGGAGCGTGCGGTCGCGCGTCCGCGACGAGAACGAGCGGGTGCGCGCGATGGCGCTCGACGCCTACGTCGCGATGAAGTGCTCCGACGCCCTGGACGTCTGCGTCGGTCGCCTCGACGGCGATGCGTCGCTGCTCGTCCTGCACGCGGCGGCGGAGCAGCTCGGATTCCTGAAGGACATCCGCGGCGTCGACCCGCTGATGAAGCTGCTGCAGGGCTGCGACGACCGCGGCGTGCGGATCGCCGCGTTCGCGGCGCTGCGCCTGATCACCGGGATGAAGTTCGGGCGCAACGAGGACGCGTGGCGCGCCTGGTGGACCAACCACCGCGAGGAGCTGCTCCCGGACGGTGAGTGAGCCGGCGGCGGCGCGTCACTTGTCCTTGCGGAGCGCGCCCAGGTCGTAGACGCGCCAGCTCCCGACCTCGTGCAGCACGGGGAAGGTGTAGCGGCCGGCCGAGATCAGGAGCGTCGCGCGCTGGCGGCGCAGCGCCGGCTCGAGCTCCACCTGCGGGCGGCCGTTGAAGCGGTCGAGCAGCTCGCCGCGCGCCGGGACGCGCGTGCTGGTGCGGTCGATCGGGCCGAGCAGGTCCTCGAGCCGCGCGATCCACTCGGCGAGGCGGTCGTAGGGGACCGCTCACCAGCTCACGACCGTCGCGCGGCCGGTCACCCAGTCGCCGTCCTTGCGATCGGGCGGCAGCGCGACGACGGCGTCGGCGGGCGCGTGGTCGCGCGTCCAGCGCATCGCCGCGTCGAGGTCATCCGTCGCGGTCCAGCTCCCGACGCTGAGCGCGAGCTCCTCGCGCAGGATCGGGAACGGGCTCCCGAGGCTGATCACCGCGAGGAGCGCGAGCGCCGGCGTCACGATCTCGCCCGGCTTGCGGCGCGCGACGGTGAGCTGGCGCGCGGCGACGAAGAGGCCAAAGAGCGGCAGCAGCAGCGGGAAGACGCGGAACGGGAAGACCTGCAGCCACGCGAAGCGCTCCAGCTTGAAGGCGGCGATCCCGAGCGTGAAGAGGACGCTCAGTCCGGCGAGCAGGGAGAAGACCACACTCAGGCCGGCGTGCCCGGGCTCGTTGCGCGCCGCGCGCCAGACGAAGACGAGCAGGAGCAGCAGCGCGGCGAGGCTCTGCTGCGGGAAGTCGAGGACGTTGAAGTGGCGCGGCAGCGCCTGGAACGTGACGAAGCGCCACGCGAGCGGGTCGGCCGCGGTCGAGGCGTGGCTCACGAGCAGCGCCGGGATGATTCCCGGGAGGCCGCACAGGGCCGCCGGCACGAGCACGGCGCGCCAGACGCGCGCCGGCGGCCGCATCGCGATCAGCGTGGTCCCGAAGCACCAGAACGCCGCGAAGCCGACGCCCGGGTGGAGCGAGAAGCAGGTCCCGAGCAGCACGCCGGCCGTCTTCATCCGCCCGCCCAGGAAGGCGTCGAGCGCGAAGAAGAGGCAGGCGTAGGCCGGCACCTTCGCCTCGAAGCTCTGGAAGATCCACTCGAAGCCGACCAGCTGCTGCCCGATCCCGATCCAGAGCAGGATCGAGAGCGCGATCAGCGGCGGCGCGACGTCGAGGCGCCGCCCGATCCGGAACAGGCCGGCGAGCACGAGGGCCCACGAGACGATCCGCCCGCCCCACGCGATCGCCGTCAGCGGAACGACCTGCGCCAGCGCCCCGAGCGTCGCGTTGAAGAGGAGGTGCTCGTTCCAGCGGACCGCATAGGTCCAGTTGGCCGGATCGGGCTGCCAGAAGTGGCGGATCGCGAGGAGGTAGATGTTCTCGTTGTTGAACGGGACGCGCCGGAACAACAGCGCCGTGACCGCGACGAGCGTGAGCGGCATCCACAGCTTCGCCGACAACCAGCGCGACGGCCGCGGGACGGTCGCCCCCTCCACGGAAGACCCGGCCAAGCTCCCCCTCCCGCGACCTCGCCGCCGCGCGCGCTCGGCGCGGCGGCGGCGGAAGGCTCGGAGTCTACTCGCGTCGCCGGGACGGCGAGGTCAGGAGCGCCGGGTGGGGCGCTCGCGCTGGAGGCGGGCGGCGTGCAGCGCCGGGCGGGCGAGGAAGCGAGGCTTCCGGGCCCGCCGGGCGGCGTCGCAAGTTCCGGTACGCGGTGGGAGGAGGTGGCGGCGCCGGACGATCACGACGCGTGCTGCCGGTAGAGGCGGTTCGCCAGGTCGCCGATCGCGCCGATCT
The DNA here is from genome assembly GCA_036732755.1 of Planctomycetota bacterium. Classification (GTDB taxonomy): domain Bacteria; phylum Planctomycetota; class B15-G4; order B15-G4; family SIAN01; genus DASRRB01. The sequence continues at coordinate 21,900 of DAINBU010000039.1, forward strand.
CGTTCGCGCTCGCGCCGTTTTGGAGCATGCGCTCGACGCCGTCGTCGGTGCGCACCGTGCGGCGAGCCACTTCGAGGACTCCGGGGGCGATGGCGGCGAGCGTCGCGTGCGCGCTCGCGACGTCGAGTCCGTGGCGGATCGCGAGACTGCGCACGTCGGCTTTCGCGACGAGGCTCGCAGGGTCGGAGCCGCGGACGAAGGCGGCGAGGTCGAGGCGGCCGCGCTGCAGTACTGCGAAGAGCGTCTCGACCGTCGGTGGGAGGAGCTCGTCCGCTCGTGAGTCGCAGCACCCGGTACGGGCCGCGAGCTTTTTCTTCCACGCCACGCCGTATTCAGACAACCACTGCTGGATCAGCTCGTGCACGGTGGTTCCTCCCATTCCGGCCGCAGGCGCTGGTCGCGCGAGTGCGGTCGACCGGAAACAACTTCGGAACCGAACAAACCGAGACGGCCTCTCCCTGGCGGAAGCAGCCCGAGGCGAGGGACGTTACCACCTCGCTCGCAATCGCGCGCCGGGTAGGCCGCCCCCCTTTTCCTCGGACGGTCCTGGGCGCTCAACGGATCACGAAATCTCGGGCTGCGCCCCGGGGCGGCAGAAAACACGCGGGCGCAGCCGCCGAGGATGCGGCGTCCGCGCCCGAACCGTGGATTCCTGCGCGCTCCACTCAGATGAAGAGGGGCGCGAGCACCAGCGTGACGGTCGCGAGCAGCTTGATCAGGACGTGCAGCGACGGGCCCGCGGTGTCCTTGAACGGGTCGCCGACCGTGTCGCCGACGACCGCCGCCTTGTGCGGATCGCTGCGCTTGCCCATCACGACGCCGTTCACCTTGAACAGCCCCGACTCGATGTACTTCTTCGCGTTGTCCCACGCTCCGCCGGCGTTGTTGAGGAAGGTCGCCATCAGGACGCCCGTGATCGTGCCGACGATCAGGAACCCGGCGACGGCCTCGGCTCCGACGCCGAACTGCTTGAAGACCAGGCCGACCGCGATCGGCATGCAGACCGCCCACAGCCCCGGCTTGACCATCTCGCGCAGCGCGCTCTTCGTCACGAGGTCGACGCATTCGCGGTAGTTCGGCTTCTCGGTCCCCTTCAGGATCCCGGGATGTTTTTTGAACTGTTTGCGGACCGCCTCGATGACGGCGTAGGCCGACTTGCCGACCGCCTTGATCGCGAGCGACGTGAAGTAGAAGACGAGCGTCCCGCCGAGCAGGCCGGCGACGAAGATCTTCGGGTCGGAGATGTTGACGGCCTTCAAGCCGACGCCGTCGCCCATGAAGTTCTTCACTTCGTCGAGATAGGCGGAGAAGAGCAGGAAGGCGGCGAGCGCGGCCGAGCCGATCGCGTAGCCCTTGGTCAGCGCCTTGGTCGTGTTGCCGACCGCGTCGAGCCGGTCGGTCCGCTTGCGGATCTCTTCCGGCTGCTCGCTCATCTCGACGATGCCGCCGGCGTTGTCGGTGATCGGTCCGAAGTTGTCCATCGCGAGGATGTAGCCGCAGGTGGCGAGCATCCCCATGGTCGCGACGCCGGTGCCGAAGAGGCCGCCGCCCGCGGTCCAGCTCATGCCGGCCGGCGTCGGGAAGGCCCAGAGCCCGATCATGTACGAGGAGATGATCGCGATGGAGATCGCGATGACCGACGCGAGCGTGCACTCGAAGCCGACCGAGATGCCCGCGATGATGTTGGTCGCGGGGCCGGTCTTGCTCTGCTCGGCGATGAACTGCACCGGGCGGTACTTGTACTCGGTGTAGTACTGCGTGATGAACACGAACGCGATCGAGTTGACCACGCCGATCATCCCGCAGATGAAGTACTTCCACCACGCGTCGGGATTGTTCGGCGAGGCGAGCAGCCACCACGTCGCGAACGCGAAGCCGATGATCGCGAGCACCGCGGTCAGGTAGTAGCCGCGGTTCAGCGCGTGCATCGGGTCCTCGGTCTCGCTCTTCATCTTCACGAAGAGGACGCCGATCGCCGAGGCGAGGATGCCGAACGCGCGCGCGACCAGCGGGAAGAGCATCACGCCGACGACGCCGGCCGCGAAGCCGAGGTGGTTGATGTCGGCGGTGTGCGCGAGCGAGGCGCCGAGCACCATCGCGCCGATGTTCTCGGCGGCGGTCGACTCGAAGAGGTCGGCGCCGCGGCCGGCGCAGTCGCCGACGTTGTCACCGACGAGGTCGGCGATGACGGCGGGGTTGCGCGGGTCGTCCTCGGGGATGCCGGCCTCGACCTTGCCGACCAGGTCGGCGCCGACGTCGGCCGCCTTGGTGTAGATCCCGCCGCCGAGCTGGGCGAAGAGCGCGACGAAGCTCGCACCGAAGCCGTAGCCGACGATCATCAGCGGGATGTGCTCGACGGCCGCGGGCGCCGCGAAGGCCTCGATCACCGCGAAGAGTCCGGCGACGCCGAGCAGCGAGAGCGCGACGACGAGCATTCCCGACACCGCGCCGCCGCGCAGCGCGACCTGCAAGGCGGCGTTCAGCGAATTGCGGGCGGCCGACGCCACGCGGATGTTGGTCCGGATCGAGACCCACATGCCGACGTAGCCGGCGACGACCGAGCAGAGCGCGCCGAGCCCGAACGAGAACGTCGTCCAGAACGCGAGCTGGAGCGCCGTGCTGGTCGGGTCGAACTCGTGGTGGGCGCGCACGAAGCCGTAGAGGACGAAGATCACGACGCCGAGCACGGCGGCGAGGACGAGGATCGTCTTGTTCTGGCGCGCGAGGAACGCCTCGGCGCCGTCCTTGATGGCGTCCGAGATCTCGCGCATCTTCTCGGTGCCGGTGTCCTTCTTCAGGACCCACGACACGAGCCAGCCGGCGAAGAGCAGGCCGAAGATGCTGCAGCCGAAGATGATCCCGAGCAGCAGGTTCGGGCTCGTGGCGCCTTGCGCCGTCTCGATCGCCGCGGTTGCCGACAACAGATCCATGCTTTCTTCCCCTGGTTTTCCGTGAGCGCTCGATTCGTCGGTGAAGATCGGGGCGCCGCCCGGTGGTTTCGGGCGTCCGCCCGGCTCCGACAGCGCTGCCGGGCCTTCGACGAGGGCATCCTTCGCCTCGGGGTCGGCCGAGGAAAAGGCGCAGCATTGTGAAAATGGGCACCGCGGGCCGCAAGGGCCTCGCGCCCCGCGGCAACGGAAGTTTCTCCCCGGCGGCCCGCTCCCCCGCGGACCCCCGCAGTGGCCGCGACGAACTTCAATCCGCGGCCGCCGCGAAAGTCACTCGGCGGACGCCGCGACCGTCACTTGGCGGGGGGCGCGGGTGATCCGGCGGGCTTCACGATGGCGACCGACGCCTGGTCGCTCCCGAGATGCTTCTTCGCGAGCGGCGTGAGGTCGGCGGCCTTGAGCTTCTCGTGGTGCGGCAGCATCGACTTCAGGTCCTCGACGACCGGCCGGCCGCTGTGGAAGCCGCCGAGCATCTCGATCCAGTTGCCGTTCATGCGCAGCGAGTCGCGCAGGTGGTTCAGCGTCTCGCCGCGCAGCCGGTCGACCTCCTCGTCGGTGACGCCCTCCTTGGCGAGCTCCGCAGTCACGGCGAGGCACGCGTTCGCCACCTCCTGCGCCTTGGCGGGTTCGGCCATCGCGATGATCGAGAGGCGCCCGTAGCCCGGATAGGTGAGGCTCGCGTCGATGAGCGCTCTCGGGCTGTAGCTGTCGCCGAGCTGCTCGCGGATCTTGATGCGCAGCCGGTCGGAGACGACGTCGCAGAGGAAGCGCAGGTTGCGACGCGTCGCCGTGTCGCGCCCGTCGCCGGTCGGGAAGTAGACGAGCACCGCCGATTTCTGGATCTGCGTGTCGATCTCGAAGCTCTCCTTCATGCCGCTCTTCATCGCGGGGAAGGCGCGGCGGTCGGCGTGGTCGAGCGGGGCGCGCCGCTTGGGCAGCGCGCCGAAGGTCTGTGCCACGCTCGCGATCGTCTTGTCGACGTCGAGGTCCCCCACCGCGACGACGTCGAGCGGCGCGCCGTCGAGCGCCGCGGTGATCCACGCCTTCGCCTGGTCGAGGGTGGCCGCCTCCACCGCCTCGAGCTTGGGCAGCCCGACGCGCGGGTCGCCGCCGTAGAGGGCCGGGAGGACCTGGGTCCCGATCGCCCCGCCCGGCTGGTGCTTGATCGACTCGTAGAACTGCGGGAGCTCGCGGCGGAACTGCGCGACGCCGTCCTCGCGGAAGCCCGGGTCGGCGAGGTAGGCGGAGAGGAGCTCGCACTGGAGCGTGAGGTCCTCGACGGTCGTCGCACCGCCGAGCATGAAGGCGTCCTCGCCGATGGCGAACTGCGCGCCGACCGCCTTCCCCGCCATGAGCCGGCGCAGGTCGTCGCCCGAGTGCTTGCCGAGGCCGCACTCGTCGAAGACGCTCTGCACGAGGAAATGGAGCCCCTGCTTCTCGTTCTCGAGGGAGAGGCGCCCTTCGCCGACGAGCACGCGCAGCCCGATCTCGCGCTGCGCGAAGTCGGTCTTCTTCACGAACAGGCGCACGCCGTTCTCGAAGGTGACCGTGTCGAAGTCGAATTCGGCCTGGTGGTCGCGCGCGGCGACCTTGCCGGCCTTGGCCGGATCGGAGGCGTAGCCCCACGCGGCCGCCTTCTCCTCGGCGCGCGCCGCGACCTCCTTCTCATTGCCGGCCTTCCAGGCGTCCTCGAGCTGCTTCTCTCCGCCCGGCCCGAGGTCGAGCCCGCCGGTCGCGCCGATCACGAGCTTGCCCTGCGTCCACGCCACGCGCAGCTTGGTCACGCACTCCTCGACGGTGAGCTTCTCGATCGGCTTCTGCAGCAGGTCGCGGTCGGCGGCGGCGTCGGTCGGGACGACGCGCGACTCGGCCGCGAAGAGCAGCTCCTCGACCCAGGCCTCGCTCGAGCGCGTCTTCTCGCCCTTGACCGCCTCGTCGAGGTCGCGCAGCGCGTTCTTGCGCACCTCCTCGAGTTCGGACGGCGCGAAGCCGTTCACGAGCGCCGAGCGCAGCTCGGCCTGCACCGCCGCGAGCGCCTCCTTCCACTGGGCCGGCGTGGCGACGACGTTCAGCTCCTCGCCGTCGAGGACGTCGATCCCGCCGCCCTCGCCTTCCTCCGCCCGCAGGAAGGGCGCGTCGCCCTTCTTCACCAGCTCGGAGAGGCGCAGGTTGAGCATCGCGCGCGCGTACTGCAGCGCGAGATCGTGCAGGCGCCACACCTTGTCGTCGGCGTGCTCGACCCAGGGCTTCAGCATCTGCACCGAGATCTGCACGTCGGGGAGCTCGGCGTCGTGGATGCAGTAGAGCTTCGTCTCGAGCTTCGCCGTGCCGCGCGGCGGCTCGACGCCGGCGCGCACCGCCGGCGCCTTCCAGTCGCCGAAGGCCTTCGCGACCTGCGCGGTCGGGTCGCGTCCCGCGAAGTCGCCGACCAGGACCACCGTGCAGTTCTCCGGCCGGTAGAAGCGCTCGTAGAAGGCGCGGATCGACTTGCCGTCGAAGGCGTCGCGCGCGCTCTTCACGCCGATCGGGATGCGGGCGGGCAGGCGCGAGCCGCCGAACACCGCGTCGATCGTCTTCACGAAGACGCGCCAGCGGGCCGAGTCGCGCTCGCGCTCCTCGCCGTCGATGACGCCGCGCTCCTTGCTCACCTCGGCGTCGGCGAGCAGGAGTCCGTCGCCGACGTCGCGCATCACGGAGAGGCCGTCGGCGACCATCGCCTCGTCCGACGTCGGCAGATCGAGCTGGTAGATCGTCTGCGAGAAGTCGGTCATCGCGTTGGTGTCGGCGCCGAACGCGAGGCCCTTCTGCTGCAGCCACTCGATCAGCTGGCCGGAGGGGAAGAGCTTGCTGCCGTTGAAGGCCATGTGCTCGAGGAAGTGCGCCATCCCGCGCTCCGACTCCTCCTCGCCGAGGCTGCCGGCGTTCACGTGCATGCGGAGGAAGACGCGGTGCTTGGGCTCGGCGTTGTCCATCCAGGCGTAGCGCAGACCGTTCGGCAGCGCGCCGAAGTGGATGCGCGCGTTCACCTCGAGGTCGGAGCTCTCGTGCTCCCACTTGCGCGGCGCGACGGGCGCGGCCTGGGGCGCGGCGGACGGGGCGGCGGGCGGCGCCTGCAACGCGAGAAGGACGGCGAAGGGCTGCGGCAGGAGCGCGGCGAGCGCGGAAGCGACTCCGGCGCGGAGGAGGAACGACATCGACAGGCTCCGAACGGGGAGAAAAAGCGGGCGCGGCATGGTAGCGCCACCGAGCGCCGCGCCGCGCGCTGCTCAATGCGCGCGCGCGAGCTCCGCGTCGAGGCGCTCGGCAGCGCGGCGCGCGAGCGGTCCCGCGTCGGCGCCGATCCGGGTGCGCGCTTCCGCGAGGATCGTCCTGCGTTCGGGCGAGGAGGCGAGCTTCGCGCACACCCCGGGCAGCCACTCGTCGAGCGTGTTCGCGGCGAGCTTCGCGCCGTCGTCGTCCCCCATCTCGTCGCAGATCGCGAGGATCGCGACGCAGTCGGCGAGCACGGCGGAGAACTCCTTCGCCTCGTCGTGCACCGCGCGCAGCTGGAGCAGTGCCTCGAGGTGGCCGGGGGCGAGCGCGAGCGCGTGCTCGAGGTGCCGGCGCGCGCCCGCCGCGTCGCCCGCCGAGCGGCGCAGGGCGCCGAGGTAGAAGCTCGCCGTCACGAGGTCGGCGTCGAGCGCGAGCGCGCCCTCGAAGGCCTGCTCCGCTTCGGCGGGGCGGCGCGCCTCGACGCAGACGCGGCCCAGGAACTCGCGGAAGCTCGGGTTCTTCGGGTAGTCGTCGCAGAGCTTGCGGAGCAGCGCGAGGCCCTCGTCGTAGCGGCCCTGCTTCGCGAGCGTCGTGGCGAGGTCGAGGTTCACGTAGCTCGAGTAGTGGACGCGCGGGTCGAGCGTGCCGCGCTCGCGCTCGTCGTCCTCGCCGACCATGCGGCCGAAGTACCCGATCTCGCGCAGACGGGCCGCCTCGGCCGGATCCAGGTCGGGCGCCGCCGCGTCGAGCGGAGGGATCGGCGGGTCGCCGCGCACGTGGTCGAGGCGCGCGGCGAGGGCGCGCGCCACTTCAGGGCGCTCGGTGGCGAGGTTCTTCCGCTCGCCGTCGGGGAGCGCGAGGTCGAAGAGCTCGTCGGCGACGTTTTTCACGAACTTGAAGCGGCCAGCGACGACGCCTTCGAGGCGTGCCCAGCGGAACTGGTGGTAGCCGGCCCACGACTCGAACCAGAGCGCGCGCTCGGCCTGCGCGTCGGCGTCGCTCCCGCCGCGTTGCTGCGCCGCGAAGGCGGCGACGAGGTCGCGGCCGTGCACCGGCGCCGGGAAGGTCCGCCCCGCCGCGGCGAGCAGCGTCACCCCGACGTCGACGGTCGACGCGGGCATCTCGAGCCGCCCGCGCAGCGCCCCGCCGGGGCCGCGCACGAAGAGCGGCACGCGCAGCGTTCCCTCCTCGCAGAGGAAGGCGTGGGTCAGCTCCTGCTGCAGGCCGAGCCCCTCGCCGTGGTCGGCGGCGACGACGATCCAGGTGCGGGCGAAGTCGGGCCGGGCGCGCAGCGCGGCGAGGACGCGCCCGACCTCGCGGTCCATGAAGCGCACCTCCGCCTCGTAGGTGGCGCGGCGGCCGGCGCTCGGCGGCGGCGCGTCGGGGGCGGCGTAAGGCGAGTGGGGATCGAAATAGTGCAGCCAGAGGAACCACGGGCGCGGGTCGGCGACGGCGAGGCGCGCGAGCGCGCGGTCGGTGATCTCGTTCGCGGGGCGCTCGGCCTCGACGGCGAGGTTGCGGGCGCGCCGCAGCCGCAGGTCGTCGTATTTCTCGAAGCCGAGATCGAGGCCGCTCGTGGCGCGCAGCACCGTCGAAGCGACGACCGCCTCGGTCCGCCAGCCGCCCTCGCGCAGGAGCGCGGCGACCGTCGTCGCCTTCGGGCTCAGGCGGTAGAGGTCGTTGTCGCGCACGCCGTGCGCGAAGGGGAAAAGGCCCGTCATCATCGACGTGTGCGACGGGAGCGTGAGCGGCGCGGGCGCGTGCGCGACGGCGGCGACGAGGCTCTCCGCGGCGAGGGCGTCGAGGTTGGGCGCGACGCCGCCCGCGCCCCACGGCGCGATCGCGTCCGCGCGCGTCGTGTCGAGCGTGATCAGGAGCAGGTTGGGGCGCGCTTCCGCGGACGGGGCCGCGCCCGGCGCGGCCGCCTGCGGCGGCGCGGCCTGCGCGAAGGCGAGCGCGGCGGCCATGCAGGCTCGAATCATGCGGCGAGCGTTCTACACTCCGCCGCGATGCACCCCGCCGCGCTGCCGATCGAGCTCCTGCTGAAGGAAGTCGAGTTCCGGACCACGCGCGGCCCCGGGCCCGGCGGACAGCACCGCAACAAGTCCGACACGATGGTCCGGCTCACCCACAAGCCGAGCGGGATCTCGGCGCAGGCGGGCGAGCGGCGCAGCCTCGACCTGAACCGCTCCGAGGCGATCCGGCGGCTGCGGCGCGAGCTCGCGCTCGCGCTGCGCTCCCCGATCGCCGCCGGGACGGTGCTCGCCCCGAGCGAGCTCTGGCGCTCGCGTGTGAGCAAGGCGCACCGCATCGCCGTGAGCGTCGGACACGACGACTTCCCGACGCTGCTCGCGGAGGCGCTCGACGTGGTGGCGCGCTTCGACGACGACCTCGCCAAGGCGGCGCGCACGCTCGACGTCACGACGTCGCAGCTCGTGAAGTTCCTGGCGCGCGAGCCGGCGGCGCTCGCCGCGGTGAACCGGCGGCGCGCCGCGAAGGGGCTGCACGCCTTCCAATGAGCGGGGCGGGCGTCACGCCCGCCGGGTCGGCTCGGCGCGGGCGACGTGCACGGCGAGCTTGCTCGCGTCGTGGAAGACGAGGATCGGGTCGGTCGCGCTCTCGCGGAGCCAGCGGTCGAGCACCGCCTGCGGGTCGCGCTCGCGCACCAGGTGCACCGCGCCGAGCGTCGCGTCGTCGAGGTCGGTGACGCAGCGGATCGCGCCGACCTGCTGCAGCATGCGCGCGAACTTGTAGGTCTTGTGCGAGTACATCTCGTACTCGCCCTCGAACGAACGCAGCACGGCGTCGAGGTCGCCCTTCAGGCGGTCGTAGAAGCCGCGCACCGCCTCGGGCGGGCCGATACCGTTCTTGCAGGCGGCGAAGAAGAGGACCTCGCCCGCCGGGGCGACGGCGTTCTTGGTGAGCTCGAGGGCGCGCTGCGCCGCGTAGAGGCTCTCGTCGAACGGGTGGCCGCCCGCCGTGACGACCACGCGGCGCGCCGGCGCGACCGTCACGCTGGTCGCGCGGTCGACGAAGTCCATCCCGACGCCCGCCACCTGCGACATCGGGCCTGCCTGCGCCCAGAGCACCTCCTCCTTCGTGCGCGTGAAGAGGCAGAGCGCGAAGGCCGGGCGGCCGGCGAGGACGAGCCCCGCCGCCTCGACCATGTCCTCGGCGAGCGGCTGCGCGCGGCGCGCGGGGTCGGGGTGCCAGGGATGGTGGCCGAACGTCGACTTCGGGTCGAGCGCGAGGGCATGGTTGCCGCGCGCCGTCTCGAAGCCGCAGATCCCCGGGAGGAGCCCCTTCACCGGGTTGCTGTACCCGGCGAAGTAGTGGTTCTTCATGTCGGAGACGGCGAGGAAAACGTCGACGTCGCGCGCGCGGGCGTTCACGAGGAGCCGGGTCCCGCGCAAGGTGCGGCCGACCTCGTCGAGCGGGCCGCGGCAGTCGTGCATGACCACCTCGGCTTTCGGGAAGCGCGAGGCGCCGACCGACCCGGCGAGCGCGGCGAGCAGCTCCTTGTTCTCCGGCATGCGGCCGTCGTGCGTGCCGGTGCAGACGAAGACGGTGGCGCGGGCGACGGCGGCGTCGGCGAGGAGGTCGAGGACGGCGGCGAGTTCGAGGACGTGCGGCTCGCTGCGGGTCGCGTCGTCGAGCAGAACGCCGACGTGGCCGCCCCGGGAGAGGTCGGCGAACTCGCCGCGCCGGAGCGGATCGAGGGCGCGGGCGAGGGCCGCGGCGGGATCGCGCGCGGCGGGGAGGCCGTCCCGGATCCCGTGCTCTTGGACCGGGGCGTCACTCGGGACGGTGAGCTCGGTCGTGCCGGCGCCGCAACGGAGCTTCAGGGTGCGCATGGCCGTTCTTTCGGCCAGCGGGACGGCGGCGGTTCAGGACTCCGTCAGGAGTGGATCGCGCGTTCCGCGGCTTCCGGCTTCTCTTCCTGCTTCTCCTCCTTGTGGAGGGTGAAGTCGAACTTGGTGTTGGTCGCGCTGAAGCGAAGGAAGCCGGTCTTGCACTCCGGGCAGGGCCAATCCAGCAGGGCCGCCATGTTCGGGTTGTAGTGCGTCAGCAAGTTGTTGTTCTGGTTGACGTAGCACTCGAACAAGCACTCCCGGTTGTCGCAGGAGAACTTCAGAAGCGGCAAATTCGTGTTCTTCATTCGGTACCCCAGAGCCCCCCTGCACGGCGTTGCAACTCACGCCTTCCCGGCTTTCCGGTGCCGTGCTTCGCGGACGTGGGTGCTGGATCAGCACTCACTTGAACTCCGCGATCATTCCCATCGGCACGTGACCCTAAGAACCCCTCGGAAAGGTGTCAATCCAGCCGAAGTGCAGGTCGGTGCACGACTACGGACGCGCCGGGCGAGGGGTGGACCGCGGCAGGGAATTCCTGAGTCGGGCCCTCGCCGTAGCGCGGAATCAGAGCTCCGAGCGCCTCGTCAGCGGATGAGCGGCGCGTAGCCGAGCTGCTTCTTCAGGTACCCGATCTGACCGACGTGATACGCCTCGTGGAAGACGAGGAACGCGACCATGCCCCGCAGCGTCTCGTCGCCCTGCGGCATCTTGTGGCCGAGCGAGGCGGAGAGCTCGGTGTCGGTGAGCGCGGGGAGCCGCTCGAGGAGCCGCGCGCTCGTCTCCCGGAAGCAGCGCAGGAGGTCGGCGAACGGGACCGCCTTCTCCTGCTCCCCCGGCGTCCCCCCCCGCGCGAACGCGTCGCCCCACGGGAACTTCGGCGCGTCGGGGTCGCACCGCTCGAGCAGCATGCAGCGGTGGCGCGTCACGTGGCCGAGCAGCCAGAGGAGCGGGTTGCTCTGCGGCTCGGGCTGGCGCCACAGGTCGTCCGGCTTCACGTCGCCGAACGCCCTCTCGACGAGCGCCGCGCCGGCGCGGTAGAGCGCCAGGTTCGAGGCGACGACCGCGTCCACGATTCCTCTCGCCCTCCGGGGCTCAGCCGTCCTTGCTGTGCGCCAGCATCCGCTCGCCCTCGATCGCGGCGAGCACGTCCTCGGTGACGTCGTTCGTCGGGTACTTCCCCGTGAAGCACGCCGTGCAGAACTGCGCGATCTCCGGGTTGCCCTCGCGCACCGAGGTCTCGAGGTCGGCGAGCTCCTGGTAGAGCACGAAGTCGGCGCCGATCTCCTTCGCGATCTCCTCGGCCGAGCGGCCGCGCGCGATGAACTCGTTCTTGGTCGACATGTCGATGCCGTAGACGCACGGGTGCTTGAGCGGCGGGCTGCAGCTCGCGAAGTAGACCTTGCGCGCGCCGGCCTCGCGCGCCATCTGCACCAGCTCGCGGCTGGTGTTGCCGCGCACGATCGAGTCGTCGACCAGCAGGACGTCCTTGTCCTTGAACTCGAGCTGGATCGCGTTGAGCTTGTGGCGGATCGACTTACGGCGCAGTCGGTTGCCCGGCATGATGAAGGTGCGGCCGATGTAGCGGTTCTTCACCAGCCCCTCGCGGTACTTGGCGCCGAGCCGCTGCGCCAGCGCGAGCGCGGCGTCACGCGCCGATTCGGGCACCGGCATCACCACGTCGACGTGGATGCCCGTCTTCTTCCAGGCGTCGGCGAGGTGCTCGCCCATGCGCAGGCGCGACTTGTAGACGCTCACCTTGTCGAGGAAGGAGTCGGGGCGCGCGAAGTAGACCCACTCGAAGAGGCAGGGGTGGTGGGGCTGGTGGCGGATCTGGCGGCGCGTCAGCGTCCCGTCGTTGCGGACGACGATCGCCTCCCCCGCCTTCAAGCTCGACGTGTGGTGGTAGTCGAGCAGGTCGAGCAGCACTGATTCCGACGCGACGCAGAAGCTCTTCCTGCCGTCGCTCTCGGTGCGCTCCCCCATGATGATCGGCTTGATGCCGTAGGGGTCGCGGAACGCGAAGAGGCCGAACCCCGAGATCATCCCGACCACGGAGTAGGCGCCCTTGCAGCGCTCGAACACCGCGTCGACCGCGCGGAACACCGCGTCCTCGGTCGGGCGCGCCACGCCCGTCTGCGCCAGCGCGTGGGAGAAGACCTGCAGGATCGCCTCGACGTCGCAGTTGCTGTCGACCATGTAGTGGTCGCGTTCGGTGAGCTCGCGCTTGAGCTCGCCGAAGTTGGTGAGGTTGCCGTTGTGGGCCATCGAGATGCCGAACGGCTGCTTCACCATGAACGGCTGGGTGTCGTCGACGCTGCCGCCGCCGACCGTCGGGTAGCGCACGTGGCCGATGCCGAGGTTGCCGCGCAGCCGCGCGATGTTGTCGTCGCGGAACACCTCGCGCACCAGCCCCATGCCGCGCTTGATGTGGAAGCGGCCGTTGTAGGTGCACGCGCCCGCCGCGTCCTGGCCGCGGTGCTGGATCGAGACCAGGCCGTCGTGGATCTCGCCGATGACGTCGCGTCCGCGCGGAGCGAGGACACCGATGAATCCGCACATGCGACCACCTCTCTCGTGATCTCGCGACCGATCGCGAAGCCGATCGGGGCGATCTGACTAGCGATCGACCGGCACCGACGCGACCGCGGGAATCAGGCGGTCGCCGCGACGGGGGAACCATCATACGGTGGACGTCGAGCGCCACCACGGTGCGCGGGCGCCGCGAAGGCGTCCACGACTCGTCAACAAACGACGCGCGTCAGCGGCCGAAGTCGAGTTCGAGTCCGGGCGTGAACGAGACCCCGTCGCTCGCGCCGGCGTCGAGCTCGAGGACCTGCAGGAAGGCGCTCCCGCCGTAGAGCGCCGTGTCATCCGGAAGGTGCCCGCCGAAGTCCGCTCCGCCGGGTCCGACTGCGATCGGGATCACCGCCAGGATGTCGACCAGCAGCGTTCCGCCGAGGTTCGTCGGGATCGATGCCGGATTCGCGCCGACCAACGCGAATCCGAGCGTCCACCACGTGGCCGACGTCGAAGCGTGGACCACGACGTCGGTCGAGAACGCCGGCGGCGTCGCGGCCGCGAGCGAGGGGATGCCGAGCGAACCGGCCCAACCCGCGCCGTAATTCGACGACTGCGCGAGGAGCGGCGCCCGGGTGCGCACGTAGACGTCCGGCAGGCCGTCCACTTCGAAGCCGTCGAGGTTCGTGGCCCAGCTCGAGTAGGCGATCACGACGCCGGCGTCATCGAGCGAAAGGGAACCGAGGTAGTCCGAGTCCCGGTCTCCCTCCATCCCGTGGTCGTCGACGCTGACGCGCTGGGAGTAACCGCCCCGCAGATCACGGACGAACGTGTCGATCACGTGATTGGAATCGCTCCCGACCAGGTCGTCTGCCGCGCTCACGAAGGCGACGACGGTGCCGTCTCCGGAGATCCGCGACTTCATGCTCGCTTCGTCGCCGTCGACGCCCGCGTCCGTGACGCTCACGAGCGTCGTCGTCGCGGCCGCGCGGTCGCGCAAGATGATGTCGGAGCCGCGATTCACCTGCGTCGGAAGGACCCCGTTCCACGCGGTGAACGAAACCCGGCTCCCGTCGGACGAGATCGACGGATCCCACGCGCCAGGGAGGGCCTGCAACCCCTGGTCGTCGAGGCTGACGAGTTCCGTCGTCCCTGCCGCCGTGTCCCTCAGGTAGATGTCCTCGATGCTCCTGTTCGCGTCGGACGGGATCAGGTTCTGCGCCACGCTGCCGAACGCGATCCGCGTCCCGTCGGCGGAGATCGCGGGCGCGTGGCTCGCCCCGAGGCCCTGGTTTCCCTTGCCGTCGACGCTCGCACGCGTGGTCGTGCCCGTCGTGAGGTCGCGCACGAACACGTCCGTGCAGCCGTTGCTGTCGCCGGTCACCAGGTTCTTCGCGTCGCTGTCGAAGGCGACCACGAGTCCGGCGGCGTCGATGCAGGAGTGGATGCTCATCCCGTTCCCGGTCGCCCCGCCGGACGTGACGCTGACGCAGGTGGTCTGCCCCGTGCCGAAGTCGTGGACGAAGACGTCGATGGTCGCGTTCTGGTCGCCGGCCACGAGATTCGTCGCGAAACTCGCGAACGCCACGGCGTGGCCGTCCGACGCGATCGCCGGGAAGTGACTGCCGTCGTTTCCCACGACCCCCGACGAGTCGACGCTCGCGAGCGCGACGGCTCCCGTCGTTCGGTCGTAGACGTAGATGTCGTAGGTGCCGTTCGTGTCCGCAGCGACGAGACCGTCGAGGGTGCGGTACGCGACGTAACGGCCGTCCGCGGAGACCGCGGGTCCCGTGCTGTCGCTGCCAGCGAGTCGCACCGTCTGCGCTTGCGCGGCCACGGTGCCCGCGCCCGCCAGAACAAGCGCAATGGTCGCGCGCATGACCGGCTCCACTCAGTAACCGAGGCCGAGGTCGAGCGCCGGCGTGAACGAGAAGCCGTACGTGGCGCCCGCATCGATCTCGAGGACCTGGAGGTAGACGTGGACTCCGGCGAGCTCCTCGAGCGGCGGGACGGTCTCGACGAGCGTCGCGCCGGCGGGAGGAAGCGGGTAGACGAAGATCCGGATCGGCAGCACGAGCAGGTGGCCGCCGCGGTTGGTCGCGATGTCGGCCGGCGCCGCGCCGACGACGAGGAACGCGAGCGTCCAAGCGCCGGACGAGTTGTCGACGTCGAGGCTCACGTCGGCGTTCAGGATCGGCGACTGGCGGACCGAGAGGCCCGGGATTCCGTGCGTGCCGGCGAATCCCGTCCCGTATCCGCTCGCGGACGCCGGCGCGATGACGCGGGAGCGCACGAAGACGTCCCACGCGCCGTTCGCATCGCCCGCGACGAGGTTGTCCGCGATCGAGTTGAAGCCGATCGACGTTCCGTCGGCGCTGATCGCGGGCGACCCGCCGTCGCCGTCGGCTCCCGTGCCGTCGGAAGCAACCGATGCGCGCGTGGTCATGGAGTTGGAAAGGCTGCGCACGAAGACGTCGGCGCTCGCGTTCACGTCGTGATCGACCAGATTGCTCGCGGTGCTCTCGAAGGCGACGAACACTCCGTCGCCGGAGATGTGAGCCTCCTCGCACTCCCCGTTCGGCTCCTCGCCGGCGCTCGACAGACTCGCGCGCGTCGTCGTCGCGCCCGGCACGTTGCGCACGAAGACGTCGTAGTGCGAGTGGTCGCTGGTCACGAGGTCGTTGGCGGTGCTTTCGAACGCGACGCGATCCCCGGCGTCGCTGATCGACGGTCGGACCGAATCGCCGGACGGCCGGCCGCCGCCCAGGGTGAGGCTGACCTGGGACGTCTTGCCGGCGGCGACGTCGCGGAGGAACACGTCGATGTAGCCGTACGGGTCGTTCCCGACGAGATGCCTGGCGTCCGACTGGAACGCGACGAAGTTCCCGTCCTTCGAGATCGCGGGCGACAGGCAGTCTCTGTCCGCTTCGCCACCCGTGGTGCTCACGCTGACGCGCGTCGTCGTCCCGCTCGAGCGATTGCGCAGGAAGATGTCCGCGCATCCATTGCTGTCGCCGGCGACCAGGTTGGTCGCGTTGCCATGGAACGCGACGAAGCGGCCATCGCCCGACATCGCGGCGCCGGCGCAAAAGCCGTTCGCCTCGGCGCCCGAGGAATCGACGCTGACGCGCTCGGTGGTGCCCGCCGCGAGGTCGCGCACGAAGACGTCCTGGTACGCGTTCGTGTCGCCCGCGACGAGATTGGTCGCCATGCTGACGAATGCGACGAGGTTCCCGTCGTCGGAGACCGCGCACGAACGGCTCGTACCATTCGCTTCGGTCCCCTTGGAATCGACGCTCACGCGGACAGTCGCGCCCGAATTCCGGTCATGCCGGAAGACGTCGAGGATCGCGTTCGTGTCGTTCGCGACCAGGTTCGACGCTGCGGACGAGAAGACGACGTAGCGGCCGTCACGCGAGATCACGACGTCGATCGAGCCGCCGTTGGCCTCCTGTCCGGCCGAATCGACGCTCACCCGCTCGGTCGTCTGCGCGACGAGCGCCGGCGCGAGGGCGATGAGAACCGACGCGAGGCGTCCGCAACCGCGGACGAGGAGCGACGTCGCATCCATGGCTCGGGCTCTCCGCTGGACGAACGACGGCACGGAGCGCGAACTCACGAGTCAGGCACGAAGCAGATAACCCGCGCAGTCCGCGTCGTCCAGGCTCGACGCCGGAGCGGTCAGGCGCCGCCGCTGTCCATTTCCCCGAGCACGCGGTGGAACGCCTCGAAGAAGTGGTCGACCTCGCGCGTCAGGACGTCGGAGAGGAAGAGGATCCGCAGGCGCGACTCCTCGCCCGACGGCCCGCAGCCGAGCAGCTTGAGACCGCGCCGCCACGCGAGCGCCGTCAGCTCCTCTCTACGCTTGACCGTCACGCCCCACATCCCGCCCAGCCCGCCGAAGTCGAGCACGAGGTCCGGGTGCTGCTCCTTGAGCCATGCGAAGTTGGAGCGGACGTACTCGCCCTTGATGCGCTGGTTCTCGACGTACGTGCGGCCGAGGAAGACCGGGTCCTTGTGGTGGAGGTAGGTGTCCAGCGTGGTCCACGCATAGTGGTTGTCGAAGATCTTCCCGCCGCCCCACGTGTTGGCGTGCCAGCCGTTCGGCAGCACGCTGGCGAATCCAGCCCGTGCAATGGTCATCCCGACGATCGCCGCCTTCGCGAGACAGACGATGTCGGGGCTGACGCCGAGGTGCTCGCAGAGGAACGGCCGGCCGGTGCGGCCGAAGCTCTGGATCTCGTCGGCCAGGAGGAGGATCCCGTGGCGGGCGAGCAGCTCGGCCACGCCGCGCAGCCACGTCGCGTCGGCGAGCCGGTAGCCGCCCTCGCCCTGGAACGCCTCGGTCACGAAGCAGGCGACGAGCTCGCGCGGGATCCTCCCGTCGGCCAGCACCTTCGCGACGCCGCCGTCGGCCGCGAGGATCTCGGGCAGCGGCCGCGCGTCGAGCAGCGCCTCGAGGTCCGCGACCTTCCCGTTGAAGGGAACGTGCCGCGTGCGGCGCCAGTTCGGGAAGCCGCGCTTGTGCACCGCCTTGCTGAAGGTGAGGTTCAGCGCGCCGAGCGTGCGGCCGTGGAAGGCCATCTCGCACGCGACGAAGAAGAACGGGTAGTCCTCGTAGAGCGCCTGCGGGTCGCGCTTCTCGAAGAACGTCACGCGCGGGATCCCGAGCTGGCGCATCAGCTCGGCCTCGACCTCGGCGCCGTGCCGCTCGAGCAGGCGCGCGTGCGCGACGCGGCACGCGATCTTGAGCCCCGCCTCGATCGCCTCCGTGCCGCTGTTGCTGAAGAAGGTCTTCCAGCCGGCGTCCTTCGCGCCGCCCTTCGAAAAGGCGCGCGCCGCCTCGCCGTTCACGAGCGCCGCGAGGTCCTGGGGCGTGCGCACCCCCTCGGCGCCGCGGCGCGCGACGAAGTAGTCGTCGGTGTTGATCTCGCGGCGCAGCAGGAGGCCCTGCTTCACGAGCGCTTGGGCCATGCGCTGGTAGTTCGGGTGGTTCTCGTCAAAGAGCTTCTGCGCGACGCCGAGGTAGGCGTCGAAGTAGGTGCCGGCGTCGCAGCGGACGTAGTGGCCCGCCTGCGGGTAGCCGAGCTCGATCACCGGCGACTCGGGCGTGACGGTGTTGGGGAAGATCGCGTCGGCGTGGCGGCGCTTGACCTCCTCGAGGCGCGCGGCGTTCATGTCGCCGCCGATCTCGATCAGCGCGCGCCCGCGGTTGAGCGAGAGGCCGCCCACCGTGACGTCGTCGAACCGGTACCGCTCGCGCTCCGCCGCCAGGTCGTAGCCGTCGACCGCGACGCGCAGGTGCTTTTCGAGGAGGGGCATCAGAGGAATTCGATCTCGTCTTCGCGCAGCGAGCGCTCGCAGAAGAAGCAGCGCAGCTTCAGCGGCTCCTTTCGGACGGCGAGGAAGCGGCTCTTGACGCGCGGGTCCTGGGTGACGCAAGCCGGGTTCACGCAGCGCAGCAGGCCCTCGACGACGGCCGGCAGCTCCGGTCGGAATTTCTTCACCACCTCGAAGTCGCGGATGATGCTGAACGTCGCGGCCGGCGAGAGCAGCGCGATCTTGTTGATCTGCTCGGGCGTGAGCTCGCGCCCCTCGATCTTGAGCAGGTCCTTCTTGCCGAGCTTGCCGCTGTCGAGGTTCACGCCGACCAGGATCGTCGCGTCCTCGCCGAGCGCGAGGATGCGGATCGCCTTGAAGGCGGTGCGCGGGCCGAGGTGGTCGACGACCGTGCCCGAACGCAGCGCGCTGACCTGCAGCTTGACGTCCTTCTTCACCGGCGGGGCTCCGGTCGGCTCTGCGGCCTTCATCGACGCGGCGGCCTTCCTCATTTCATTCCATCTCCGCGTTCCCGGGGACGCCGGCCGAGGGCGCCGGTGTCATGCGGCCCCGAGGACGAGCGCGAGCAGCGTCTGCCGGACCACGACGCCGTTGCGAGCCTGGTCGAACCACGCCGCGCCCGGATGGTCGTCGAGCGCCGGATGGACCTCGTTCACGCGCGGCAGCGGGTGCATCAGCGTGACCTTCGGGCCGAAGCGCGCGACGTTCGCGGGCGCGACCTGGTAAGCGTTGCGCACGCGCTCGTACTCGACCGCGTCGGCGAAGCGCTCCTTCTGGATGCGCGTGAGATAGATCACGTCGATGTCGTCGGGCACGCAGGTGAGGTCGTTGCCGACGGCCATCACGGTCGCGTCCTCGAGCAGGTCCTCGAAATG